>DATGIG010000716.1:0-15484 GCA_035295825.1 Chthonomonadaceae bacterium | reverse complement strand
TGCGGCGGACTTTGTCATCAACTCCTGGCTTGTCGAGATGGGCGTCGGGAAGTTCCCGCACATCGGCGGCATGTACGATCCCCGTCTGACCGGGATGTCCGCCGAGGAGGTCTACGACCTGCTGGGCCGGGACTCTCGCCGCTGCAAAGCCCTGAGTGGGTTTCGAGGCAAGTCCGGCGATATTCTCCTGGAAGAGCGTCGGCTCTACCGGGGCGATGTGACCTCCCTGGACGACCTGTATCGCCGTTGCATGGCGGCGGGACTGGCCTGTCAGGGCTATGGGCGCGGTCTGATCCCTGCCGGGCTGATCGAGGAGATCCGCTCTCTGTTCACCCCGCCTGTGCCCTGGGATGTGGAGTTGGCTCGCTGGATGGAAGCGCACGTTCCGATGGTTCGCGAATCGCTGCGATCCTATGGGCGCGCCAGCCGCCGTCAGGCCTCCACCCCCGACATTCCCCGTCCGGCGCGCTATGTGCCGCAGGAGTGGAAGGACGCCTGCACCTTCGGTGTCGTACTGGACACCTCCGGCTCGATGGACCGGGAGATGCTGGGCCGTGCCCTGGGCGCGATCGCCTCCTACGCGGAAGCGCGGGACGTTCCCGCCGTGCGCCTGATCCTGTGCGACGCGCAGCCCTACGACCGGGGCTTCGTCGCCCCGACCGACCTACGCGGCATCTTCCCGATCCAGGGCCGTGGCGGAACCGTACTCCAGCCCGCCATCAATCACCTGCTCTCCCGGCCGGATTTTCCTACCTCCGCCCCCATCATGATCCTCACGGACGGCTGGTGCGAGGAGGAGCTGCTGGTTCCCCGCGACCACTGCTTCGTCCTGCCGCGTAAGGAATGGAAAGAGGGCGCGATGCCTCTCCGCACCTCCGCCCCCATCTTTCGCGTCTTGAAGGAGGAGCGGGAGCCTTAACGCTCCCGCTCCCCAGCATCCTCAACCTGTTCGATAATCAGGGACGGTATATCGGCGACTTCCGCCAGGAGATTGGCATATTGAACCAGTGCTGATTGCACCTGGCTCAACTCCTGGCGCAGCGCCAGGTTCAGGTCTTTGCCCTGCTTATCCTTCCACGCCCGCTCCCATTCCACAGCCGATTTGTCGTCAGGCTTCTTGCTCTCCCAATCCGTCAGCAGCGGATGCCATTTCGCCAACAGAGGACGCAAGGCTCCATTCAACACGACCACTGCCAGGTAACCAAAAGAGTAGGTGTGCTCAATTTTGGGACGCGCCACATTCGGGCCATAGGAGCGCAGAATGGAGCGTGTGATGTCGAAGAGGCTGTGGAGAGACGCCAGAGCCTCACTGACCAGCCCTTCGTCTGGCCCCAGTGAAACCACCGAGATGCGTGTGACCAGCTCCACATACATCTCCCAGGCCGCTTTCTGCTCGGATTCATCGGGCGCCCATTTGCCGGAAACCTCTCCGATGTAAGGCAGCTTGAGGCTGACAGTGAACTCTTTGAAACTCATCTTCATACAGGTCAGCTCCCTTCCAAAAGAATGGGAGGGGCTTTCCCTCCCTGCAAACCACCGGAGCGTCAGGGCTGTTTCGATTGCGGCAGAATCTCGATCTGGGTCGTGAGATGGAAGGTCTGGTCGCCGACCGTGTAGGTGAGGTCGGCGTACACGGCGGCATAGCCCTGTGTGGGGGCGGGAATATGGGTTGTAAAGCCCTTCGGATCGGCGGAGATCGGCTCTGAGGTCCACCTGGAATCCCGGAAGTCCTGCGTGTCCGCATGGACCTGCCAGAGGCTGGCCGCAACCAGGGGAAGATCGCTCTTGACAGTGAGGTCAGCGCCCGAGGCGGTTTTTACATAGTGCCAGGTGGGCTTGGGGAGCGACGCGCGTGAGGCGATAGAGCGGGCAAACGCTCCCAGGCTGGCAAAGACCCGCAGATGATCCTCGTCGCCGCCCAGGTTGTGCCCCACATTCGGGGTATACATCACCCACTTCGGCCCCTTCAGGCCGTTCCAGTAGAGGTTCAGCGCATCCTGCGCCCAGTAGCGGTCGTTGGTCCCCAGAAGGATCAGCTTGGGCAGGGTGAGGATGTCGCGGTAGCTGTAGGGGTCCTCCAGCTTGAGGAGCTTCTGCCCCGCAGGCGTTTTGAGCATATCCTGCATTCCGACCCCGGTGTAGTCGGCGACCTGCTCGCTGGGCTTGCCGAACGCCGCCAGTTGGTGCGGCGTCTGCGCCGCCAGATTGAGTGTGTCGATCACCATGGGGGCGATGCCCTTCACGCGGGGGTCCCGGCTTGCGCCCACCAGCCAGGCGGTCCAGCCGCGCTTGGACCCGCCGGTGACGACGAAGTCATCCAACGAATCCAGCTTCGCCTCCCGCGTAAACGCCTGCAGGGCGTCCATGGCCTTGAGGACGGATTTTGCCATCGGGAAGTGGAGCGGCCAGGACTCGTCTCCGGTCTCCAGGAACTTCTGCCAGGTATAGACGATCAGGGCGTCCTCGGTCTTGCCGCCATAGAGGGGCTGGTTGGGGATATTGAAGAGGATGGCGAAGGGGCCGCCGGTCTGCTTCGCCGCCACCGGGAGCATGGCATAGTCGCGCGCTCCGCCGTTCCCACCGGTATTCATCAGGGTGCAGAGATGGGGATAGAGCGGCTTGTCCGGCACATAGAGGAGCAGGCGATGCTCCCAGACGATCCCCTGCCAGGTCTGCGAAACCAGGTGCAGGTCATATATCGTCCCCTCGCCCATTTTCTGTTCCCCCTGCTTCTCCCAGCGGTAGACAGGCTCCGGCTTCGCCAGGTAGGCGGCCAGGTCGGCGCGGGAAGCAAGGCCGGGGAAGAGCAGCACCGCCAGCACACACAGGAACACCCATCGTTTTACCATGGGAGGTCATTCTCCATTCATTGGGGTGATATACACGCGCCTCCCTGTTCGCCATGCCAAGCCCGGATTCCTTGTTTGTATTCACCCGAGGTGTGTTCATGAGAGCAGAGATTCGAATCCTGTCGGGGCTCCCCAATCTTCCTGGGAGCCCGATCCGAGAGGAAACGAGTTTCCATATCCGCAGTCCCTCAAAAGTTGGCGTCCGTCCACATGGGCGGACCGACCAGAAGGCGGCATAGGGCCAGATAGCCTGCCTCTTCGGAGACCTGCATCCGTTCCTGCTTCCGAAGCACCGCCACGGTCGGGACACCGAATAGAGCCTGCGAGAATGCCTGGATATCCATGCGGACCTGGGACTCTTCCTTAGTGGCATACACGGACACATTGCCCTCCTCAAACGCCACTTTCCAGGTTCCCTGGTTCCAGGGCGCACAGGGGTCCTGAATACCAAGTATCAGCGTACCGCGTACAGCAGGGTCAGGCCTCCAGGCTCTCAGAGCGCCGACGACATCTACCACACGCCCCTGCAGGGATGTCCAGACCGAGGTCTCCATTTCCTTATGGAAGCATTGCGACCAGAGACCATCGTCCTCGGGAGCTTTCCAGGCGAACTTCCGGACCTGCATTTCGTGGCGCTTCAACAGCCCCAGGAGAGCGCGTTGGGCACGCGGCGTCAGCGTGAGGAACTCCGGCAGCCAGGTCTCCTCCTCCTTGCCCCCCCGATAGACGAGATAGCCTTCGATCTTCCCCTCGCGCTCATAAAGATAGGTATAGGTAAAATGCTCCTTGCGGTCGTTCAACATATAGTCCCATTGGATGTCATCGCGAGCCACCATGCCACGGTAGCCTCCGGCAAACTGCCTATACATGGCTTTGATGCCAGAGCGATCCTCTTGCGCAGCAGTGCGTACATGCTCTGTTTCGGGGTCGGATCGGAGTATGCGCGTGGGAACCTTATAGCCGCGCGAAGGGCTGATCCATTCCCAGCCGAACCGGCGATAGTAGTCAAAGCTAAAGGGGAAAAGCGTTGAGAGGACCTGCCCCGCGTCCCGCATATGCTCCAGCAGGTGTTTGAGGCCAGCGCCTCCATAACCGCGTCCTCTACTGGCCGGCAAACAGGCAATGGAGGAGATATAGCCCGTCGGCAGGATTGCCTCCGGACCGAAATGGAGAGAGGAGTTGACCATCTCAAAGGTTGCCTGTAGTCCGACGGAATCCCACAGTCCGAACCGGACGATGCGGTAAGCGAAGCGCTCTCTGTATGCATCCAGACCTTGCAATTGGCTGCGCGTCCCACGCTCGAATGCCTGAAGCCAGATAAGGTCCGCCTCGCGTTGTTCCTCACCCTCCAATCTGCGGATTTTCAGCATTTGCGTCTCTTCCTTTCTTGCATTTGCGCGGAGGAATCGGGAGGCAGAACCTATTCCTTGCGCAGCCCGCGTTGGCCCCTTCTGTTCCGTGGTTGAAACGCATTTTCAGCAAGAGGCACGTTGAACTGTACCGTTTTGACCGTGATGCACGATTCGCCCAATCCATCTCGGATGGTCGTTTTGAACGGGTAGATTTGTCCATCAACCGAACGGTAAGCAGAGTCTCCTCAGACACCATGCCCAGATTCTCATAGACGCGCCGGAAGCGAACAACCATCGAAGTATGCTTGCGAAGGTTGGACTCGCCACCCAGGGCCGCGATCATCCGGGCGATCAACGCGTCGGCTGAAAGCGGGCCACGATAGCCCGCTTCTCCGAGAGGAGGTGAAGCGGAGACAGGAGCGCCAGAAGTGGTTTCGGAAGCGGCAGGCGGTTCCGGTTTTCCCAGAATGAGAGGCCAGAAGAACACCGGGTCACATTGGCCAGTTCCCAGTTGGGACAGAATGACCATACCGATCCGCTCATCCGGCATGAAGGAAATACTCGCGAAAAAGCCTGCCGTACTTCCATTGGCCTGCACGACCCGAAAACCGTTCCAGTCGACAGTGTACCAGCCCAGACAGATCGCGTATTTTTCGTCTGCTCTGTTCGATTGCAAGAGGTGGGGCGTGATCAGTTCCTGAAAGCCTTTTTCGGAAACAAGACGTTTGCCTTCAAAAACGCCTCCGCCCAGCATCAGCCGAAGCCACTGCGTCATATCCCTGATATTGGACATAATGGCTCCGCCGGGAGCCACCAATGGTATCCAATCGGGGAACTGCCGCTTCTGATGCTGTCCGGTTGCGTCGTCGTACTCATAGCCCTGCGTATAGTTGCCGAACTGTTCCATCGCCTGTTTGGAAGTGAGACTGGAGGTCATAACCAGCGGCTTGAAAATCCGCTCGGACATCACCTGCTCCCAGGGCTGATGATCGGCGTTCGCCACCGCGTCCCCAGCGGCCGCGAACAGTACGTTGGAGTACTGAAACTTCTCGCGGAACCGAGCGGTGGGCTTCGCGCTCCCTGCGGCATGAAGGAGGTCTTCGCGGCTCAGAACATGATTGGAATCGGCAACCACCGGGACGTCCATTCCCATCAGGCCCGTGCGATGACAGAGCAGGTCGCGGATCGTCGTCTGTGCGTTCGCTTCGGGATCGTGGAGTTGAAAGTAGGGCAAATACCGGCGCGGCGAATCGTCCAGCGCAAGCGTACCGGCATCCTGGCTCATCGCAGCAGCCATTGCGGTGAAAGATTTGGTACACGAGCAAATAGGAAAGAGAGTATACAGGGTGACGGGCAGATGGCGCTCGACATCTCGCAACCCGAAGGCCTTCCTGAAGACGACCTGGTCGTCTTTTACGATGACCGCCGAACCGCCGGGGATATGCAGTTCCTGGAGCTTTGCAGCAATGGCTTTCTCGATGGCATCCATGTTCATGGTTAGGATTAATCCGAATATTAGCGGCGTGTATCGTCCGCTGCTCTCACCAGACCCGCATGGAGGCACGGAAGAGCGCGGTCAACTCCTCCCGGCCCGCAGGAATGGGCGAGAGCTTCGTGACGCGGTGCTGCGGCAGGGTCCCTTCGACCAGGACTGGAATGTCCGCCTCCGTGTAGCCGACGGCCTCCAGGCCGTTGGGCACTTCCAGGGAGCGCATGATCTCCGTAACCCGTTCCGCCAGGATCTCGCCGGCTTCCTCGGGAGCCGCATCCGTTACCGTCGCACCCAGCGCAGCGGCAGCGCGCAAATGCCTCTCCGGCGATGCGGCAGCCGTGAACCGAACAACGGCCGGCGTGTGCAGGATCACGGAGATGCCGTGTGGGATCAGCGGATGGTCGGCGGCGTAACCCGTGTGGTGGTAGCTGCGTACCATGCCGGACACCGGATAGGACATGCCATGCGGCAGATGGACGCCGGCATTGCCGAAACCGATCCCCGCCATCGCCGCCGCCAACAGCATCTGGCCGCGCGCCTCCTCATCCGAGGGATCGCCGACCGCGCGCAGCAGATAACCATCGATCAGTTCCAGCGCCCGAAGCGCCCAGATATCGCTGATCGGATTGGACCCCTGGTAGGCCGGGCGCTCCAGCGGGCGCGCGGGGCGAGGGCGGGCGCTGTAGGGAGCCGCTGTGTAGGACTCCAATGCATGGCTCAGCACATCCAACCCGGTTGCGGCGGCGACCGCAGGCGGAAGCGAGCGGGTGTTCTCCAGATCCACCAGGCCCAGAGTGGGTTTGAGGGAGCGATGGGCAATCCCCGTCTTGGCTCCCTTCTCCAGGTAATCGAAGATCGCGACACCGGTCGTCTCACTGCCCGTGCCGGCTGTTGTCGGGATGGCAATCAGCGGCTTCACTGGCCCCGGCACCGGCAGCCCTCTGCCGATAGGCGCATTCACATAGTCCAGGAAATCGGCGGGGTAGGTAGAATAGAGGTTGGCAGCTTTCGCGGTGTCGATGGTGCTGCCCCCTCCTACGGCGACGAACGAATCGAAGGGGTCCGCTGTTGCCGCCTCGATCGCCTCCAGAAAGCTGCGGTCGGTGGGCTCGACGGCGATACGGTCGAAGATCTCGAACGCGATGTGGGCGGCGCGCAACGCCTCGATGACGGCCTCTCCCACGGGCAACGCCCGCAATACCGGGTCGATCAGCACCAGCGTGCGGCGCGCTCCCAGATCGATCAGATCCATACCGACCTCGCGGGTGACTCCCGGCCCGAAGCGCACGTTTGCGGCGGAGATCTGGTATGCGGTGTCATTCTTTGTGCTCATCACGCCTCCCTTCCAATCCATCGGCCCATGCCATCGCGTAGCTTCCCTTCCAAGGCGGGCATGCGCTCTTCTTTCCTCGCATGGCAATCCTACATGTTTTCTACTTATTCACTTCCGGAGAATTCTGTTCCTGCTGGTGTGTCCCTGCATCACCAGATATCGTCTGTAGCGCAGGAATTTCAAGGGAATAGGCGCATGGATGGTGAATAAAAGAGTGAGCTTACATCCAAGAAACCTGCCTATCCCATTCTCATCGCGTGCGAAAGGAAACATAGAATGTCGAATAAGGATCATCAGAGTGAGGGTGCAGCGCGGAGTGACCTGTCACGGCGCGACCTGGTCGCACTATCGGTGGCAGCCGGGCTCGCTGCCGCTACCGGAGTGGCAGCGTCCGCAGACTTGCCGGTGGTGGAGACCAACGTCGAGGTCAAAACACCGGACGGAAAGTGCGATGCCGCCTTCATTCATCCCAAGAACGGTTCCTACCCTGGTGTGCTGATCTGGCCGGACGCGTTCGGGCTGCGTCCCGCGCTGCGCCAGATGGGCAAGCGCCTCGCTGCGGAGGGCTACTCGGTACTGATCCCCAATCCTTACTATCGGGCTGCCAAAGTCTCCGCGTTGAATCTCAATACCGCTACCTTCAGTTTCCAGAATGCGGACGATATGGCCCGCCTGAGAAAACTGATGGAAGGGCTCAATGCGCCGGGGGCGGCGGAAAAGGATGCGGTGGCATTTATCGCCTATCTCGATAAACAGAAGTCCGTCGATACCGCAAAGAAGATCGGCACCCAGGGCTACTGTATGGGCGGCCCACTGGTCTTCAAGACCGCTGCTGCCGAACCGGATCGCATTGGAGCCGCCGCGTCGTTCCACGGCGGCGGTCTCGTGACGGATCAACCGAACAGCCCGCACCTGCTCGTCCCCAAGATGAAAGCCCGCTTCTATATCGGCATCGCCTCGAACGATGATATGCGCCAGCCCGATGCGAAAGACAAGCTGCGCGAAGCCTTCGACGCAGCGAAACTCCATGCCGAGATCGAGGTCTATCAGAGCCTGCACGGCTGGTGCATGCCGGACATGCCTGCTTCGCCCGACCGACCTATCTATAACAAAGCGGACGCCGAGCGCGCATGGGGCAAGTTGTTGGAACTGTACAAAACAGCCCTGGCCTGAGACCCGGAGAGAGGGGAAGACCTGGTCGGTGTGGTCTTCCCCTCAAAGAGGAGATACCAGGATCCTCTTAAACAATCGGGCATCCGGACGTTGGGAGCGTTCGGATGCCCGATTGCTGTTTCCGCCGGATTATTGGGGATCTAAGATGCAGGCGCTCTTGGCGGGATCGGGGCAGGCGGGGTCGATGACGATGCCCATAAACTCGAAGCTCGGCCAGTTGGGATCGGCAGAGCGGAAGGGCCCCGTGGCGATGATCCAGGCGTCGAGTTGCGCCTTCATCACGGCATCATAGTACGTCGGATCGGGATGCGGGTTCTTTGTGGCCTTGAACCACTTGGAGTGGTTATCCAGATAGGCGACATTCAGTCCCTCATGATGGCGTCCATCGATCGGCATATCGAACGACAGGCCGCCGCACATCCTGCCATCATTGAGGATCGGCTGATCGGCCGGGAAGGGCAGGGAGGACAGCGTCTGCGCCGGCCGGTGGTTGATGACACCCTGACCGCCATCTCCGAACACCGCCACGTTGTAGACATAGGAGGCGTAGCGGAAGTTGTTGTCGGCTTTCATTCCGACCGCCAGCATCTCGGCATCGAAGTCAATGGCCTGGGGAGCCGTCGGACATTGAAACACCTGGGAGTTTTTCAGGTAAGGCGTCAATTCATCAAAGAGCGTCCAGGCCGTTTTGGTCGCAGAGTCCCGGACATAGAGGTCGAGTGGGAGCGTCTCATCGAAATCCTGTACGTAGATCTGCGTGGCCGTGCCAATCTGCTTGGTGTTGGAAAGGCATGAGATCGTTCGCGCCTTCTCACGGGCCTGCATGAGGACCGGAAACAGGATCGCGGCGAGGATCACGATAATCGCGATGACGACGAGCAATTCGATCAGCGTAAAGCCTTTGGTACGGAACATCGGGTTCTCTCCTTGAAAAATCCGGTTTCGACCTTTTTACGGAGGGCACGAGGAGACCAGGTTATCGAAAATTGCTATTTTCTCGAATTGCCGTATTCTCCTCATCATTGTGGAGGGTGGCCGCAAGCCTGTGCAACCGCAGGAATCCACGTGTGGAACGTGGAAAGAGCAAAGAAACCGCTTCTCTTTAGACGACATCGAGCTCCAATTTGTTTGCACAGATTTTTCCAGCCGGTCATGTGGGTGACCGGCGGATGCGCGAGAAGGCAAAGGAGGCTTCCCATGCAGGACTATGAACCGCTCGATCTGACGCTGGTGTGCAATACAGGGCCGGAGCCCTTCGGCCCGAACTTCGAGCCGCCGCTGGGCGCGCAGACGTTTCAGGGCCTGCCATTCCAGATCGGAGGTGAGATAGGAAAACCCTGTTTCCTGGGCTTCGGCCCCGAGCCGCCGCTGTCTGCAGAGCCGATCTCCCTCTCCGTCGGCCAGAGCGCCCGCAATGTCCTCTGCGCCCACGCGTTACGGGACACCCACTTGCATGAAGGCGACCCACCGGGCCGGGTCATCGCGCGCTATCGCTTTGTCTTCGCGGATGGCGAGCAGGTAACAGTCCCCATTCGGGAGCGGTTCGAGATCGGCGTGATCCCGGTGGCCTGGGGGGAGTTGCCGTTTCTGGCACGGACCGACCGGAAGGACAGCCTTATGGACCGCTATCAGGGGGAGTGGGGCGGCACGGGCTTCCGCCAGACGGAGGCGCGCCAGGCGTGGCCGAACGCCTACTACCTCTGGGCGTGGAAGAACCCCCGTCCGGAGGTCGCTCTCGAGCGGATCGAGATCCATCCGGGCGATGGGGAGAGCCCCACGCTGACGCACCGTTTTCTGGTCGCCGCCGTCACTCTGGGGCACCGGGACGAGGAGCCCTTCTGGCGGAATGCAGGGGTCCCGGTGAAGCTGACGCTGCCGCAACCGGAGGACGCGAAGCCGCCGTTTGCCCTGTCGGTCGAGGTGGACCGGGGGGTGGCCACCTATCCCTATGCCCTGCCGGAGCAGAGCGCCGAGGCGTTCCTGCAGGCTCCGCACCAGGGATTCGGCGAGGGGCAGAACCCGCAGAATAGCCCGGCCTATGTGGAGATCGCCGCGATCCCCTCCGCGACCGTCACCGTCAAGCGTGCCGAGGAGGAGCTAGGCAGCGCGCCGTGGGGCGCGCTGGAGGAGCAGGGCGTTGTGGAGACGCCGCGCGTGCGCTTCGAGCTCCTCGATACCGGGCGCAACTGGGTGCATACCACGGTGGTGGACGATGCCACAGGCAAACCGATACCCTGTCGGGTCCACTTCCGCACACCTGCCGGCGTCCCTTATGCCCCGCATGGACACCACCCGCATGTGAACTCCAATCTCGGCACCTGGCATATCGATGTGGGCGGCGACGTCCGTTTAGGCCAGATCTCCTATGCCTACATCGACGGCAAGTGCCAGGGCTGGCTGCCGCGCGGCGAGGTGATCGTGGATGTGGCGCGGGGCTATGAGTACGAGCCCCTGCGAGCCAAAGTGGAGATAAAGCCCGGCCAGCGAGAGTTGACCCTGCGCCTGAAGCGGCACTCCGACCTCAATGCGGAGCGCTACTTCAGCGGCGATACCCACGTCCATTTTCTCTCCACTCAGGGCGCGATCACCGAAGCCGCCGCCGAAGACCTGGATGTGGTCAATCTGCTCCTCTCCCAGTGGGGGCACCTCTACACCAATACCGAGGAGTTTATCGGGCGCCCGGTGGCGTCGGGCGATGGCGAGACCATCGTCTATGCCACCCAGGAGAACCGGCAGCATCTGCTCGGCCATCTGACGCTGCTCGGCCTGAAGGAGCCGGTGATGCCCTGGTGTTCGGATGGCCCCAGCGAGGCGGAGCTGGGCGGCAACCTCGAAACGACGCTCTCGCACTGGGCGGACGCCTGCCATGCGCAGGGCGGGACCGTCGTCATTCCGCACCTGCCCAACCCCAACGGAGAGCCTGCGGCGCTGATCGCCACCGGGCGCGCCGACGCCGTCGAGATGCTGGTGCATAACCCCTTCTTCCACCTGGAGTACTACCGCTATCTGAACGGCGGCTATCGGCTGCCCCTGGCCGGCGGCACGGACAAGATGGATAGCGGCGTGCCGGTGGGGCTCTATCGCACCTACGCCCACATCCCCGCCGAGGAGCCCTTCACCTACAACGCCTGGTGCAAAGCCCTCCGCGCCGGCAACACCTTCCTCTCCGGCGGGCCGCTGCTCCGCTTCAGCGTGAACGGGCAGCCCATCGGCAGCACGGTGCAACTCAGTGGAAACGGCGGCACAGTCGAAGTAGAGGCCGTCGCCACCTCTATCTTCCCCATCCACGCGCTCGAAATCGTGCAGGGCGCCGCGCCGGGCAGCCCGCAATCCGAGATATTCCACGTGGTCGCCTCCACCGAAGAGCGGAACGGAGCGAAAGCGCTGCGCCTGAAGGCGACGCTGAAGATCGAACGGACCACCTGGCTCTGCGCCCGCTGCGCCGGCCCCGACTACACCGCCGTCCCACACCACGATAGCTGGCGACGCGGCATCATGGCGCACACCTCCCCGGTCTATCTGGCCTGCAGCGAAACGTACGACCTGTTCGACCCGCGCACCGCGCACTATATGCTGACGCTGCTGGACGGCAGCCTGCAGCACATCCGACAGCGGGCGCCGCAGTGGCGGCCCGGCACCACGACCCACCATCACGGCGAGGCGGATCATCAGGCGTTTCTGGAGCGACCCTTCCACCAGGCCATCGCCGCCCTCCATCACAAACTGCACGAACACGGCATCCCGCACTGAGCCGGATGGCGCCGCATTGAGGCCGCGTAGACAAGCGGCCTCAATGCGGTCCTATCTCACCGGTTCGAGTCCTGTCGGGGCTCATCCAGGACTCGAACCAACCAATCCATCTTCTATTTGTCTGCTCTTTCAGCATTGAACATCATGCAGGAATCCCCCTCCGGCTGACGAAATTTAATATGGGCAGTTTATAATTCCCCCAGGAATCTGGACAGTAGGTTAAGTTACATTAGGAGCAGCAAATCTTGACACTGATAGAGACACTGTTGATAACTGTAGGCACTGCAGTTGGTAAGTCACTCTTAAAAGCCTGGTTGCGAGATGATTTATCAGTCGAAGCCGGCAAATCAGTTCTTGACCTGCTTGCGGGCAAAACGAAGGATGTGATAAGTGCGAGCAGGGGCAAACGTCAGATCGAAGACATTGCTGAGAAGATAGCCCTAAGCCTTAAGGATATTTTTGATGAAGATGCTAACGACATTGAGGATTCCGGAAAGGAGTCTGTTGCACTTGCGCTAGCTGCCGCAATTGAGCGGGCATCCATCTCTGCGACAATGTTGGTGCATCATGACCAAAACCCGTTAGCAGTGGCTAGGGTGATCCTCGCCCAATCGAATGACTTGACTATAGGGTTTGACGAAAGCGAAAAGGCACTGTTCGGTCGCCTGCTCGAGCAGACTTGTGCAAATGTTATCGATATTGCCGATAAGCTACCCAAATACCAGCAAGCAGCCTTTGCGGAGATGCTCAATCGCGAGTCGACATTAAAGGACGTTGCGGACCAACTACTTGAGGAAGTTCGGCAAATCAAAGCAGAAAGTCGTAGGGCTAACCGAAGCTGGGTTGAACAGAGATTCGAGGAGAACTATAGGGCCGAGGTAGCTCGTGTGCATGATGAAATACGCTTGTTTGGGGTTGACGCAGTTGATTCTCATCGACGGTATAACCTGACGAGCGCATATGTATCTTTGACAGTGACGAAGATGTCAGCGCAGGCAGACGATGCCGCAAATACCCATGGTACTGACCCACACTACCAAATGAGATCAATACAGCCTGTCGAACGCACATTGGCCTCTACACAACGATTGCTTGTTCGAGGCCCAGCGGGCTCTGGAAAGACTACGCTTCTACAGTGGATAGCCGTAAGGTCAGCCCTGAATGATTTCCCAGAAGAGATGACCAGATGGAACGGCACTATTCCAATCTTCATTCGCTTGCGCGATTACTTCGATAAGAAACTGCCAAAGATCAGTTCATTTCCTCTCTCCACCGTAGATGAGACGCCGGAAGGTTGGACAGATTGTCAGTTGCAAGCTGGCCGCGTCATTCTACTGATTGACGGGATAGACGAACTTCCAGAATCGAAACGTACCGAAACTCGAACGTGGCTTCAAGAGCTCATGGAACGTTGCCGCGACAGCCATTGTCGCGTGATCGTTACGTCAAGGCCGCACGCCGTTAGCGAAGGATGGCTAAGGGAACTTGACTTCACGGACGCCGAAATCGATGCCATGGGAGAGGAATCGATCCAAGAGTTCATCGAACGTTGGCACCAGGCGCTGTGCAATGACATCAGAGTAAAAGCCGAGTGGGAGCGCATACTCGGAGCAGGTGAACGACTTAGACTTAGAATGGAAGAGCGAGCAACGCTTAGAGACTTAGCGCAAACTCCGCTGCTCTGCGCAATGATTTGCCTGCTGAACCTAAGACGTAAGGAGAGGATACCCGAGCAGCGAGTTGAGCTGTACGATGAATGTATCGAAATGCTCCTTCGCCGTGATATAGAGCGAGGGGTGGATCTTACTGATTACCCGTCTTTTAGTAAGAGGCAGCAGCGAACTCTCCTTGAGCATATTGCGTGGTGGATGCAACGGAACGGGTATGTCACTGCTTCGATTGACCGCGCACTTAGCCACATGCACAGCAAGTTAGCATTACTCCAAAACGTAGCCCAGGACGCGACGGCCGAGGCAGTACTTGGGCTCTTGGTGGATAGATCGGGGATATTGCGGAGTCCTCGCGTTGGCGAGATCGATTTCACTCACAGGACCTTTCAGGAGTTCCTTGCTGCCCAAGCGGCAATCGATTCCGCTGACATTGGTGAGTTGATTAGGAACGCGCGCGATGATCAATGGAGGGAGACAATTATTCTTGCTGTGGGCCTAGCCAAAGCTGGTGGTGAGGAGATAATCCAAGAGCTTATAAGACTCGGGGATGCGAACAAGCAAAGCCGGCACAGATTGCACATGCTCGCTGTATCATGTCTCGAAACTGTTACGGAAATCTCGACACTGACTAAGGCTGAAGTAGAAACGCGACTCCAGGCGATTGTGCCTCCCAAAGATACCGTCGAAGCAGCCGACATATCGTCAGCAGGCGAAATGGCGTTACCTTACCTCGGTAAGCAGGATGGATATTCACAGCAAGTAAGTGCCTCATGCGTTCGTGCGCTAGGTCTGATTGGGGGACAGGCTAGCCTTGAGAAGCTTCAAGAGTGGGCAGTTGACGCACCCGAACTGGTAGTCTCAGAGTTGCTGCGTAACGCGATTAAGTATCCGCTTATTGACTATGCGTTCAGCGTGGTAAGTAAGCTCGACCGCAATCACTATTCGGCGGTCGTTAAGTGGTGCAAGACAAACAATAACTTAGCTCTGATAGCTGGCTTGGGTAACATGGAAGACCTGGATCTGTCCGGGTCCCATCAACTTAAGGATCTTTCGCCCCTAGCTGGCCTGAGTAACTTGCGGCGGATCGATTTGACTGGATGCAACCATCTAAGTGACCTAACGCCTCTTGCGCAGCTTCCAAGCCTAGAATCTGTTGACTTGGCGAGGTGCACAAGCGTTACTAGTATAGAACCACTCAGGGAACTAACTCGGCTGCGATGGCTGGACCTACAGGGCTGCACGGCAGTAACAGACCTGTCACCATTAGAGAATGCCGCACAATTGGAGTCGCTCGATCTCCGCGGCTGCACTGGTATTACCGATCTTATGCCCATACTCTATCTGGCTACCCTGAAGTCATTGAATATTACTGGATGCTCTAATGTTGAAGCCATCGAGCCTGTATCGGTGTTACCAAGCCTTAGATTCGTGAATGTTGGTGGCAACGTCGATGTTGACGAACTATATTATTTGAAGGACCTTGAGGAGTTAACCGATTTGCGGATAGAGGCTTCCGATAAGTTAACATCACTGTGGCCACTATCCCAGTTGACCGGTCTACAATACCTAAGCATTGGAGGATGCAGACACATAGAGGACCTGTCGCCACTAGCGTCGTTGGTTGGTTTATGTAGCCTTCAGATATGGATGTGCACGGGAATCACAGATATCACAACTATTTCCTGCATGACGCACCTCGAAGGTTTGAATATAGGAGGTTGCACTGGTATTGTGGACCTAACCCCACTGTCGAATCTATCCAACTTGCGTGCCTTGGATATGTGGTCTTGCTCCAACGTCGTAGATCTAGCCCCATTGGCGACCTTACACAGCCTTGAACGTCTCGATCTACAGGACTGTAACAA
>DATGIG010000715.1:0-5914 GCA_035295825.1 Chthonomonadaceae bacterium | reverse complement strand
CGCATAGCGCAGATCGCGCACAAAGAAGCCGGTAGGGATGGTGGCATACTGACGGAATTCGCTGCGAGAGCCGCTCAATCCCCAGTCTCCATAACCGAGGTCCACCGAGAACACCGAGAGCGGTGGAAGCTTGATCCTGGGCTGGGCAGGCTGCCGCTCCGCGCCGTTTTGATCCGTGTCCGGAGGCGTGGCGGGCGGCTGGGCAGGGGAGGCAGCCTTCCCCTGGCGGTCGCCCCCGGCGGAGGCGAGGTCTGTTGCCGGATCCGGAGGCGGCAGGGCGCGTTCCGGCGCAGGCCCTTGCTGCGCCAGGCAGGTTCCGGTAAACCAGATGAGCAAGTTGAAGGTCAGTACGATTCGCACTGGAGTATCCTCATCAGGAAGATCAACGCCCTAACAGGAGCCGATCATGGTTGGAACCATGGATCGCGGAGTGACAGCCGGAATCCCAGCAGTTACGCCCCGGATGATGGTTGGCTGCCTCTTCGGTATGGCATCGGATACAGAGACCACGCGAGAAGGTGTTGAGCATTGCCGGGTTCGGTGAGCCGTGTGGACGATGACACTCCAGGCATCCCTCGCCGTTCAGGTCGGAAGTCGGATCGTGTTCGAAGGCGAAGGGACCGGCGACCTCGGCATGACAGGTAACGCAGTTCTGTTTCGCCGTACGCACCTGTTTTCGGTCGTCCTTGTTGGGATGGACCGAGTGGCAATCGCTACAGACCAGGCGGCCCTCCGGGATCGGATGATGAAAGTGCTGGCGGAACTCGGCGATGGTGCGGCGATGACATTGGCCGCATAGTGTGGCCTCGTCGGCCTTGAGCATCGCCTTGGGTTCCGGCGCATTCGGAAACACCGCCGAATGCGGCAACTCATTCACGGAAGGGCGAGCGCCGGAATTCTCTTTGTGCGGGGAAGGAGTGCCCTCCCTGTCCTTCCCCAGCCGGTCCGATGCATGGATCTGGTGGCAGGAGGTGCAACTGACGCCGGCATGCGCATGCGCCGTTCGCTTCCAGTGGGTCATCGTCAGCGTATCGTTATGACAGCGCAAACAGGCGGCAGCGATCTCCTCCGGCTTCGCTTTGTTGTAGCTGATGACATAGGTGTAGAGCCCCTCGTCCTCTTTCCGATGGGCGACATGCGGCTTGCCGGGACCGTGACAGGCCTGACAGCCCTGCTTGTCTACCGGGCTGTGCGGATCGTTCATGAACGCCGCATGCGGCGACCGTGCAAATGTCTCCACCGAGGCGCGGTGACAGGAGGCGCAGGTCTTCTCGTTGGAAAAATCGTCATCGGTTGCCTGAGCAAAGAGATTGAGCGGGAAGGTGGGGGCCTTTGTCTTGGGAGGCGCAGCAGGCGCCATCAGGCAGGCGACCAGCAGCCCGATGCCCGGCACGACCGACCATAGCAATAACATACTCCAACGCCAGACCCCTTGCCGCATCGTCGTCCTCCTGTCTCCGCCTACTTTTTCTTGAGGCTGCCCAGATACGCAACAAGATTGGAGAGATCCTTACCCTTGATCTTCTCTCCATAAGCAGGCATGGCGGAATCGGCTTTGTGCGAGGAAGGGTCCTTGATCTCCGCTTCGAGCCACGCCGCAGTGCGGGTTGTACCGACGTTACTCAGATCCGGTCCGCTTTTGCCGCCTTTGGATGCGATCATATGGCAGTTCGTGCACTTGTTCTTGTCATAAACCGTCTTGCCTGCGGCAATCTCGGCTGCGGACGGTTTGGCTGCGGGGGGTTTGGCCAGGGCTACGGTTGTCAGCAGTATCCCGAAAAGGGAGAAGCTCATAAACGCGGAGGCGACCGTTCTATGTGTTGCGAAAGCCATTTTGGAACTCCTTTGCGGTGAGATTGCCTGTGGGAAGCCTGCGAAACGTGATCTTCTCCTCCCCCTATGAGCATAGCGTGTTCGGTGTCTCCTGTCAATTAGGTAAAAGGTAACAGTCGTTTTCCTTTTTTCGGATCCGTGTATCTTGCCCTCGCAATAGAATCCTCTCCACAATCCGCCATTTGGCGGATTACATTTCCGGCAATCCATGTCATGATGCTCATGAATTGTCTCTGGAGATAGAACCTAAGTTATAGGGTTGGTGGTAGAATTTATCCGGATCGAGGTGAACCCCATGTCAAAGCGAGGCCATAACAGACAAACCGATCCTAGGAACGCAGCGGGCATGGATGAAAAGCGGTTCGCGTCGTCCCTTCCCCGCATCCGGATCGGAGTGGCGGAGAGCGACACACTGCTATGTGAAGGATTGGAGGCACTCCTGAATACGGTCGAGGAGTTCGACTGTATTGGCGCCTGGTCACAGCTCCAGGAGGTTTTCACTGCGCTTCCGGAACTTCATCCGGATATCCTGTTGATCGATATCCAACTGCTGAGAGCGACCGATCTGGAATGCCTCAATGATCAGCTTACGCTGAATTCCACCCTACGGCTGCTTCTGATGATGAGCGGTTCGGATGCGGAGCAGGAAACGGCCAGAAGATACACACATATCGGTCAACACGCCAACACGGCTCCGGAGGCGGGGGGGCAATCGGGGATCTGCGGTCTGGTGAGCAAAAGGAGCGGCTTTCGGGAGATCAATGCGCATATTCGAAGGGCATATCATGAGGCCCATGCGCTAGATCCTGAGGCCATGATGCGCCTGGTCGAGACATATCTTTCGTCCCATCACCCCGACTTGGCGGCCGAAGGGGGCGGAGAGGAGAGCCTGACCTCGCGCGAGTGGCAGGTGGTCTGGCTGATCGGGCAGGGCCGGTCTAACAAAGAGATCGCCCTTAAAATGCGCTTGGAGTATTCCACGGTGAAGAACTACGTCAGCAGTATCCTAAAAAAGCTCCAACTGAATGGCCGTACCCAAATCGCGCTCTTTGCCCATCAGCGCAATGGAATGCGATCTTTGCCGCTTACGAGTGTAAAGCAATAGAGTATAATGTAGGGACTTATCTTATTCGCGAGGAGCGGGAAGCGATTATGCCGGAAAGCAACGCGGTTTTGGAGCGACCGGAAGCGGGAAGCGTGCCGGATGCGCGGGGACGGTTCGGGGAGTTTGGGGGGCGCTTTGTGCCGGAGACCCTGATCCCGGCCCTGGACGAACTGACGGCGGAGTATGCCAGGGCGAAGGACGACCCCGCCTTTCAGCGCGAACTCGCCTACCACCTGCGGGATTTCGTCGGGAGGGCGACCCCGCTCTATCATGCGGAGCGGCTCTCCGAACAGGTCGGAGCGAAGGTCTATCTGAAGCGCGAGGACCTCTGCCACACCGGGGCGCATAAGATCAACAACACGGTCGGGCAGATCCTGCTGGCGAAGCGGATGGGCAAGCCGCGCATCATCGCCGAGACGGGGGCAGGGCAGCACGGCGTGGCCACCGCTACGGTCTGCGCCCGCTTCGGGCTGCATTGCGAGGTCTATATGGGCGAGGAGGACACCCACCGGCAGGCCCTCAATGTCGCCCGTATGAAGCTGTTGGGCGCCAAGGTCATCCCCGTGACCAGCGGGACGGCCACGCTGAAGGACGCCACCAACGAGGCGATCCGCGACTGGGTAACGAACGTTCGCGACACCCACTACATTATCGGGTCTGTGGTTGGGCCGCACCCCTATCCCATGATCGTCCGAGACTTCCAGTCGGTCATCGGACGGGAGGCACGGGCGCAGATATTGGAAAGAGAGGGCCGCCTGCCCGATATCATCACGGCGTGCGTCGGCGGCGGCTCCAATGCCATGGGGCTCTTCTATCCGTTTATTAACGATACCGGGGTGCAGATCCTCGGCGTGGAGGCTGCAGGCGAAGGGATCGAGACGGGACGCCATTGCGCCCCGCTCACCGCCGGCATCCCCGGCGTCCTGCACGGTTCCGCCAGCTACCTGCTCCAGGATGAGGACGGCCAGGTGGCGCCCTCGCACTCCATCTCCGCCGGCCTGGACTATCCCGGCGTTGGCCCGGAGCACTCCTACCTCAAGGACGCTGGACGTGCCCGCTATGTCGCCGTCACGGACCAGGAGGCCCTCGACGCCCTGCAGAGGCTGGCCCGCACGGAGGGCATCATCACCGCCCTGGAGACGGCGCACGCCATTGCCTACCTGGACAAGCTCAAGCCCCAGCTCACACCGCAGACCCTCATCATCGTCTGCCTCTCCGGGCGAGGCGACAAGGACATGGACACCGTCGTCCGCGCCCTAAATCTTTAGACAGGATTTACAGGATTATCAGGATTTACAGGATTAGGCTTCCTGAATCATCAAGCGTTGTGCTGAATAGATGGGTTTTAGAAATCCTGTTCATCCTGATAATCCTGTAAATCCTGTCTCAATTCTCCCTTTACCAGCCGCGCGAGGCCATCAGTTCGGCCTCCGGCAGCGTGCGCACGTCCAGGCTCGGCATGGCGTCTCCCAGGCCCATGGAGACCTCCGCAAGGAAGGCGGGATCGTCGTAGTGCGCGGTCGCGTCCACGATGGCGCGCGCCCTGGCCTTTGGGTCGGACGACTTGAAGATGCCGGAGCCGACAAACACCGCCTCCGCGCCCAACTGCATCATCAGGGCGGCGTCGGCAGGTGTGGCGATGCCCCCGGCGGAGAAGTTCGGCACGGGCAGCCTGCCGGTCTTATGGACCTCCTGGACCAGGTGGTACGGCGCGCGCAGCTCCTTGGCGGCGACCATCAGCTCGTCCTCCCGGAGGGTATGGATGCGTCGGATCTCGCGCATCAGGGTCCGCATATGTCGGACGGCCTCCACCACGTTGCCGGTTCCCGCCTCGCCCTTGGTACGGATCATGGCCGCGCCCTCGCCGATACGGCGCAACGCCTCGCCCAGATCGCGGCAGCCGCAGACGAACGGGGCTTTGAAGGGGAACTTGTTGACGTGGTTCTCCTCGTCGGCAGGTGTCAGGACTTCGCTCTCATCAATAAAGTCCACCCCGATAGCCTCCAGGATCTGCGCCTCGACAATGTGTCCGATGCGGCACTTCGCCATTACCGGGATCTCATGGTCCCGAATGGCGGCGATGATCTCTTTGATCATTTTCGGGTCGGACATACGGGCGACGCCGCCCTGCTGGCGGATGTCGGAGGGGACGCGCTCCAGCGCCATCACCGCGACCGCCCCCGCCTCTGCGGCAATTACCGCCTGCTCCGGGTTCGCCACGTCCATGATGACGCCGCCCTTGAGCATCTCCGCCAATCCCACCTTGGTGCGCCAGGTGGACTTCTGCGCCTCATACTCACTCATTCTGCTCTTTCTCCTTAAACTGCTTCTGCTCCGGCTTAGCTCGTTTCCGCCGGTAGGGACGCCGTGCGGCTTTTGCGCCAGGGCGTTGGTTTGATAAATGGGTGACCTCTATTATACCTGGGAAGCCGGAACATAGAAACCTGTGCCTTTCAGAAATCCCGGATGCAGTCGGGCGTGGTATAATGATAGCAAAAGAGCCGGATGTCCCAATGAGGAAGCACCCATGTCGAACCTGCCGAGTGGAACGGTTACTTTTCTGTTTACGGATATTGAAAGGAGCACGCCGCTCTGGCAGGATCATCCTGACACCATGCAGAGTGCGCTTGCCCACCACAACGCCCTGATCCGCAGCGCGATTGAGGTACACAACGGCCACGTCGTCAAGACCAGCGGCGACGGGTTCATGGCTGTCTTCCCCACACCCCAGCAGGGAGTTGCCGCCGCACTGGAGATGCAGTTGGCCCTTCAGAGGGCGGACTGGTCTGCCGAAACCCCCATTCGCGTGCGTATCGGCCTACACACCGGAATGGCCGAGGTGAACGCCAGCGACTACATCGGACACGAGGTCAATCGTGCGGCCCGTATTCAAGGGGCCGCCCACCCACACCAGGTCCTGCTCAGCCAGCCGTTGTACGAACTCATTCATCATTGCCTCCCTCTGGGCGTGACCCT
>DATGIG010000714.1:0-5567 GCA_035295825.1 Chthonomonadaceae bacterium | reverse complement strand
AACGGCAAGAACCTGGACGGATGGCACATCATGCCCAACCATAAATCCGTGATTACCGTAACGCCGCAGGGTTGGCTCAATATCAAGGGCGGCAGCGGCGATGTCCAGACCGACGCCCAGTGGGGCGACTTCACGCTGCAGCTCGAATGCATCTCGAACGGCGACCATTGTAACAGCGGGATCTTCTTCCGCTCCAATCTCAACGAGTTCGAGATGGGCTACGAAGACCAGATCCGAAACCAGTGGGAGGGAGACGACCGAACCAAGCCGGTAGACTACGGCACCGGAGCGATCTATCGACGACAGGCGGTTCGTAAAGTCGTCTCTTCGGACCGTGAGTGGTTTACCATGACCCTGATCGCGCAGGGATTGCACTTCGGCTCGTGGGTGAACGGCATCATGGTTGCCGACTTTACCGACCCCCGCCCAACGGACGAGACCAACGCACGCAAGGGCGCGCGCACGAAACCCGGTTGCCTCAGCCTGCAAGGGCACGATACCGATGGCGACCTCTCGTTTCGCAATATCCGAGTAGCGGAGCTGCCGACCGTCGCGCCCTGAACGCGCAGCCTGCCTCCTCAGGAGAACGCTCATCATGAACGTCAATGATCCCCGGCAGCAACCGACCCCACAGGGCAGCACCCCGCCGCCAGGGGCGTCTCCCACGCCCCCACCCTATGGGCAGCCGCCGTATAGCCAGCCCACGGGGCCGACCCCACGCCCCGGCGCGTTCGCCGAACTTCAAGAGGAGTTTCGCTCGGTCCCGTTGGAGACGATCCTCCCCTTCGGAGCGTGGATCCGCGAAAAGCCCTGGAACGTGGCCTGGGCGAAGTGGTTTCTCGTTTATGCCCTGTTTCCCTTTGCCCTCCCCTTCCTGCTAGGGATCATCGAAAGCTCCGATACCAATCTGGGCACGCTTATCAAACACATCGGATGGGCCTATGCCACCTTCTTCGCGGTGCTCTGGCTCATGGTGATCTACCTCTGTATGAGGCCGGGCAGATTGGATTACAGGCTTCTCGCGAGCGTCGCGGCGTTTACGGCGCTGGCAGGGATCCCTCTGGTACTCTTTCTGCAGATCGTCCCACCGTTCAACCTCCTCTACGCCACCACCCAGACGCAGAACCTGCTCTTCAATCTGGTGGGCTTTATTTTTGGCGTCGGCATTCTGGAAGAGGGATGTAAAGCGCTCCCAGTGTATCTCATGGTCTTCCGCACCCAGCGCGAGTACCCTCCGTTAATGTACGCGTTCGTCGGTGCGGTCAGTGGATTGGCTTTCGGCGTTGTCGAAGCCGGGCGATATACGGTTCAGATCACGGCACAGACCCACTCCATCCGGGATATTCCGCTCTTTCTCCTCACGATCTTTCTGCGCCTGATCACGCTGCCCCTCCTGCACGCCTGCTGGAGCGCCACGTCGAGCTACTTCATGGGACTGGCTTACCTGGCGAGGCGCTCGTCTCGCGCCCTGGTCGTGATCGGCCTGGCGATCCCGGTGGTCCTGCACGGCCTCTACGATACATTCGCGGGCACACTGCCCATTGTGGACATCGGGATCGCGCTCCTCTCGCTGCTGCTCTTTGTGGCCTATGTGCAGACCGGCAACATGATCTCGCGCCGCCTCCTGGACCAATCGCGCGTCCCCTATCCGGACCCGGTCTATGCGCCGCCCTACACTCCGCCGACCTATGTTGTGCCGACGCAGATGCCGCCTCAGACCCCGACGCCGCCGAATGCGCCGCCACCCTATCCTTATGTCGCTCCACGCGCCGAAGCCCCGCCTACGCAGGCGCCGCCTCCGGCGAATTCCCCTTCGAGTAAAACGAACTATGACCTTTAATGAAACCCAACTCAAAACCCTGCGAGCGGCGCTCGACCGTCTCATTCCCCCCGACGACTATCCCGGCGCCTGGGATGCCGGGGTCGGGGACTATATTCTCAGGCAACTGGATGGCGACCTTACCTCGCTCCAATCGGCCTATACGGAGGGGCTGGACGCCCTGAACGCCGAAGCGCGGGCGCTGGAGGACCTCCCCTTCCCCTCTCTGGAGCCGGACGCCCAGGACAACCTGCTGCGCCGCCTGGAGGGGGGAGTGACCCTCACCGCCTGGCCCGTACCGCCGGAGCGGTTCGTTTCGATGCTTATCCACCACGCCGCCGAGGGCTACTATGCCGACCCTGGTAACGGCGGCAATCGGGAGGCGCGCTCGTGGGAGATGATCGGGTTCAAGATCGAAGAGGGGGTGCGGTACGTTGGATAAGTACGATGTGATCGTAGTAGGCGCGGGCGCAGCGGGCGGGATCGTCGCCTGCGTGCTTACGGAGGCGGGGAAGCGCGTGCTGCTGCTGGAGCGCGGCAGAGCGCTGAGTTTCAAAGAGGTCGGGCGCGACCACCTGCGCAACCAGCGGATCTCGCTCTACGGCCATAACGCCGGACCCGAGATCGAGGGCAACCCGCGCGTGTTCGTGGATCACCAGGGGCATGCGACCACGGTGCGACCACACGAGGGCGGCTATAACAACAATGCGGCGGCGGTGGGTGGCGGCACGCGGGTCTATGGCGCGCAGGCGTGGCGCTTCATGGAGCAGGATTTCCGCATGGCCTCCGAATACGGTGTACCCGAAGGCAGTTCGCTGTCGGACTGGCCCATCACCTATGCGGAGATGGAACCCTACTACGAGCGGGCCGAGTGGGAGATCGGCGTCTGCGGGGACGATCATGGGAACCGCTTCCAGGCCCCCCGCAAGAAGGGCTACCCTATGCCGCCCGTTCCCCCGACCACCACACACCGCCTCTTAAAGCGTGGTGCGGAGGCGCTGGGCTGGAGTACGTTCACCACTCCCATGCTCATCAACTCCGTGCCCTATCAGGGGCGCGCGGCCTGCGTGCAGTGCCAGCACTGCGTCGGATTCGCCTGCCCCTCCGACGCCAAGAACGGCAGCCAGAACACCGTCATTCCCCGCGCCCTGGCTACCGGGCTATGCGACCTGGTGACGGAGGCCTTCTGCGAACGGATCGAGACGGACGCACAGGGGCATGTGACCGGGGTTACTTACCTCGTTATGGAGAACGGCGCGACGCTACGCCGGACGGTGGAGGCCCAGGCGGTGGTCTCGTCCGCCGGAGCCATCGAATCGGCGCGTCTGCTGCTGATGTCCGCCTCGGAGAAGCACCCCCTGGGCTTAGGGAACGAACACGACAATGTGGGCCGCAACCTCCAGGGCCACTACTATCCCGGCCTCCATGCGATGTTCGATGAGGTGATCTACGACGGCATCGGCCCCGGCGTCTCCATCTCGATGACGCAGTTCAACCATGGCAACCCTGGCGTCATCGGCGGCGGCATGCTCTCGGACGAGTTCATCAAGCTGCCCATCATCTTCTGGTATCGGAGCCAGCCGGGCGACATCCCCCGGTGGGGCCAGACCAACAAAGACTGGATGCGCCACGCCTATTCCCGCACGGTGCAGGTGATGGGTCCCGTCCAGGACATTCCTCACCCCGACTGCCGGGTCACGCTCGATGGCTCCGTGCGCGACCGCTATGGCCTGCCCGTCGTCCGCCTCTCCGGTACGACCCACCAGGAGACGGTCCGTACCTCCCAGTTTATGTGGGAGCGCGCAAAGGCGTGGGTCGAGGTGAGCGGCGCGGTCAAGACGTGGGGCGGCCCACCGACCGTCGCCGGGATGAGCGGCGGGCAGCACCAGGCGGGGACCTGCCGGATGGGCGACGATCCCCGCACCTCGGTCACGGATAAGTGGGGACGCGTCCATGCTCACGACAACCTCTATGTCATGGACGCCTCGCTCCATGTGACCAACGGCGGCTTCAATCCGGTGCTGACCATCATGGCCCTGGCCTTCCGCAACGCCGAACATCTGGCGCAGACGCTCTAAGACACCCTCACCCCAACCCTCTCCCTTGCAGGGAGAGGGCGACGTTTTGTTAGAGGTTCTAATTGTTGAGCGGGCCGCCTGGCGGCGATGCGGGCGGCATCGGCGGAATATTGCCGGGCGCGACGGGCGGCATATAGCTCTGGCGGGCGCGCGCCCAATCCGCCCGCTGCTGCACCGCCGCCTTCTGTAGCCGACGAAAAACGTACCGGGCCAACAGCAGGGCCGGGACCCAGACAACGGCCCAGATGGCCAGCCAGATCACCACACTGAGCGCTCCCTGCAGGAACCCGACAAAGGAGCGCATCGCCTCGGAGGTCACCTGGCCGGCGCTGTAGGATTCCGGCGGCGTCATCGCCTGCGGCCTGGCGGCCTCCTTGAAGGTGACGTTGATCGTAGAGAAGGCGATGCGGTGCGCCATAAACCGCACTTTGCCTTCCAACTCCTCGATCCCCTCGCGTACCCGCGTCAGTTCCGTCTCGACCAGCAGCGTGTCGCTCAGTTTGCCCGTCTTGCTGAGGTGATCCAGCAGGCGCTCCTCCGTCTTCTTGAGGTTGCGCAATTTCGACTGGGAATCCACAAACTCCTCGGTCACATCCTGCGCGGTCACCTGCTTATCCAGCACCTTGCCTAGGGCTTCATTCTGCTGCAAAAACGCATCGAACTGCTGGTAGGGCACCCGCACCGTGACGGTCAGGGAGCGTGATCCGAGCGCATCCACCGTC
Organism: Chthonomonadaceae bacterium; assembly: GCA_035295825.1. Lineage (GTDB taxonomy): Bacteria > Armatimonadota > Chthonomonadetes > Chthonomonadales > Chthonomonadaceae > DATGIG01. Next base: position 948 of record DATGIG010000714.1, on the reverse strand, counting down.
TCATGCGAATCGCTGGTATAGCCTTTGAGCGCCTGTGCGGTAGCCGTAAGTTGGCTCCCTGCCTTGCGGACATCCGACGTCTCGATAGTCAGGGTGGCATTCTTGATCAGGTAGCGGTCCGGCTCGCTCTCCGTCATCGCCGCCAGGGTCATCTTTGGGGTGGCAGGGTCAGCACTTCCCGCTTTAGTCGCCTTCGCTTCGTCTGCATCTTGAACAGTCATTTGTTGGGACTGCGCCGGACCGCTGGGCGCAGACTTACCGCCAGTGAGGGCCATTTGATTTGCTGCGACTGTTCCGCCGGAGGAGGAGGCTGAACTGCCATTATCCTCTGAAGAGCAGCCCGCCAGAAGCAGACCGAAAATGCACAGGAGCCACGGCCAGTGGCGTATTGTTTTCATGTTTATGCCTCCCTCATGGTGACACGGGGTTAAAACCCCAGTCTAGGTTTGCAAAGTCGGCCTGCGCCGACTCCACAGAGAACAAGAGCCCACGAAGGAAATTCGCGTAACAAGCGAATTTGGACTGCGCGAAGCGCGACCTTACTCTTTGCAAACGTAGACCGGCACTTCAGTGCCGTGCAACAAACTTGCCTGTTTAGTTCCGGAAGCTACGCAATAGGTTCATCGTCTCCCATCGCACGTTATTTCTTCCCTTTTCCTGCCGGTTTCGTCGCGGTCGTGGATGTAGACGGCGCATCGGCGATGTGGACCCTCCATTCGTCGGAGAGGGCTCGAATGTCGGGAGTATACATGGCATACCCGTTCGTCGGTAACGCATGGAACTTGCCTGGAACCTCCGCCCTCAACTTGTAGGTGATCCGGCGCGTCCCCTGCGGCAACAGGTCCACAAAGAATGCCACCTTCTCATCTCTCAACTCGAAGTTGGAACACAAGCCATCCCCATACGCCTCCCCACTCCGCGTCTCCACCGCCTCACAACCTGCCGGCT
>DATGIG010000713.1:0-3521 GCA_035295825.1 Chthonomonadaceae bacterium | reverse complement strand
CGTCTGTTTAGGGTCATCCCGCACAGGGATTTCGAGCAGGCGTGTCTCGTTCTCCTCATGGAGCGAGATGCGGGTCGTTGTCGTCAGGAACCCGGTCGGTCCTTCCCGCTCAATCAGGCGTGGCGTCATACCGTTGGGGGTCTTCTCGACCGTTTTGTAGCGGAGGCGCCCCTCGGAAAGCAGGCTGCGCAGAAAGTACGACGCGTACTCGCCCTGTGCCCCGTTGGCCTCGTAGACGACGAGGATACGGTGAGAAAGCGGCTCATCATCATAGGCCAGCAAACGCTCACTCATGCCCGAGAGGGCATAGTAGGCGTCCTCGGGGAAGAAGGCCAACGTTTTTTCTACCAGAAAGGATTTGCCCGCGCTGGAGGGGCCTTTGACCGCAGCGGAGATGGGATGGTCGAGGAAGCGGCTGACCACGATCAGATAGACGAGCTTGGCCGCCCGCTTCATACCAATGAAGCCGCTACGTGCCAGCGCTCGCGAGAAGCGCCTCAGGATATCCGGCTGCTGTGCCAGATCTCGACACTGCTCCCAAACCGCTGCCATTGCGTCCTCTACCTCTGCCTGAGCGATGTCTTTCCAGAGGACGGCTTTCTCAAGAGCGGTCTGAAAGCGCGCACAAAAGTCGTCCGGGCCGATCAGATAGAGGCCGGAGGGGTCTTTAGCGTCGCCCAGGCGCACCAGGCGGACGCGGTCCCGGATACGGGACAGGGCGAGCCATTTGCGTACGGCCTCCCCCCCTTTGTCCGGTTCCTCGATGACGTAGATCTCTGGGATCCCATCGAAGCAGGAGGACCACTCCTCCTTCCACAATCCTGCGCCAGGAAGCCCGATAGCCGGGATATCGTGATACCAGAGCGTGTGGCAATCGCTCTCACCCTCGCACAGGACGACATAGCCTGCCCTCCGCGCCCGGTCGAGCCGCCAGAGACCGTAGAGGAATGGTTTTGAACCGCTCCTCCACCGGAACCGCTCGTCTCCTGCCAGCTGAACTCGGAAGCGGACAGCAGCCTCAGTGCCATCTGGCCCACGGTAGGGAATCCTGAGAGTAGGGCTGCCCATATACGACATGTCGCTCAGGCCGAGGTCTCGAAGAAATCGGGTCGGCAGGCGCTTACTGTCTGCATAGCGTTCGAGGGTGCATCCGTTGAGGTGTTGCGCCGTTGCAGGGGTAGCAGGGGGGCTATGGCTGCCCCCCTCCCCCCTGGTCCGGCTCCCGCTTTGACCGTTGCGGGATGTGCGCTTGCCGGTCGGCCAAAGGCCCCGTTGTTGCAGGGCCTCCACAACATCCTCCTGTCGACATCCCGCGTGGCATTTCACGAGCACCTTCCCGTCCACACCCTCGGCGACGGAGAGAGAGGGATGCTCATCATCGTGGGCTGGACAATGGACATGACGCCGCTCGTCCTTACGCTTGCACTCGCAGCCGGCCTGTATACAGGCGAGCGCTGTCCGAATCTCGTCTGCGGTTAGGTGGTGGGCGTTCATTCTGCCTCCTCCTCTGCGGAGGATCGCTCTGCCGCCCCTTCCATCTCTATGAGCTGTTCCTGTCGGCGTTGCCGTGCGATCTGGGCGTACTCCCGGCAGAGCCGGAAAAACTGCTTCCAGGCATCGTATTCAGCATCTGGAGTAGCCAGGTGCAAACGCATGATTTTCTCCAGATCGTTCATCTACACTCCCCCTTACCTGGCGTGGTGACATCAGCATGGCGCTGGAGATCGGTCCAGCAGGTACACCAAATGACAGAACTGCGGCTGTACAAGCCCTCCCGTCGAGCTTGCCTATCGAGTGCCGCGATAAGCGGGGTGGATAGATGGACAGGCGTCAGGTTCACCTGCCAACTGTTCGTGTCGCGATAGATCGCGCTGTCTTTCATTTCAGCTCCCTCGGGCCGCCAAACGACGAAACGGGCCGACCGCGGTATCTCCCATCCGCAGACGGCCCGTAAAAACGGCAATGGGATACCCGCGTCACCGTGACACCGCCTGGTGGTGAGGTGAGCTGTATCCCTGAGGGTCCGGTATGGTAACCCCTACTGCTACCTAAGCGTGCCCCTGGATCGATATTAGGCACAGCCGGCAGATTATGGTGAAGGAGGACCTCCCCATAATCAGAAGGTAGCAGGTTGAGTTACATCAACATGGCCGAAGGGATCCAAAAGGGCGAGGCATGCAGCTTAGCACCAAGCGGCAATCTCCCTCGCGAGCTTCGGCGACGCAGTTGAAGTTGTCAGAAATATTTTACACGACAACTTCCGGATTGTCAAATCGACGGTTTTACCTACATAGGATCATTGTTTGGCTAGGACGGCCAAGGGAAGGGTAAGAGTCATGTTTCTGGTAATGAGAGCCTTCCATACCATACTCTATCGTTAGAGGAGGATTCGTGTGGTCAGACGGCGAATTATTAGATCTAACAGCCTTTCTTACCTGGGCAATTGACACGCTTTGCAGGTGTTAGCGTTGAGAGGGCCTCCCTCGACCTCGCCGTGTATTCACCGCTACGCCCATCAGGGGGAACCTTATGGAAGTTTTCGACCTCCGCCGTCGCTTGGTGGAGGATTATGCTTCCTATATCGGTAGCTTCATCCGTATCCGGGATGCGCGTCTCCAGGCGTATGTACAAGAGAGCCTGGGAAGGATAGCGAGGGAATGGCGCAAACGTCTCTTTTAGACTTGCAGCAGGCCGTTAAGGTTCGCAAGCGTCAGCTAGAGCAGATGCTCAAAGGTGTTACTAACCTGGATACGGACCAGTCGGTCAGCCCGACCATCGAGGATGACCTTGAGGCTTTGGCAGAGGAGTGGGTGGACCTGAATGAGACCCTGAAGGCGTTGGAATGGAAGGCTCCGGCCAGCCTCGCCAGAATCCTCAGTCGCTACTTTCGAGACCTGTCCCGTCGGACGCTGGAAATGCGGGGGCGAATTGATAAGATGCTACGAAACGAGGAATAGCAGAAGAGTGCGTGACGCTGTCAACAACCCTCCAGAAATGGTAGGCGTGGAAGATACTCTTAAATGCGGTGCTGAAGGTTTGGGTTCAGGCACCTACATCCCTCAAGCTAAAGATCGGCAAGAGAACGGACCCTCACCATCGTTTTGCCGGCGCCGTCTTTGAAGGTCTCCCAGCTCTGCTCTCCTAGCGTATGATTGAGCGCCTCTCGCACCAACTGATAGGCAACGTCATCGCGCTCATCCAACGTAGACGGGAGGGCATCACGAAGGATGAACATAATCCGGGACCACAGAATGCCTTGCGCTTTTAGCTGCTCCATTGCCTTCGTGTTGGCCTGCAATGCCTGGATCGCCTGCTGCTTGTAAAGCGCAAAGGCATCTACACCATCTCCATTCTCTGCACTCTGGACAGGAAGCGGGTGGGCGTGGAGCACCACTTGTCCGATAGGAGCTTGTGTCTCCGAATGCTGCCGGGCTGTCTCTAACGTGCGCGCAAAGCGTTCCTGCAGGGCGTGGGCGAACGTCTCGACGGCAGGAAGATCATAATGGGGATCAAGCGCCTTA
>DATGIG010000712.1:0-4019 GCA_035295825.1 Chthonomonadaceae bacterium | reverse complement strand
TGCACGGAGTGCGACCTCTTCGGATGAAGCGTGGAGCGCCACAGTTCCTATTAAACTGGATTATCTCAGGGCGACAAAACCGTAAGAAAAGACACCCACGTGCCGAACGTTGGGAAGGAGCAAATCATGGCAGAGGATCCTAAAACAGAAGCGACGCAAGACGAAGATGAGAAAGAACTGCAACCCGGGCAGAGCGGCAACATGGGGGTCGTGAAAGGGATACCGGGCAAACAGATCCGTAATGTCGGGGTATTGGATCTGCGTGGAGTGACTGCGGAGCAGATCGCGCAGGTCGAATCGATCGGTTCCGTGGGCGTGGTGCTGATCGATGAGAACCTGCGGACGGCGATGACGCACATCGCTACCACAGATGTCGGCTCCCTGGTGGAGATCTCTTCGGACTATCGTGTCATGCTCGAGCCATGGATCGAGTTCTCCAAGGCAACGCTGGAGGCGATGCCTTCCGGGCAGAAACTCGTTCTGGTGGGCATCGCTCTCTTCAAGCCGGATGTGCCCGCCGCGCTGGCGGCGGAAAAGTTCGAGGCGCTTCAGGTCGTCGGCATCCTGTTAGCTTCCCCCGGCGTGCAGGGCGCTCTGATGAGCAAGTTACAGATCACCGGGGTAAGCGTCACTATTGCCGAGACCGAAATGTCCATTACCCACTCTCTGGGGCAGAATAAGGTGACAGCGGGTTACCTATCCTATCTGGCGGATGGAGGGCTCTATATCAACATCGGGCAGACCATGATCGAAGCCGATGTGCCTGCTGAGCTGCTGGCGAGCAAGTTCGCGGCCTACTACAATATCGGCCAGACCATCGCTCCCGCGCCTCTGTTGGATCTGCTGAAAGCGCGCTGTACCACCAATCTGGGGCAGTTTAGTACTCCGGAAGAGGAGAGCGCGGAGGAGTAGACGCCTTCACGCTTCATGACCGGCTTCTTCCTTATCAGCCATCCCGAATTCGGGATGGCTGATTTTTTGTACCGACGGAAAAAATTTTCGGACGATCTGCGCTCCTACGGCATCTTTTCTATTGAGGAAGGATGAAGAGCGTGGAGAGTCAACAAACACATCAGGGAATAGGGACGCGGGAAGGGGTGGAGAGGATGCCGGTTCCAGCATCCTCCCTGCTATCGTGCGCTTCAAGTTCTCAGGAGAGCGGGGAGGCGAGCCTGGAGTTGGTACGCCAGCTCCATCCGCATATCTATTGCTACTTACTGTATCTGACCGGCAACCCGGACACGGCGGAGGATTTGACCCAGGAGACTTTCCTGCACGCCTGGCGAAGTCTGCCGACCTTTGAAGGGCGCGCTCCTCTCCAGCACTGGCTGGTGCGCATCGCGCATCGAGAATTTTTGCAAAGCCTGCGTCGGCGGCGCAGTCACGTCTCTTTAGATCAGATCCAGCCCCCTCCCGCTTCGCAGCCTCCCATCGCCTGGACCGATGCCGCCGAACTGCGCACGCTCATCGGCAATCTGCCGGTCCAGGAGCGGGAAGTCATCGTGCTGCACTACTTCGAGGGTTACCCATATGAAGAGATCTCCCGGATGGTCGGGGCGCCTGTCGGTCGGATCCGCCATAGGCTCTCGGAGGCACGTGCGCGCCTCCGGCAGGAGATCGGCGACGGAGATCTGAGCTACCTGAACCGCCCCCTTATCACGGCGCTGCGCCGCTGGGCCTGGCTGCCGCTGGAGGATCTGGCCGATTTGGAGGCAGGGTTGCCGCATGATGGGCAAGAGGCACAGGCAGCCCATACCGCCCCCCGAGAGGCGGAGATCACGGACCTTCGCCTGGATCGCAAAGTGAGCCTTCGCGAGAGGGGCGTCGCTCTTGAGGCGCTCTGCAGGGAGTTGCAGGCAGCGACTGGCGTGAGCCTGTGCGCCGCGCCCTCCGTTGCAGACGAGAAGGTGACGCTCTTCTGCCGGGACCGATCCCTCCGGGCGGTGATGCGCGCCGTGGGGTCGCTCCTCGGCTTTACCTGGCAACGGAGCCGCACGGGAGGCGCCTATCGCTATGAGCTGGTACAGGAGCGGAATGCCCGCCGCCTCCAGGAGGCGTTGCGTGTCCGAGACCACAATGCGGCCCTGCTCGCACTGGACAGCGAGATGCAGCGCTACCGCCGCTACCTGGCGCTCTCGCCGGAAGCAGCGAGGCAGGTGGCAATCGGCGCGAACCCGGAGCATACGCCGTTCCTGGAGAACCTGGCCGGGCCGGGTTGGGCCATCGTGCAGATGTATTTTCGCCTCCCGCCGCCATGACGGCTCTGCACGCGGGCCAGGATCTGATCTTCCGCCCCCATCCTGCCTATGGACAGTGGCCCCTGCCCCAGGAGGTCGAACAGGGTGTGCTGCCGACTTTTCCCCCTACGCGCCCCGGTTCGGGCCTGCCGGAAGCGTGGCGGAGCGGCATCGGGAAGGAACCACTCGGCCTTGCAGCCTTTTCCAGCGTGCAAGTCTCGCAAGTGGATCTGCGCCTGACGGTCCTGGAACCGGGCAAGGTCCAATTGCAGGGCGACGTGATCTTCGCCGCGCAAGAGGTCGGCGGCGATGCCGGGTACAGCCGCGTATCGCATATCCGCACCCAGTGTGTGCCGGCGGTCGGCGTCAGCCGCAGCCTGCAGTCTTTCGGGAGCCGGCCTGCCGATCTAGGCCGCATTGCAGATACGGAGCAGCGCATTTCCCTCACGCCCCAATCCTGTATGCAGGTTAGTTCAGAGAATCAGGAAAGCGGGCGCACACCGGGTGTAACGACGGCGGACGTGCTGGAAGCGCTGCATCTGGCGACCGGGAGGGATATTCTGGGCGACTACTTTACGCGCTTCTACCCACCGGACGCCGTTACGTTGCATGCGTCTTCCCTGGCGGAGGCGCTCTCCTCCCTCTCGGCAGCCATGCGGCTTCGATGGCGGTATGAGGACGATTGGCTCCAGTTCCGTGGCGCCGGTTTTCTGCACGACCAACGCGCGGAAGTCCCCCATCGGCTCTTCGCCCGCTGGGCCGAAGCACGGCGCAGGAGCGGTAAGCTGTCGTTTGAGGACCTGGTCGAGGTTGCCTCTCTCTCCGATGCGCAACTGGATGCCCCCGGCATAGCGGATGGCGCACAGGATCTCTATGGCCTGGAGGAGTGGGATCTGATCCGCTCCCCCCTCCTGCGTCCGCACTGGCGCTTGCTGGGCAGCCTTCCGTCGGAGCTGCGAGGCGCGGCATGGAGTGAGCGGGGCCTGCGATGGGAGGATCTGCCCGTTGCACAACACCCGGAATTTCTGGCGCTGGCGACCTATACACGCCAGAGAGAGAGGCAGCCGGACCTCGCCTTCGGCGCGCTCTGGGATTCCTTATCGGAAAAGGGACCGCCCGCCTTTCCATGGAGAGAGGCAGACCTCCCCGGAGCGACGCTGCATGTGGTAGCGGTCGCCACGGAGGGTGACGCGACCGATGTCGCGTTTATCTATCGCTACGGAAGTGTGCTGACGGGTTTCTGGCGACGCGAAGTTCGCTGCGATGGCACCCGTTGGAGACACGATGCGCTCAAACCGCTCCCCGTTATCGCCAGGCCGTGAAGGACCCGGTTACGAAATGTACCGTAGTGAAAGAAAGGAAATGAGGATGATCTCGATATGGACGGTGATTCTGGTTGCCTTCGCAACTTTTACAATCCTTCCTCCCAAGGAACAGACCCAGACGGTTTCTGATAGCGCTTTCGAAGCCGCTCTGGAGACAGGGGCGCCACTCTGTGCCGCCGAGGAGGCGCATCTCTCTCATGCGCCGCAGGAGACGGACATGATTCGCAGGTGCAAGCAGTATTTCGCTGAGGCGAAGTCGGCTTCGGAGGAGGATGGCGGCAAACTCTGGGGCAGGCCGCTCTATGGGCCGATGATCTTCCTGGATCCGGAGGCGCGGATGATCTATGCCAACCAGCCGGATACGGAGAAGAAACTCACGGAGAGGGAGGGGGTGTACGTCGGGAAGGTCGGGAAGGATTTCCCGGCGGCGAATACGGCTTATACCTTCGGCGGGGTT
>DATGIG010000711.1:0-9667 GCA_035295825.1 Chthonomonadaceae bacterium | reverse complement strand
CGCACCAGCGTGGCTTCCTGTATCCCATTTTCCGGCTCTTCTCTGGGCATCATCAGCTCTATAGACGCCATTCGTCGCGAAAACTTATGCGTCGCCCAAAGTTTTTGCCTGTGGACCCTATGGAACACAGGCATGAGACATTGCAATATGGGAGAGACAGATCGTAAGGTTATTACCCGGTTGCTATGAATGCGGATCGTTAAGGAGCATGCCGAGGAACGGAGGGATTTACTCGGGGATGTGGAGGGGTTTTTCGCCGGGCAGGACCCAGCCGAGCGGGCGGGCAGCCTGAATGATGCCCTCTCGTGTGTTCAGGAGGTGCACTTCGCGCTCCGCGCGCTGATTTTGTAGGCGCAGGCGCAGATACTCCCGCTCGTCGTTATCGTTGCGGGCGCGCCATGCGGCTGCCACCTGGAACGGATGCGCCGCCTGAACACCCAGCCAGCTTCCGATCAGGCCGATCAGCACGAGGCCGATGACAGAGCGGAGACGACCCCCAGAGGGGCGCGAAGATGAGTTTTTTGCGGTTGTCGGACGGATGGAAGTAGCCCTCTCCTATTTGTGAATTTCCGATCACCCAAAAACAGACATCAAGCCGCTAAGGATTGCGCACGGGCGGGTCCGGATCGAGATGCGGCAACGGCTTGGCGCCCGCCCCGGCCAGCACCGGCTTTTTGGGACGCCGCTTTACTCCCGTCCCCCCGGAGTCACCGCCGTCCGCTGACTGCCCGGCGGATACGGCGTTGGCGAGGTAGTCCAGTTGGTCTCTCTCGCGTATGACGTTCCGGAGCAGGCGCTCCAGCAGGCGGTTCTCCGCGCCGAACAGTCCGCCGGGGCCGCCCTTGCGCGTCACCCGGCGCTGCTCGAACTTCTGGATCGCACGGCTGCAGCGACGATAGCGGCGATACTTCGGCCAAAACTCCTCTTCAGCCAGGGGATCCCAGCCGAAGCGTCCGCAGCCAAGCATATACCAGCGATACTCCGGCCCGTCCGTCACTCCCATGGAACTACCTCGCGAACTCGTCCTCCTTCATACCGATCAGAACGGCCTGGACGAAGGGGTCGCTCTTCAGGCGATGCTGCATCTCGGCGCGGCGCTCCGCCTCCAACTCGGAGAGCGACTGTTTCGTCTCCGCGGCTTTCAGTTTCTCGGCATGGTCCTCATACTCCTGCCAGCGCGCTTCAAAAGCCGCCTCATCCAGAGGAACCTGCCCCATTCTCTCGCATCCCGTGCGATACCAGCGATACTCTTTTTCGCGCCCAGCCATCACAGTCCTTACTTCAGGTTGTAGAAGGCGTTCCGTCCGGCGTATTCGGCCACTTCGCCCAGGCTCTCCTCGATGCGGAGCAACTGGTTGTACTTGGCGACGCGATCGGTGCGGTTGGGAGCGCCCGTCTTGATCTGGCCGGCATTGGTGGCGACCACGATGTCGGCGATGGTCGAATCCTCGGTCTCGCCGGAGCGGTGCGACACCACGGCGGTATAGCCGGCCCGTTTTGCCATCTCGATGGCGTCCAGTGTCTCGGTGAGGGTGCCGATCTGATTGACCTTGATGAGAACGGAGTTGCAGGTCCCGCTGGCGATGCCCCGTTTCAACCGGCTGGTATTGGTGACGAAGAGGTCGTCGCCCACCAGTTGTACATGCCCGCCGACCCGTTCGGTGAGCAGTTTCCAGGTCTCCCAGTCATCTTCCGCACAGGCGTCCTCGATGGAGACGATCGGGTACTTGTCCACCCACTTGGCGTAGTAGTCCACGATTTCCGGGCCGGTCATGACGCGGCCCTCGCCTTTGAGATTGTACTTGCCCTGCTCATAGAGTTCGGTCGCGGCGCAGTCCAGTGCGATGGAGATCTCTCCGCCCGCCTTGAAGCCGGCCTGCTCGATGGCTTCGATGATGATCTGGATCGCCTCTTCGTTGCTGGGCAGGTTCGGGGCGAAGCCGCCCTCGTCGCCATAACCCGTGGAGAGGCCCCGTCCCTTGAGGACCTTGCGCAGCGCGTGAAATACTTCCGCTCCCATGCGCAGCGCGTCGGAGAAGGAGGGCGCGCCTACGGGCATCACCATAAATTCTTGCAGGTCCACATTGCTGTCGGCGTGCTTTCCGCCGTTGAGAATATTCAGCATCGGCACCGGCAGCGTATACGCGCTCACCCCGCCGATATACTGGTAGAGCGGGATGCCCAGCGCCGCCGCCGCCGCCTTGGCGACGGCCAGGGAGACACCCAGCAGCGCGTTCGCGCCCAGGTTGCTCTTGTTATCGGTGCCATCCAGATCGAGCAGGCGAAGATCGAGCGCGCGCTGATTGGTCGCCTCCATATCGATGATTTCGGGGCCGATCTTCTCGTTGACGTTGTCTACTGCCGTCAGCACTCCCTTGCCGCCGTAACGCGTCTTATCCCCATCGCGCAGTTCGACCGCTTCATGTGCGCCGGTAGACGCGCCGGAGGGGACTGCTGCGCGTCCCATCGCGCCATCTTCCAGATAGACGTCCACTTCTATGGTCGGATTGCCGCGCGAATCCAGGATCTCACGGGCAATAACCTCATCAATGATCAAACTCATGCTTTCGGCTCCTTCGCTGTGGGGTCTGTAGGACGCGAGAAAGTCGTTTCGCTTCCTCGTCACTGCGTTTACCAGGTATTCTCATTCCTCAAAGCGCATTATAACACATTCCGAGTCGCGTGTAAACGGATTGTTGACACTTATTGGACGTTTTTGGCCTTAAAAGGGTGTACAGGCCTTCCGATTCTGTCACAATAGGTGCGGACGGGCGAGAATGGAATGCTTTGACCAGGAGGAGATCCGATACGGATGATCGCTACGGATGAGAAGGAGACCCCGGATGTTACGGACACGCTGGTCGGTCCGGAGGGGGTGCGCCTCGCATATCGCGAATGGCGGACGGCGGAAGACGTCTCCCCGCGGGGGGCGGTGCTTCTGGTTCATGGCTATGGCGAACATATGCGTCGCTATGGACGTCTGGCGCGGCAACTGACGGCGGGGGGCTTTGCCGTGGGCGGGATGGACTTGCGCGGTTTCGGCCTCTCGGAGGGGACGCGGGCGTTTGTGAGGGACTATGCGGACTATATCGCCGACCTCCGCCTTTCGGAGGCGCGTTTCCGGCGGGATCTGCCCGCCGACACGCCCCTCTTTCTCTATGCGCACAGCATGGGGGGCCTGGTCGCTCTGCTCTATGCGGAGCGCTTTCCGGTGCTTCCGCTCGCCGGGATGGTGCTAAGCGGGCCGCTCATCGGGGTTGGATTGAAAGTTCCCGCCTGGCAGATGGCGTTCGGCAGAGCCGTAAACCGCATGAACCCGAAATTCCGTATGGAGGCGCCCCTGGACCCGAAGGTGCTGACGCACGATCCGGAGGAGCAGGCGAAACTCACCGCCGACACGCTGTTTCCACGGAGAGTCACCTTAAGCTGGTTCTTTGCCACGGAGCGGGCGCTGCTTGAGCTTCAACCGGATGTGGAGCGCATCGTCTGGCCCACGCTCTGGCTGATCCCCGGTGTAGATCGGATCGTCTCCACGCCCGCCTCCCGCGCCTTTTTCGACCGGCTGCCGCATCCGGAGCAGCATACATGGCAGGACTATCCCGGCCTGTTCCACGAACTCCATAACGAGCGCCGCGCGGATCGGGACCGCGTCTGCGCCGATGTGCTGCAGTGGATGACGGCGCAGATTGAGAGTGGATCCGTGTTGTAGGGGCAGCCCCCGTGGTTGCCCTGGGCAGGGGCCGATGGATGAGGGTAGGCCCCTGTGCCTGGAAGAGGGCAGGCACAGGGGCCTGCCCCTACAGGCGTTCAGAGAAATTTCGCGTCGCGCAGTTCCGCCAGCAAGTTCGCCTCTACGTCCGGCGCAAGGAGGGTCAGCGGGGGACGGACGCCCAGGCGCGGCAGGCCGCGATGGGCCAGGATGCTCTTGCTGCTGGTGACGAACGGGTAGCGGATGGTGATGTCGATTAAGGCGTCGAGGCGCGCCTGCGCCGCCGCCAGTTCCGGGCCGTCGCCATGGGAGTTCCAGGCATCTCGAATGGCCACGACGATCTCCGGGAAGGCGTTGGCGCCGCCGGAGATACACGACCCGCCATGGGCATAGGAGCGCGCCGCCAGGCGGTCGCTGCCCGCAAAGATACGCAGGTGCGGATAGCGGGTGATGAATTCGTGGGTGCGCGTCCAGTCTCCCGCGCTGTCCTTGACGCCGAATAGGTTGGGGTGGTCTGCCAGCAGGGCCATCAGTTCGTCCGTAATGGGCACGGCGGAGAACTGGGGGATGCTATAGAGCAGAATGGGCAGGTCGGCGGCGTCCAGAATGGGGCGGAAGTAGGCGGCAAGCCCCGCCGCCTTCGGGTTCTTCATAAAGAACGGGGGCAAGACCAGGGCGGCGTCCGCGCCCACAGATGCCGCATGGCGCGTCAGCTCCACCGCGTCGGTGACGCTCGTCGCGCCCGTTCCCGCGATGATGACGAAGTTGCCTCGATGTTGGATCGCCTTCTCGATCGTCTGTTTGCGCTCCGCGACCGAGAGCGCCGTGCCCTCGCCGTTGGTCCCACAGACCACCACGCCATCCATGCCGGCCCGCCTTTGGAAGTCGAGCAGGGCGGGGAAGTGTTCCAACGCCAGGTCGCCGTTCAGATCGAGCGGGGTCAGTATCGCCGGAAGCAGGCCGCGCAGTTTCGCGGCGTTCGGGTGGGGCATCGTCGTCTCCTTGAATAGGTTGGTATGCCTTAATCATACCCGCTATGCACCTCTCCGCGCGCCGCGCGCCGCAGAGAGAGCCGAATTCGCTAAGCGCCTCATGCGATAGGGACGTCGTCGCGCTGCCCCCATTCGTTCCAGGATCCGTCGTAGTTGGTCAGGTGGGGATAGCCGAGCATCGAGAGGGCAAACAGAACCGAGGTGGCCGCGACGCCGCCGTTGCAGTAGGCCACGATATGAGCGTCGGGGGCGGCTCCGGCGGCATTCGCTACCGCCTGCAGCTCCTCCGGCGCGCGAAAGACGCCATCCGCCGTAAAGAAGGCCTCTCGCGGTAGGTGCCTGGCTCCGGGGATGTGCCCGCCATGTTTGCCGCGCCGGATGCGGCCCGTATACTGCCCCTCATCCCGTGCATCGATGAGCGTATAGGCGGGATCGTTTAGCCATCCCAGCACCTGATCGGCGGTGGCGCGCCACTCCGGTTGGGGCCGGGGGGTAAAGACAGTGGGGACATATCGGGGTTGTTCCGTGGTAGTCGGGCGGCCTTCGCGCGTCCACTTGGCCCAGCCGCCGTTGAGGACCCGAACGTTGGAGTGTCCATAGTAGCGCAGGAGCCACCAGAACCGGGTCGCAAATTGGCTGGCGGGGTGCTGGTCGTAGGCGACCAGCAGATGTTCGTCTCCGAGCCCGCGCTCGCTAAGAACCCGGCGCAGTTGCTCTGCCGTGGCTGCCTGGGCCGGGATTGGGTCGCTCTCATCCACGATGTCGCGCGTCCAGTCCAGGAAGACCGCGCCGGGGATATGCCCCTGCGCGTACTCCTCCGGCGCTCCCGTATAGGCAGCGGATTGTGAGCCGTCCTCGGCGGTCTGGGTACGCACATAGCCGCGCAGATCGATGCTCCGCACGCTGGGATCCCCCGCAGCGATGCGGGCCGCCAACTCCTCTGTCTCCATCAGATGCGCGGCCCGTCGGGCCATCCCATCCCTCACGCTGGCTTGCATGGTCATTCTCCTTCCCTGGACGCTGCCTGTTCTCCCGAGAGAGGCTCTGGGCATCGCCGATGCCGTTTCCCGTCGCCTTCTCCCTGCGGGCAAAAGCCGGATTATTCTACCCGTCTGTCTCAGGGCGCATCCCTGGCCTGCTGATGCGCCATCGTCATGGCAGGGTGCGACTGATGCCATAATACCACAGAAACGGGCCAGGAGAGCGTCAGAAGGATCGCCACCATCATCACCACGATCACGCGGTCGAGCAGCGTGGTCAGCGAAGCGCTATGCGCGCGCTTTACGTCCGTAGAAGAACCGCCTGCCGGTTCGTTCGGATGCTGTTCAGGGCGGATACTCTGCATTCCAGGTTTCTCTTTCTTATCGGGCTGCCGCTTCGGAAACCTCTCCCGTCAGTACGCTTCGGGGCATTCGGCACGAAGGCGGCGCTCATATCATTTCTGAATTACTCGACGCCGACCCCACTGCAGGATAGGAGGTGCGGATTGTCGTCGTCTTGAGCGTTATTCCGCACACACATGCGTACTTCCACTGGCGCTATAACCGGGTTCTGGAGGCGCGGTCTCCTCCGGGCGCAATTCTGTTAGGATTGCTCGGCTCTCGAGAGGTGTGCGGGGTGGGGACGTCCCACCTGCGCCTCGCGGTCTGCAGGGGCCTATCTGGTATAATGGAGAGACTTGAGGCTTGTCTGTTCGCGGAAAGGCAAAGAGCATGAGGAACCCGATCAATCGAACTTCTCTCTTTCGGATCTCTCTTACCCTGGGGCTGGCTGCAGCGCTGATGGGAGGGCTGCGGGGTTTCGGTGCGGCGCCCTCCTCCGTCGCCGCAATGCCGACCCATCCGGAGGGTATCACCCCGGATCCGCCTGCGCCTGAGAGCGCCTGGACCTATCTGCCGGACCCCTTCGCCAGCAACTTCGCCCGGAGGATCTGGGGATTAGGGGTGGCACCCAATGGGAAGCTCTATGCGATAGGAAATGGCGGCGTTTCCGTCTCTCCCGACGGCGGCAAGACCTGGACGGTGATCAACAACGGCCTGCCGGGCTTGAAGGTCGTCACACTCGGCTTCAACTCTCTGGGAGAGCCTGTCGTCGTTGTGGGGCAGAACCCGGTGGTGGGGGTCTTCCGCTATACTCAAGAGAGTTGGCATAAGGCGAGCGGGATCGTTGCGAACTATCGTATTGCGTGCCTCGCTCAGGACAAAACGGGCGCGCTCCTCGCCGTGACCGCATGGACCGGAGAGGTGTTCCGCTCCACGGACAATGGCAATACCTTCCACAAAATCGCCGGGCCGGTGGGATCGCCCAATAGCATTACTGTGGGGGCGCTCTGGGTTATTTTCAAAGCCAACGATGGCAGCCTCTATGCCGGAGGAGAGTTGACAGCAGGGATTTTTCACTCCATCGATAACGGAACGACCTGGCAGCAGGATGGCTTGAGCAAAGAAGAGGGGTATATCGGCAATATCATTACGCTGGGGACGAATGCCCAGGGCGAACTGCTGGTAGCGCGAACGTTGCAATCGGGAGGTCTGATCCAGAGGCGTGTCAAGACGGGTTGGGTGGCTTCCTCCAAGGGCCTGCCTGCTTATGGACGGGTGTTCGCCATGGCCCTGGCGCCTTCGCACGAGATATTTGCCACATTGAAGGGCACGGCTGAGACGAATGGAGTGTATCGTTCGACGGATGATGGGCAGACCTGGAAGAACATCTCCACAGGATTGCCCAGCAATGCCGTGGGACCGCTGGCGGTGGATAGTAAAACGGGAGCCGTCTATGTGGCGACGATAGGTCCAGAGAATATCCCTTGTCGCCTCTGCAAACTAAGCCCGGCTGCCACCCCCTGAAGGGTGAGGGATAAGGGAATAGGTAGGGGAGGAGAAGTGGGTCGCCTGGGAATCGAACCCAGAACCGGCTGATTAAGAGTCAGCTGCTCTGCCAATTGAGCTAACGACCCGAACGCATCGTTTGGCAAGATGTGGGATCGTCCGCTTGCCGAAACGTGAAGCTATTATACTCGTCCAACAGGAAGAAAGTCAAGGTGGAGCCGCCGCGTTCACGCGGCTTTCTCCATACAATAGACAGGTCGTTTACGGCCTGGACAGAGGCTATACGTCGGATCGGTTGCGTCCCTGGAAGGAAGGCGAGATGCCCGAAGCATCCCCGGAACTCGAAATTGCACATGTGCTTTTTATAGACATCGTCGGCTACTCCCGCCACACGTTGCCCGACCAGTTGCGACTTCAGGACGAGCTGCAGCAGGCGTTGCGGGCCTCCTATGAGTTTCAGAAGACGGAAGGGGCGGCGGAGCAGTTGATCCGTCTGCCCACCGGCGACGGCGCGGCGCTGGTTTTTTTCCGCAATCCGCTCTCACCGGTGCGCTGCGCCCTGGAGGTTGCCGGGGCCGCCGCTGTCAGCGGGCTGAAACTCCGCATGGGCGTACATACCGGTTACGTCTATCGGGTCCGTGATATCAACGGCAACTGGAACGTCTCTGGCGAGGGCATCAATATGGCCCAGCGCATCATGGATTGCGGCGACGCCGGGCATATCCTCCTCTCCGCCTCCGTCGTTGCCATGCTGGCCCAACTTGGCGGCTGGTCGGAGTTTATCCGGGATCTGGACTTCTGTGAGATCAAGCATGGGGAGCGCGTTCGAGTGTATAACCTCGTGCGTGACGGCCTGGGCAACAAGGCGACCCCGGAGAAGATGGTCTCACTGCGGGTCGCCCTCCTCTACAAGCGCAATGCCCACCCCGACGAAGAGATCCTCAAACTGCTCGAAGCGCAACTGCTGGCGCATGGCTGCCATGTGTTCATCGATCGGCACCTTCAGGTCGGTGTGGAGTGGGCGAAGGAGATCGAGCGGCAGATACGGAGTGCAGACGCCGTGATCCCCCTCCTCTCCGTCAACTCTATCCATAGCGAGATGCTGGCGTATGAGGTGAGCGAAGCCTACAAGGGGTTCCAGGGGCAGGGCAAACCGCGCCTGCTTCCGGTGCGCGTCGCCTACACCGGCCCGCTCTCCGAGGAGATCGCCGGGATCCTCGATCCCGTACAGCAGACCCTCTGGGAGACGCCCGAGGACGATGCGCGCCTCGTCTCCGATATCCTCTATGCCATCCAGAACCCGACTGCGCCCACCCAACCCCTCGCGCTGGACAAGCTCGAACCCGTCGGAGGGGCGGTCGCCCTCGACTCCAAGTTCTGGATCGTGCGCCCCACGGAGGCCGAATTTCGCGCCGCTATCGCCCGGCACGATAGCATCGTCCTGCTCAAGGGGGCGCGCCAGATGGGCAAGACCTCGCTGCTGGCGCGCGGGCTGCAGCAGGGTCGCGAGGCGGGCGCGAAGTGCATTCAGACCGACTTTCAGAAGCTGAATAACGCCGACCTCGAATCCGTGGACACCCTCTTTTTAGCCCTGGCGGAGCGGATCGCCGACCAACTCGACCTGGATGTGCTGCCCCAGGAGGTCTGGAACCCCAAGCGGGGCGCCAACGTCAACTTCGAGCGCTTCCTCCGCAGAGAAGTCCTCAACAAGCTGGATGCGCCGGTCATCTGGGCGATGGATGAAGTGGACCGCCTCTTTACCTGCGACTTCGGCAGCGAGGTCTTCGGCCTGTTCCGCTCCTGGCACAACGAGCGCTCGCTCGATCCCACCGGTCCCTGGTCGCGCCTCACTCTCGCCATCGCCTATGCGACCGAGGCGCACCTGTTTATCACCGACATGAACCAGTCGCCCTTCAACGTGGGCACGCGCCTCACCCTGGAAGACTTTACACTGGAGCAGGTTACCGACCTGAACCGGCGCTATGGCGGTCCCCTGCGGGATGCAGGCGAGATCGCCCGCTACTACAAACTCGTCAGCGGGCAGCCCTACCTCACCCGGCGCGGCCTGAATGCGATGGTCTCCCAACAACTCGATATCGCGATGCTGGAGGGGGAGGCCGACCGCGAAGAGGGGCTCT
>DATGIG010000710.1:0-17934 GCA_035295825.1 Chthonomonadaceae bacterium | reverse complement strand
GATGTAGGCGGCAGGTTGACCATGAAGGTCATCGGCGTCGAGACCGGCGAGGGAGCAGCGGGCCTGCGCGGCATCCAGTGGATATTGCAGAACAGGCGGTGCGCCGCGTGATCGTAGGCAGGCAGATAGACGCCGACCGTTTTGCCCTGGAAATCCAGATAACCGTGATAGGTCTGGCCCAGGTCGTCCGTGAAGGCCATCTCTCCCACGCGATGGCACTCCAACTCCTGAGACGGCAAATAGCTCTGGTAGTCGAACCAGAATTCCACGCCTCCAGGCTCCCCCGTGTACGGACTATGCAGCACGGCGTAGCTGCCGAACGCCGTGATATTGTGTTCGTTCAGCCATTTTTGTGAGGGGGAACCGAACGTTACCGAGTGGTTTGGCCCCCAGGTTGCGCCCAGCAACCAGACCGTGGCGACATGCGGGTCCGATTGTAACTGGACCCTCCGGTTCCGCGCCTGCACCATCAGGGCCGTTGTCATCACCAGGCCGACGCCCAGCAGCAACAGGGCGATGCCGCAGCCCAGAACGCGCGAATGGCCCCCGGCGCGTTTCCGCTTCCACGAATTTTCGTCACTCATGCCACATTCCTCATAAGAATCCATATTATGGATTCTTACGTTTTTCGCGCCTGTTCGATGCGCTGTTTGACGCCGTCTACCCAGATATCGACGATCAGATAGAGCAGCCAGAGCGTCCCTGCGAAGAGAATGAGGACTTTGATCAGGCGCAGGTTCTGCAGGGATTCGCCGGCAATCTCCAGCACGTGCCGGGGGCTAAGGAAGAGCTCCCAGGAGTTGAGCCGCAGGATCAGTCCCAGATAGACGCCTAAGGAGACCAGGAAAAAGAAGGGAGGCGCCATCCAGACGGGGTGCTGCCCCGCCTTGCGCAGCAGCCGATGCACCGGGCGAATAGAGAGGCCAAGGCTGAGAAAGCCGACGGCGCTGTAGAGCAGAAAGACCAATCCCTGCCGTGCCGACTGGATAAGCGCCTCCCCGTTTGGGCCGTAACGGCGTGTGCCGACAAAGAACGGATCGAACAGGTAGTGCCGCCACTCCGTAAACAGGTAGCAGGTATTGGGGAGGAAGGCGAACCAGAGGAGGCCCAACGGCAGCCAGGCATACCAGGGGACGCGCTTCTTCTGCAATGTGAAGCGCTCCGCTCCTATCGCCAGCAGGTAGGCCAGCGCCACGGGGACGCAGGCCAGAAAGAGGTTCCAGGCGATCCAGGTTTTCGATTGCATGCGCTTCTGCTTCCTGTCGGGGATAACGGCGCCCGGTGGGTGTCAGGCGGTCTGTCGTTGGCGCACCGGCTCGGTGCCACCCAGCAGTCCCGCCTTGGCGATCATCGCCAGATAGGGCGGGGTGAACGGCAGGTCCAGAGTGTGCGCCATGGCGTCGTCGGCGCGGTAAGGGTCGTCTGCGACCAGGACCGCATGGATGCGCTTGGTAAAGCGCATGGGCAGGTGCTCGTCGTGCCGGGCCAACAGCCGGCAGTCCAGGATCGTCAGGATATTCTGCCCGGTGGTGGCGTAGAGGTCGGCGACCATGGCATCCATGCCGCGCTGGTGGAGCATGCTCCGCATCTCCCGCCTGCTGGTCGAGAGCTTATATTGCGACCGGGGCAGCAGCCCGATCAGGTTGCGCGTTCCCCCGGAGTACCAGCGCTGAAAATGGTGGCTGCGGACCTTGCAGGTGGTGAGCAGCACCCGACAGTCCGCTTCGACCCAGTGCGTGGGCAGCCAGAAGCCATCGGTCTGGTAGGGCTGTGGGTTCGGATTGGGCACAAATACGGGGGCGCACGCTTCGGCGTCTACAAACGTGACGCCGGGCAGGGCGGTCAGGCCATGCCGCTCCGCGACGGGCAGCACCGGTTGCGCGCCGACGCCGCCCTCGGTCAGGAGGATCTTGAGGGCGGAGTTCGCTGCCTGGATCTCCTGGACCGCCCGCGCCACAAACCGGCCCGAGACGGCGAACGGGTAGGGCTGGTCGTGGGCGGCGGAGACCTTGATACAGACGGTCGCGGCCGCGGGCAGGGTGGCGAAGCGCGCCGCCGCCTCGCCCAGGATCGTGTTCGGAACCGGTGGCTCCGCCTGGACAAAGAGATTGCTCAGTTTTTGCCGCCAATTCATGAGGGCTTCTCGTCGGGGTGCGTCAGGCTCCAGCCGCGCCGGAGCAGCGCAAACCCCAGGATCACCAGCAATGCCATCTGCCAGACGCCGTGCAGCAGGCCGAAGAGGCCCCCGACAAACCACAACAGGCCCAGCGCAAAGACAAACCAACCCCAGATTCGGCGTGAGAGCGGCATGGGCTACTCTTCCTCCGGTGTCAACAGGACAAAGTCCGCCAGCTCCTCCAGGGCGACGTTTGGGCGATTGGGAAAGCCGGCATACGCCTTGATGGTCACCACCTGAATACGCGCTTCGGGCAGAAGCGTTCGCAGGCGCGCTACGATGCCATGGCCCGAATCGCTGTGCATACAGCCATTGATATGCAGCAGGGTGCGGCCCGCATAGCGCTCCAGCGCCAGGCGGATCGAATCGGCCATGGTCGCGTCCCATAACCCCTGCGCCTCCTTCATACGGCGGGTGGAGGCGGACAGGGTGGTCGAGGTCTCCTGGCCTTCGGTAAAGATGGCGTTGAGTTGGCGGTCGTATTCGGCAGGGAGATCCATCGGATAGGGCAACGGTGTTAAGTACGGCTTGGAGGCTGCAGGCAGTTCCCTGAGCGCAGCCTGTCCCTTGCGGCTGACGATGTTGGCATAGCGGCGCGGGGCGTTTGTGGCGACGATGGGCAGGCCATTCGCGATACTGAACTCCACCAGCGGCGCATAGGCTTCCTTGTAGTTGCCCCAGGGCCGCGAGGACTGCAGGAAGTGCGCCTCGGTGATATGCCCGGCGCGGTACTCGTCGAGGACAAGCTGCACGTCGCGCTCGAACATCTCCAGCCCCAAAATCAGGTCGGGCTTCTGCCGGAACAGCCCCTCTAGGATCATCAGTTCCAGGACGTGGCCCTGCTTATGGTCGTGGTTCTCCCCCAGAAAGACCACGTCCGCCCCGGCCAGCGCCGCCATCATCGCCGTGTAATCCGTCTCTTCGCCCTGTGTAAATATCCGAACTTGCTCCACGTTCAGTATCCTCTCATCGCGCCCGTTTTCCCTATAGAAACCCTGTTCCCCCCTCGGGCCTCACTTTCCTCCTGGCATGGGCTTATTCAGGGAGTGGCGTTGCGAATGGCCTCCCATCGGGCCTCTTCGATCCGGGTGCGATTGGAAGCGGGCGCCATGTACCAGTAGGCCACGCTCCGATAGAGGCCGCTGCAGTTGTTGCCGGTCCCGTGCTCAAGGGTGAAGCGCCCTTTCCGTACAAAGGGAACGCAGTCGGGCACATGCAGGCGATAGCCGAAGAATTGGGGATCCACGCCCCAGGTTCCGTCGAGCGCAGAGCCGGAGAGCGGGCCGCCATACCCACGGATACCCCAGGCATCATTGACATAATCCTCTGTTCCCGTGCCGTAGAGCGTCAGCCGGGGGTCATCGTCCACAAAGAACATCTCATCCCCCTCTCCTGCCGCCCGGTCGGTGGGCGCATCCCGCAGATCCACATGAAAGCCACAGCCGACGAAGTGCCCCGCAGCGCGCACGTTGAGCAGTTCGTAGTTGTCTCGGCCATCCAGGTTGAGGATGCGGCAGGCGACGCCCCCATAGTCCCG
Source organism: Chthonomonadaceae bacterium (assembly GCA_035295825.1). Classification (GTDB taxonomy): domain Bacteria; phylum Armatimonadota; class Chthonomonadetes; order Chthonomonadales; family Chthonomonadaceae; genus DATGIG01. The sequence continues at coordinate 14,221 of DATGIG010000710.1, read as the reverse complement.
ATGATCCGGACCGAAGGGGGTCTCGACATGCCACGTCGCCCGGAAGCGCAGGAGGTCGGGCGGGAGTTCGGAGAGCGGTTCGCGCAGCACGGAGATGCGAATGCCCTCGATGGGGAGCAGGGAGCGATTGACCAGGCGCACCGAGGCGGAGCGGGCGTAGGGCATGGGGAAGAAGAGATAGTAAGCGCCCTCCGCGTCCGTGCCGGCAAACAGGGAGCGGGGCGCAGGGCGCTGGCCGAAGTCGAGAAACAGGGGGCCGAGCGGGACGCGGATGCTGGGGTCGCGCGGCTCATCGTCGTCGAAGTGGGCTGTGAGCCACAGGTTTTCACGCAGGTGTGCGGCGGTCCGAGCGTCGGACATAGGCGGCAAGGCGACCCGCAGGCCATGAATCACGCCTGCGCCTTCCGCAGACAGGAGTTGTGCTGTCTCACCGACCTCCAGGTTGTGGAGTTGGGCCTCGGCGTCGCTCCAATCGCGCAGGGGCTCTCCCCGCTCCCAGGCGGCCCAGAGCGCCTCCGTCCGGCGGATCTCCGGAGTGGCGAGGGAGGTTGTCGGATCAAACGCAGGGACATGCGTACCGGGAGGAAAGAGGTGGTAGTTGATATGGTAGTAGAGGTAGTCGTCCTCCGGATCGATGGTCACTTTACAATGGTGCTGGAAGGGGATAGGACAGTAGGAGGTATGCCCCATCGGGAGCCGCTCCCGGCGCGAGCGTTCATAGTTTTCGGGGCTCTCGCCGCCGATACCGAAGGAGAGGGGCAGACGGGCGAAGAGATCTCGCAGCGGCGTCTGGATGGTGGGTTCGGGCTGGCCATCCAGGAAGATCCGCACCGTGCCCTTCTGTGGGTCGGCGGTCCAGATGCGGGTGATGCAGCCCGGCCCTTGCGCCTCCATCAGCACCGCGGCGGCGCCCTCCGTGCGCACGTAATTGCTCCAGTCATGGTTGCCGCCGCGCCGGTCATAGCTGGAGGCCATCAGGCTGTGGGCGATCTTCGCCTTTGCCAGCGTCATTGGGTGATAAAGGTGTTCGATCCCGAGGTTATTCACTCCTGTCTCCCTTTCGGTAGAGTGTGCAAGCGGCATATCTCCTCTTACAACAGATTTATGATACTCTCAAGATGCACAAACTCTTCCACCTACGCCCTGATTCTGGCTAAATGCGCAGTGTCCTATGATCCTCTCGCTTCCCATCGCTCTCTTGCAGTGAAGGGAGAGGTCTGGTATACTGGTCCACAATAGCAGGAGAGACGAGGCAGCAGAATGGCAAAATCCCCTTTTCCCGGCATGGACCCCTATCTCGAAGCCCCCGGCATCTGGGAGAGTTTCCATCACTCTCTTATTGTCTATACGGCAGCAGCGTTGAACCGCGTCCTGCCTGCGCCCTACGTCGCTATCGTGGAGGAGTGGCTGCATATTCTCCCGCCCCGCCAGAGTATTCGCCCCGATGTCGTGATTGGAGATGCGCCTGCTCCTTCCCTTGGAAATGTCGCTCTGTTGGAGCGCACTACGGTGACCGGAGACGCGCCTATCATTGTAGAGGCTCTGGAAGATGAACCGCGCCGACGCTTTGTAAATGTCGTACGCGCCCACGACGCGAGTGTGGTCCTCGCGACCCTGGAGTATCTGAGCCACGCCAACAAAGCGCCCGGTCGAGATCGTTATGCCTATCTCCGCAAGCAGAGGGCTATCTGCGCCAGCGATACGCATCTTATCGAGATGGACCTGCTTCGCGCCGGCTCTCCAACGCTCGCCGTTCCTCTGGAGAGACTCGACGATACCCCCTACGACTATCTCTGCTGCCTGCACCGAGGCGGTACGGGCGCGCGCTATGAGATATGGCCTGCCACGGTGCAGCAATCCCTGCCGCATATCTCCGTGCCACTGGAAGCAGAGGTCCCCGACGTTATCCTCGATGTGCAGGCAGTTCTGGAACGCGCTTATGATGAAGGCGCGTATGCCCGCCTCCTGGATTATAGTAGAGAGCCCGTTCCTCCCCTATCCGCCGAAAACGCCGCCTGGGCGAACGCCCTCCTCAAAGCGCAGGGGTTGCGATAGCCTGCATCCTTACACGCCATCAGAGGGTTCGGGAGACGCATTCTCCTGAACCCTCTGCAGGGCATGAGCGGCTTTGCGACCGGATCGCCGCGTTATTCCTTATGGGTAGGCGGCGCTTGAGGTGATTCCCGCTTGTTGTTGGGCTTGGCAGGGGCCGCATTGGGCAGATTGCCAGCCGGCGGAAGAGGCTGGCGCGGTTGCACCAGGTTGGGCGTGAGGAAGATCAGCAACTCCGCCGCGCTCGAATCCGATTTGCCGTCCTGCGACTTGAGCAGGGCGCTCGCCAGGAGCATCGTTTCGCCCGACACATAGCGGCCTGAGCCGGTGAACTTATTGCGGAGGTGCTGGGTTCGGGCGTCGCCGGACAGGCGGTAGGTGAGATCGAGGTTGACTTCGGCCTCCACCTGAATGCTGTCATCCCCATTGATGGTCGGCTTGAGGGTGATGTTGTAGTCACCGGCGCTGAACACGACCGGTGAACCGGCTACAGGCTTGCCATCCGTCGTCGTCTGCAGTTTGATCGTGCCCTCACTGGCCGTACGGCCCTGCATCGCCACCACAGCCTTACGATTCTTATCCCCTTTGCCCGTCGCCAACAGGACGACCTCGGCCCTTATGGACACCTCGCGCGGCGACACATCCAGGAGACGAACAGCCTGTTGCAAATCGCGATACTGCTCCTCGCTCGGTGAGATCACAAGGATCGAATTGTCACCGGGATTGACCTGATAAGTCACTCCGGTATTCGGGCCGAACTGAGGCAGCGCCTTGAGTTTCTGCACGATGGCCGCCGCCGTCGTATTGCTCGGGTGAAGCTGGATCATCAGCGGATGGGGCTGCGGTTCCTCCCCCTGGGATTTATCTCGGGGCTGGATAGAGTAGATCCCGCTTTCGACGCGATAGGTAAGGGGCATCGGCGCGGATTGGAGCAGCCTCTCCAATGCCACCCGAAACGGCGTCTGCTCGAAGGAAGCCGTTACGGTGCCATGGACATCCTCATCCATCGTGTAGCTGATCTTGGCCGCATTGAAGAGCTGTTTCAGCGCGGCGCGTATATCGCTCTTCTCCAGTTTCACGTTGATCGGTTGCATGGACGGATCGAAAGACGCCTGGTCCTGAGCGCGAACCAGGGCGGGCGCGGAGAGCGCAACACCGAGAGCGACCACAACGAGTGAAACAGGGACCCATGCCGTGCGATTTCTCATTCTCCCCTCCTTATCGGCCCAGTCGGGCCGACGATGGTCCATCAGAAAGTGTTGACAGCGCTCCTCTTGCCTGGGACACAGGGGTGCTTCCCTGCCGGAATGGAGAGAAGGGAGGCGGCGAGGAACGGAGCCGCAGGGCGCGACTGCCCATTAGACGGGAGCCGCAGACCGGGGGTTACATGCTCCCTACCGGAGAAATCTGTCATCCATGCCAGGGTGATCCCAGCACATTGGGCGGAATAATGGGCATAGAAACCGTGCGACCCATAAAGGAATTGGGATGAAATCACGAAATAATGCGATACTCTCGCTTGCTACCATAGCTTTGTTGACCGGGGGCGCCCTCGCTGCAGGAGCACAAGAGGCTCCGGTCGTACCGGGCGAAATCCTCGTAGGGATCCGGCCCGAATTCAATACGATGCGGTCCGCCCAGTCGCTCTCGACCTGGGGGCGTATTCTCAGTTCGCAGCCCGTTATCGGCGCACACCGGCTCAAGCTCAATCGCGGCGTCAGCATGGACGCCGCGATTGCCGCGCTACGCAGTCGGGCGGACGTCGCCTATGCGGAGCCGAACCATATCCTGCGCGTCTGCTCCGGGCCGAACGATCCCTACTACATCAACCAGTGGGCGCCTCCGAAGATCCAGGCCGACCTCGCCTGGTCCATCTGGAGCCCCAAGACGCAGGTCATCGTCGCGGTCGTGGATACGGGCGTGGATGGCAAACACCCCGACCTGGTCGACCAGATGCTGCGCGATGCCAGCGGGATCGTAGGCTACGATGCCTTTCAGAGCCAGCGCGACCCCGCCGCCGATGGGTTCGGGCATGGGACCCACTGCGCGGGCATCATTGACGCGGAGGCCAACAACAGCATCGGCGTGGTTGGGATCGCCGGCTATCCCACCCCGCTTCCCGTCAACAGCACCGGAATTCTCTCCCTGGGCGTCCATGCTGCCGGGTTGACCAGCAATGTCAAGATCATGCCGGTGAAGGTGCTGGACAGCAGCGGGTCCGGCTCGGATTCCACCGTTGCGGACGGTATTCTCTGGGCCGCCAACCACGGAGCCAAGGTCATCAGCCTCAGCCTGGGCGGTGCGGGCGCATCGGCGACGATGAGCAATGCCTGCACCTATGCCTGGAACAAAGGCTGTGTGGTGGTGGCGGCGGCAGGCAATGACAGCGTCTCCAGTCCCTTCTATCCCGCAGCCTGTGCCAACGTCCTTTCGGTCGCCGCCACCGACGATACGGATTCTCTCGCCTCTTTCTCGAACTGGGGGTCCTGGGTCGCCGTCGCCGCGCCGGGGGATACCATCCTCTCCACGCTGCCGACATATCAGGTGCAGCCCGGTTGGCCGCTCAACTACGCGTTTATGTCCGGCACTTCGATGGCCGCGCCGCATGTCGCCGCCGAGGCCGCCATGCTCTTGGCGCAGAACCCGAACCTCTCCAACGCGCAGGTCGTCAACATCATCACGTCCAATGTAGACGCCTACCATCCGACGTCCGGCCACACCATCGGCGCGGGCGCGGGGCGTATCAATGTCTACAAGGCGCTGCAGGCAGCGGGCGCAGGCGCGCCGGCGGCGCCCGCCGTACCCGGCGCGCCTACGGGGCTGGCAGCCTCCGTCGGGGTCGGCTCGGTCCGCCTCACCTGGAGCGCCGCTGCCGGCGCGACCGGCTACAACGTCAAACGCGCCACCCGAAGCGGCGGACCCTATGTCACCGTCGCCGGAAATATCAAGGGCGTCAACGACACCGACAACGGCCTGGCGAACGGAACAGTGTACTACTACGTCGTCTCCGCCGTGAACGCAGGGGGCGAGAGCGCGAACTCCGCGGAAGTGAAAGCCATTACGCCCGCGCCGCCTGCCGCGCCCAACGGCCTCACCGGCAAAGCCGTGAATGGTACGGTACAACTCAACTGGAACCTCCCTGCCAGTGCGGGCGTGGTGCAGATCAATATCTACCGATCCACCCAGAACGGCGTCGGGTTCGTCCTGATCAAGACGGTGGGGAGAGTGACCTCCTTTACCGATATGCAGCCGATGCTCGGAGCCAACTCCTACTACGCCGTCAAAGCCCTCAACAACTTCGGCCAGATCAGCGCCTTCTCCAACCAGGCGACCGTCCCGGCCACCACCCACTAAAAACAACCGCCCCCGGCCCGCAAGAGTCAGTGGATCGGGGGCGGTTGTTTTTGTTTGTGTCTTCAGCGCTGTTGTCGCAAGCGCGAGGCCAGATGCCACAGGAGCAACGCCCCGAAGAGAGCAGCCTGTATAATATGCGCCTGTTCTATCGGAGTAAGGCTGAAATGGGTGTTATCCATAGCCCATGGACTGTTATTCGTGTAGGAGTCCATATCGTAGGGACTGGTCATCTGTACGAACTGCCCGTTTATCATGGTACCGACCGGATGGGGTTGTGGAAAGAGAGCCGGCATTAACAGGAAGTTCCAGAGGGCAAAGTTCAGAAGGATATAGAGAGCCAGCATCACATAACTGACCACCAGCGCCGCGCGGGCATTTACGCTGTAGTAGGAGCAGACCAGCGCCAGGGCCACATAAAAGGTCGCACTCACCAGGAATTTCCCTGCAACAATCAACATCCAGGGACCGAAATCCATGGCCCAACTGACATTCTGCAGGATCATCAGCAGGGCGAAGGGGGGAAACAGCACGATAATCGTCGAGAGGGTCGGCAGCAGCACCGCGAAGAACTTGCCGCCCAGGATTTCTGAGACCCGGAGGCGGGTGAGCAGGACATCCTGCCAGGTACGCTGCTCGTACTCCTTGGCAAATGCGCCCGCCGCAAATGCGGGCACGACGACGGGCAGCAGCAGGTCGGGAAAGCGCCATAATGGGATGTGGCTCAAGTTCCGCGCGATATCCATCGGCAGCAGCCCCGCCAACCCCAGCGTGAGTATCAGAATGATCAGCGCCATCAAGGCTACCGCCAGGACCGGTTTGCGTCGAAACAGGCTCTTGCGCAGATCGTTAATCAGAACCGGATTGACTGCCATACGTGCGCTCTCCTCCCCAGACCGGTATCTCCACAGCCGATACTCCAGACGTCCCTTCCTACTCCGGCGTTTCAGACAATGGACCCCACCCAGGCATTTTGCTGGAACTTCGGGTGTTTCCAACACCCGCCAGAAGGAATATGTGCAGGGATATGAAATTTCATCTGTCGAAAAAGGGATTATTACGTTCTTAGACACGGGAAAGGGCCTAACTATCCCAGTCGTCTGTGCGAAGGAACGTAAATAAAGAGGCGAAAATTACCCGCAGTTCCCCTTGACAAATCACGGCAGTTTCGGTATTCTGAATTCAGATTTCAGAACAGGAGGTCGCGATGTCAACCACAGCCGTAGAGGTGGCGCAACGGGGGCAACTGACCATACCCAAAGCGCTCCGGGACCAGTATGGGATACAAGAGGGACAGCGGTTTACTCTGATCGATCTCGGCGGCGTGTTCGTGCTTAGCCCTACCCCTTCCCGCATTGACGCCATGTGCGATCCGTTCCGGGAGGAACTGTTGGCGGAAGGCGCTACGCTGGAAGAGATGTTGGCCGAATTGCGACGGATGCGCGAAGGCAATGGAGAGTAAACCGAAGCTTTTCTGGGACAGCAGTGGTCTCCTCGCTGCGGTCATGTCGCCCGATGCGATGTCCGCATCACGCCAACTCCTACGCCTGGGAGAAGTCGGGGCAGTGGATATGCGGGCCAGCCGCGAAGTGCTGCGGGATATCGAGACCCTCGTCCGTAAGCGCAAAGCCGCCCTCTTGCCGCAACTGGCGCAAATTCTGGACCGCGCGAATATCGCCATCACCCTGGACCCCAATCAAGAGACGGTTGATCGCTGCATCGAGATGACCGGTTACCTCCCGGATGCCCGCGTTCTTGCGGCTGCCGTGGAGTGCGATGCCGACCTCTTTCTCACTTTTGATACCGAACATTTCCTGCAAAACCCATTGATCGGCCCGCCGGATACCCGCTTGCGCGTGGTCACGCCAAAACAGGCCCTGGATTGGTGTCGCATCCATTTTGAAGCGAAAGACAAGGAAACAAACGAATGACCGATGAGGCGAAAATGGCAGAGCGAGCGTTCGATGTGGTGACGTTCGGCGAGACCATGCTGCGTTTGAGTGCGCCGGGGTTCAGTCGGCTGGAAGAGGCGGTCTCTCTGGACGTGCGCATCGGCGGGTCGGAATCGAACACGGCGGTCGCGTTGGAGCGGCTGGGACTGCGGGCTGCCTGGTGGAGCAAACTGCCCGCCAACCCGCTGGGCAGACGCATCGAGAATGAGATCCGCCGCTGGGGCGTGGATACCTCCGGGGTGATCTGGGATGAGACGCCCGGAACGCGAGCCGGGCTCTACTTTCTGGATTTCGGCGTGTCACCCCGTGCTACCGACGTCTACTACGACCGCGCCGCCTCCGCCGCCAGTCGCCTCACCGCGCTGGAAGTGGACGCAACGCGCATCACCCACGCCCGCTTACTGCACCTTACCGGCATCACGCCTGCGCTCAGCCCCTACTGCGCCAAGGCCGTCACCCGCGCGATGGCGCTGGCGAAGGAGGCCGGAATGCGCGTCTCTTTCGACGTCAACTACCGCTCGAAACTCTGGACGCCCGCCGAAGCCCGGCAGGGCCTGGAGCCGCTGCTGGGGCAGGTGGATCTGCTGCTCTGCCCGCAGTCCGACGCCGCCCTGCTGTTCGAGATCCACGGCAACGGGCCGGACGTGGCCCGCGAGTTGCGCGAACGCTACGGTGTGCAGGTCGCGGTGGTGACCTGCGGCGGGGAGGGCGCGGTCGCCTGCGACGATGCCGGAGACTGGGCGGCGACGCCCTACGCGCTGGGGCAGGTGGTGGATCGTGTCGGGGCGGGCGACGCCTTTAACGCGGGCATCCTGATGGGATATCTACAAGATGATCTGGCGCTCGGGCTGCAATATGGCACCGCCATGGCGGCGCTCAAGCATACCATGCCCGGCGACCTACTCCTCTCCACACGCGCGGAGATCGAGGCGGCGCGCACCGGGGCTGTCTCCGGCATCCGCCGTTAAGAACGCCTAACAGAACGCTCTCCCTCGCCGCCATTGAGGGTATAGGGGTGGGGCTAGGATCGAGAGGAGGCGTTCGGTTTATTGACCTCCTCCCGGTTGTCCCTCGCTCAGGAGGCGTTGAACCGTCCGAATGCTGTGGTTGAGCGCATCGCATACCAGTAGATCGCCGCTCGGCTCCAGGGTCACGCCGCTCGGCGACCGGAAGGCGCCGGCGATGCCGTCGGTCATTCCGGCGGAGGATCCGGCAAGGGTGACCACAACGCCGCCCGGCCCAATACGCCGGATCCGGTTGTTGCCACTGTCTGCGACATACAGATTGTGCGCCGTATCGCCGCAAAGGCCAATTGGGGCATTGAAACGGGCGGAAGCGCCGGTTCCATCGGTCGTTCCGGAGTAGCCTGCGCTGCCTGCCAGGGTGCTTACCGAGTAGGAGTTGAACCCGGTACGCGTCAGCATACGCACGGTATGGTTGCCGGTGTCGGCAACGTAGAGTTGCCCCTCCGTATCCGCATAGAGGCCGGCAGGGGCGTTGAAGCGGGCGGAAGCGCCCGGCCCATCCGTGGAACCTGCTGTGCCGGGAGCGCCGGCGATGGTCACTACATTATAAGAGGCCGCCGCGTTGGGATCCCCGCCGGCAAACTGGATCTGGCGGAGGACATGCGCACCGGTATCGGCGATAGAGAGCGTTCCGCCGCTGTCCACGGTGATCCCTGCGGGGCTGACGAACTGCGCGTTATTGCCGGTCCCATCCCTGGCGCCGAAGACGCCTGTCCCGGCGATGGTAGAGACCAGAACCACGCCATGGACGAGGCTGATCCGGCGGATGCGTGCGTTGCCCGTGTCCGCGATATAGAGTGCACCGTCCGGGCCGGCGGCGATCCCGCGCGGATTCTGGAACCGGGCGACGGAGGCGGGGCCATCGGCGAATCCAGCCCGCCCCCCCGCCAGTGTGGTCACATTGCCGCTGGGGTCCAGGGCGCGGATCGTATGGTTCTGGCTGTCCGCGACAAACGCGCGGATCGTGCCGAAAGGCGTCGTATGCGCCCCACCGGGCGGTATGGCAACGCTGATCGGCTGATAAAACTCGGCCAGTCTGCCCGGCCCGTTCTCGAACCCCGCATAGCCGTCGCCCGCCAGCGTGGTGACAAACGATGCCCCCACGGCAGGCAGGTTGGCGCTCTCCGTATCCGCTTCGACATAGACCGTGAAGGAGAAGCCGGAGACGCCTGCCGGAACATAGAATTGGAGTTGGGTCGACGCTCCGTTCATATTCTTGATCCAGGCGGTCTGGTTGGGCGCTTCGCTGTCTCCATTGATGAGGCGGACGGGCTCTGTGACGGCGCTGCCGGTGTCCCCGCTCTGTAGCGCGCCGCTGCCCACGGTGACCTTGCGGATACGATTGTTGACATACTCCGCCATATAGAGCGTCGCGGAGGGACCGGGCGCGGCGATAGCAGCCATCCCGTCCGGGCCGTTGAAGCGCGCGCTATAGCCGTCTCCGTCGGCATAGCCGTTGCCGTTGCCCGCCAGCGTCGTGACCTGATAGTCGGCTTTCTCCAGGGCGGTTTTGCCTGCGACACTGGTGATGGCGCGGAGCAGGCCGGAGAGATAATCGGTAACAAAGAGCATATCGGTCCCATCGGGACGTTGTATGGCCGTGATCCCTGCGGGGGCATCGAATTCCGCTGTCGTGCCGGGACCGTCCAGAGTTCCGGCGACTCCATTGCCGGCGATGGTCGTCACCTGGGCAGGTCCTGCAGCCGGAAGGTCGATCCGCCGGATCGCCCCATTGCCGGTATCGGTTGCATACAGGCGGTCCGTGCCCTTCGGGTCGATCACCAGCGTCATCTGGTGCAGAAAGCCGAAGCGCGCGAGATCGCCTGCGCCATCCGTAAAGCCGGGAACGGTACTGCCCGTCAGGGTCGAGGCCGTGTAGGAGTGGGCGCTGTTACGGGCTCCGGTGGTGTAGGTGAGGAGGCGGATCCCATAAGGTTCCGCGACATAGACGCGATTGCCATCCGGGCTGACCGCCACGCCTACCGGGTCGTTGAGGGTCGCGGTATCGCCCGGTCCATTGTTTTCGCCGCTGACCCCGGTTCCGGCGATGGTGCTGACCTCTCCGAACGGCGAGATCCGGCGAATCCGGTTGTTGACCCTATCGCTGACATAGATATTGCCGCTGTCGTCCACCGTGACCTGTTCCGGGTCGGCAAACCGGGCGGCAGCGCCGGTCCCATCGGCGAAACTGTCCGCTACTGCCTTTCCTGCGAAGGTCGTCACCATCCCCCCCTGCAGCAGGCGAATGGTGTTGTTGGCGTCTTCGCAGATGACGAACGCTCCCTGCAAGGGGCCGCGTCCGGGCACGATGCAGTGCGGATTATTGAAGGAGGCTGCCGTCCCATAGCCATCCGCGCTGCCTGCCGCGCCGCTGCCCGCCACCGTCGCGACCTCCACTTCGCTGCGCAGGTCGATGGCGGGACTGTTGGAGAGGTTTCCGACCACCAGGTGCATCTGCCCTGAGATCTTTTCCCCCGTGTTATTGATCGCCGTGAGGTTCAGCACCCGCTGTCCGCTGTCTCCTCCTACCCACAACAGATCCGAGCTGGTAAAGGAGACTGCGCCTCCCGTCAGAATGGCTCTCCCCTTGGTAGCGTTGATACGGGAAATGGTCACTCTCCCCAGGGCGACATTGACATCGAAGCGGGTGAGCGCTCTCCCACCGGGCGCAAGGATCGGCGTCGGATTGGCTCCGGTAGGGCCGTAAAGGCGGATCGCTCCGCCTCCGCATCCCACCAGCGCGAAGAGCAGCATCGCCGCAATAAGCCCGATCAGGCTTCGGCACAGGAGCCGATGGAATCGCGCATTCTCAAGCCCGATACAGCGGTTTGCCTTGTTCGCCCGGTTGTTGTGCATGGTATTTCTCTTGCGCTCTATGTTACGCGTAGGGGTACGGTTTTCCCTCTCGGGATCGCCTTGACAACCTGACCGATTTCTTGGGAAAGTTATTCCCATGGGATGCGGGATTTGAGGACGACGAGAATGCCTGCGAGGGCTTCTCGATGTCCGATAGGTGGGGTCCTCTCTGGGGTGAAAGGCGTTGAGGAGACAGTAAGGGGCAATCAACCCCCAGAGAGTGGGGAACGTACGCTCCTTAAGCCCTGGCCGGTCTCTGCAGGGCGACGGTGACCTCGCTCCGGTTATGGAACAACTGCCGCGCTCCCAGCACCGTGTAGGCTTGCGCCAGTCGGGCGAGCGCCGTGCGTACCGTGTCCAGCGTATGGTGCGCCGCCTTGATGGCCTTGGGCAGTTTCAGCGTCAGGATCGCCAGGCCGCCGGGCTTCAAAGAGGATCGCGCCTGAAGCATGATCGCCACGGATTCGGGCGCGTCCATCCGCATGTCGTTGACGAGGAGATCGAACGCGAGACCGGGCTTCAGATACTCCTGGATCCGCTTACGCACGTGGACGATGCCGGGATCGCGGCGGTGCCGTGGGTCCAGGTCGGCAGGATCTACGGCGACGACCTGCAGACCCCGCTCACGCAGAATATGGGTCCAACCTCCCGGCGCGGCGCCCATATCCAGCGCCGTCCCCTGCGATGGCAGCGCCAGCCCGAACAACTCTATCGCCTCCAGCAGCTTATGCTCCGCCCGACTGATGCGCCCCTCCGCCTCCTGGAAGCGGTGCATTCCACCCGGCCATGCGCTCCGGTTCTGCTCGGTGCGTGATACTCCCAGCAAACCACGCGCCGGCATGCAGAGCACCGAGACCACCTGCTCCGGGGCGCGGCAGTCCATCGTTGCGCCCGTCAGCGCCTCCATGTGTGCCGAGAGCGTCTCGTTCACGGTTACCCGGCGGTAGGGCAATTTGCCTTCGCCCAGAATGCGCGTCTGGACGGCGAAGGTCTGCACAGGTTCCAACCGCCCGGCAAGCTCCGCCGCCGCATCGCGGAGGACAGAAATATCGGCCTCTGTGGCTGACAATACCACTTCCCGCTCCACGGGGGCGATATGCCGGACAAAGATGGGGGCGACGCGCGCAACTTCCGCAGCAAAGGCATCGAAACGGGACGCAGGCTGTGCCAGGGCCAGCCCATCGTCTAGCCACTGCAGAGGGCGCGGGGGCAGCAGCGGCCTCAGCTCTTCCAGGGCAAAGGCTTCCGATTCGGGATCGCAGGAGATCAATACGCCGATCAGGTTGGGGCTCCTCTCAGGGTTCATACCTCATTGTACCCGAACCACCTCTGCCTGTAGGAAATCGCTCGGGGCGCGGTGAATGGAGAGGTAGAAAGGGAAGGACCTATAAGGAGTGTGCGATGGCGCTGTTTGAACTGCCGTTTTTTCAGGAGTTGGAAAAATCACAGACGATCCTACTGGCCGGGGCGGGAGGCGGTTTCGATGTCTTTACGGGCCTACCGCTCTACTTCGCCCTGCGGGAAGCGGGCAAACAGGTTTATCTCGCCAATCTCTCGTTCTCTCACATCTATGCGTCGACGGGGAAACGGCACGCTTCGGCTCTGGTGGAAATCACCGCTTCCACACGCAGCCCGGAAACCTACTTCCCGGAACTCTACCTGGCTCGCTGGTTTCGCGACCGGGGCGAAGACGTCACCCTCTACTGCCTGGACCGGACCGGTGTGCAGCCGCTCCTCCGCGCCTACTGGTATCTGATGCAGAAGCTGCAATTCGACACCATCCTCCTGGTGGACGGCGGCACGGACAGTCTGATGCGCGGCGATGAGGTTGGGCTGGGCACACCGGAGGAGGACATCACCAGCATCGCCGTCGTGGACCAACTGGATGTGCCGACCAAGCTGCTGGCCTGCCTGGGCTTCGGCATAGATACCTTTCATGGCGTCAACCACGCGCAGTTCCTGGAGGCGGTCGCAGAGATCACCCGCGCCGGGGGCTTTCTGGGAGCCTGGACCCTGACACAGGACATGCCCGCCGCGCGCCTCTACCGGGAGGCGGTCGACGCGGTACATCAGGCCATGCCTCAGCGCCCCAGCATCGTCAACACTTCTATTCTATCGGCGCTCGAAGGGCAGTTCGGCAACCACCATGCCACCCGGCGTACCGAAGGCAGCAAACTGTTCATCAATGCCCTGATGACGCTCTACTGGACGTTTCGGTTGGACCCCGTCGCCCGCCGCATTCTCTACCTGGAAGATCTCTTCTGGACCGAGAGCTACCTGGATGTGCAACGCATCATCCGGGTCTTTCGCGGCAACCTGGAGAAAACCCGCGAGTGGACCCACTTGCCGATGTGAATGGTTCGGACTATGGGAATGTTGCTCCCGCCCCCAATTAGGGCGAAACCCCATGACAGTGTAATGTGTTGAACGTGAATTACCCATCTCAAGAGTCTTCGACCAATTGGCCTGCACATGGAGTTAAAAGTAAACATTTTTTCGTATGGAAGGAGGATCGATAAATCATGACGGAGGTGGAATGCGAATATTGTCACTATACGTTCCCAATGTCTTCCGAACGTTGCCCTCACTGTGCAAGGCCGGGTTTATTTCCCAATGTGAGGGCTGCACAAGATCCTACGGAACAGAATGTCCTTGAGCAACGTTATGAGACAGCCTATCAGGAGGCTGCCAGCCGAGGTACAGAGACTGTATGTCAAGAATTCGAGACTACCGTCGGATCGTCGAAGGCAGTCATTGCGCGGCCTGTTGGCGAAATGTTACGCCTTGCGACGTCAGATAATGAGATCTACAGCACCTACTACCAACTCATCGATGCCGGTATCAAGATCCCGAACGGAGATCAATGGAACCAGGTCCGTGGATTGGTTGAAAGCGTGATGTTTCCGAATTATAAGGAACATATTCGTTTCGCGGCCCTGTCTTTACATACCCGTGGCCTCACCCGATATGGCGAGTGTTTGTTCG
>DATGIG010000709.1:0-8216 GCA_035295825.1 Chthonomonadaceae bacterium | reverse complement strand
CAGGATCGCTGCATCGGTTACCGGAGTGAAGCCCTTGAGTACCTTGCCGCCGACCAGCCTCACCTCCTCGCCCGCGCGGGCGCGGTACAGGATTGGCATCTTCTCTGTACCGGTGTCCTCTGCCGTCAATGCGAAGGGTCGGTTCAACTCGTAACGTCCGCCCCGGATCTCAACCGTGATCGTATGTGGCCGCAGAAATATAGGTTCCGTTAGCTTCGCGAGCGAGCGGTGCGCCTTTCGGATCGCATCCCGAGCACCCTCCAGGGTCGCAAAGGGGCCGTCCGTTCTGGTTCGGTTGGGTGTGGCCCTGGTCCCGCTCCAGCGATCATTGCCATCGGGAGCGACATAGAAGTCGGCTCGTGAGGAGGGCGGAGCCGCATGCGCCGCGCAGAGTAAAGCAAGCAGGAATAGCAGGATATGGTGTGTTACCAGAACCCATCGCACGATTGTGCCTCCTCCCGATACGCTCTTTCGTCTGAGGCTGCCTGTCCGCTTTGCTTCAGGCAAGGATCTTATCGATCACATTGCCGGCGACATCCGTCAGGCGGAAGTCGCGGCCCTGGAAGCGGTAAGTGAGCCGCTTATGGTCGATACCAATGAGGCGCAGGATGGTTGCGTGCAGGTCGTTGACGTGCATCACGTCCTCCACAGCGTTATAGCCGAACTCGTCGGTCGCGCCGTAGGTGAGACCGCCCTTGATGCCTCCGCCCGCAAGCCAGATGGAGAAGGCTTTCATGTGGTGGTCGCGCCCATCGCCCTGCGCCATGGGGGTGCGCCCAAATTCGCCGTTCCAGACGACCAGCGTCTCATCGAGCATTCCGCGCGCTTTCAGATCGGTGAGCAGGGCATACATTCCCCGATCCACCTCGCGCGCCGTACCCTCCACATGCACTTTGATCGAGCCATGATGGTCCCAATCGCGATGATACAACTGGATAAAGCGCACCCCACGCTCAGCCAGCCGCCGGGCCAACAGGCAGTTCGCTGAGAAGCTCCCGTCCCCGCCGTTGGTCCCATAAAGCTCCAGCGTGGATTTCGATTCCTTCGAGACATCCATCAATTCGGGCACGGAGGTCTGCATTCGGAACGCCAGTTCGTACTGCGCGATCCGGGTCACGATCTCCGGGTCGTTGACGGTGTTGTTCTCCAGCCGGTTGAGGTCCTCAACCGCATGGAGGACGTCTTGTTGCTGATCCGCGCTCACTCCCACAGGTCGCTTTACATACATCACCGGGTCGCCCTGTCCTCGCAGTTCAATCCCCTGGACCTTGCTGGGCAGGAAGCCGCTGTGCCACTGCCGTGCAGAGATCGGCTGGGCCTGGCCGAACCTGCCGGTGGAGACCAGCACCACAAAGCCCGGCAGGTCCTGGCTCTCGGTCCCCAGTCCATAGAGGATCCACGATCCCATGGAGGGGCGTCCTGAGATGAGCGTACCCGTATTCATATAGGTATGGGCGGGGTCGTGATTGATCGCCTCCGTGTGCATCGAGCGTACGATACAGAGGTCGTCGGCCATCTGGCCCAGCAGCGGAAAGATCTCGGAGATCTCCTGCCCGGACTGGCCGAAGCGCTTGAAGGCGTGCTGCGGGGCGAAACAGCGGAGCGCCGAGTTCTGGAGTTGCGCGATGGGCTGGCCCTTGGTGAGGGATTCCGGCATAGGCTGGCCATGCATCTCGGCCAACTTGGGCTTGTAGTCGAAGGTCTCCAGGTGGGAGGGGCCGCCGGCCATATAGAGCTGAATGATGCGCTTGATCCGGGGCGGATAGTGGAATTGAGGGATGATGCCATGCGTGCCACTGGAGGGCAGGATCTGACCACTGCTATCCGCCATGGCTCTTTGCGGGGAGAGCAGGCCCCAGAGGGCGGCAGTGCCGAGGGACGCTCCGGCCCTACAGAGAAATGCGCGCCGGTTCATCCGGTCGAGTTCGTTTTGAGGTCGCTCCATAGGGCTCAGTTCCTTGTAATCGTTTCGTGAAGGTTCAGGATGACGCGCGTCACTGAAGTCCAGGCTGCGAGATCCTGCGCTGCGAGGGTGGCCTCGGCGCTGTGGTCGCCCACATGTCCCAGCACTTCCGCAGAGGCGGGGTCAGCAGCGTACTCGGTTTTATGGCGCTCATAGAGGCGAAGCAGCGTCTGCGTCTCCTGTGGCAGCGGGTCGCGCTGGAGGGTCAACCGATAGGCGGACTGAATGCGTGACCTTGGATCGGCGCTGCCTTCCCGTAGTACGCGTTCGGCCAGGGCGCGCGCTGCTTCCACATAGGTGGGATCGTTCAACAGTACGAGGGCCTGCTGCGGAGTATTGGAGACCACACGCGCCGAGCAGCACTCCTCGCGTGTTGGCGCATCGAACGCGAGCAGGCTGGGCTGCAGGTAGGTTCGGCACCAGTAGGTGTAGACCCCGCGCCGATACTCGTCCTGGCCCTTATCTGCAACCCAGGTGCGCATGGGGAAGTTGAGGTAGTCCCAATAGTGTGCAGGCTGGTAGGGTTTGACGCTGACGCCGCCGACCTGGTCCACCAGCAGGCCGCTGACCGCCAGAGCGTTGTCCCGGACATATTCGGCATCCAGGCGCTGCCTGCCCTGTCGCGCAAACAGATTGTTGGCCGGATCGCGCCGGGCGAGTTCCGGGGTGGGGACCGAGGTCTGGCGATACGTTGCGGACATCACGATCTGCTTGAGGATTCGCTTGGTGTCCCACCCATGATCGATGTACTCCGAGGCGAGCCAATCCAGCAACAAAGGATGGCTCGGAGGCGAACCCTGTGCGCCGAAGTCCTCCATGCTGCGTGCAATGCCGTGGCCGAAGAGCAGCGCCCAGTAGCGGTTAACCATGACGCGCGCCGTGAGCGGATTGCGGCGGGAGGTGATCCACTCGGCCAGGTCCAGGCGATTGGCGCGACGCGAGGGGGTGCTGAGGGTATCGAGGAAGGACGGGACCGCCGGAGTGACGATGGGGCCGGATTCATCGAGCCAGTTGCCACGGGGTAGAATGCGCACCACCGCCGGTTCGACGGTGGTCGTAATCATGGTCTTGCGGACCCGATTGTTGACGCCATCCAACTCCGCTTGCAGTTTTCCGCGTGCGTTGCGGGTATCCGCGAGGGAGGGAGCCACGGTCCGGAAGTAAGTCGAGAGATCCTGTTTCTGCTTGTCGGTACGGCGTGCCGGCTCAACAACGAGGATGGTGGCGATAGCCTCCGGCTTCTTCAAGGTTGTTGCAGCCGTCTTCTCCCACTCGGCTTGCGCGGCATCGAGATCAGGGGTCTGGGTATCCAGGATCTTGTTCAGCGCCCCGATCCGGTTCGACAGGTCGTTGACCTGGGTGGACTCCTCCGAAGTGGGCAGCGGAGTGATGTCCAGCCCACCGACAGGCGTCTGCTTCACATCCGCAAAGAACGCCGCCATGCTGTAGAAATCGCGCGTGGTGAAGGGGTCGTACTTATGATCGTGGCACTGACAGCAGCCCATGGTCGAGCCGAGCCAGGCTGCGGAGATGTTGCGCACGCGGTCCGCCGCGTACTTCGCCATGTACTCCTTCGGCTGCGAGCCACCCTCTTCCGTGGTCATCAGGAGCTTATTATATCCGCTGGCGATCTTCTGCTCCTGGCCGGGATTGGGCAATAGGTCGCCCGCAAGCTGTTCGCGAGTGAAGACATCGAAGGGCTTGTTATTATTGAACGATTGGATGACATAATCTCGATAGGGGGAGATCTCCTGGTTCTGGTCCCCGTGATAGCCTCGGGTGTCGGCGTATCGCACCAGGTCGAGCCAGTAGACCGCCATCCGCTCTCCGAAGTGGGGCGATGCCAGCAGGCGATCCACCGCTCGCTCATAGGCGTCCGGTGCGGCATCATGGAGGAACTTCTGTACCTCTTCATAACTGGGCGGAAGTCCGGTCAGGTCGAAACTCAGCCTCCGTAGGAGGGTACGACGATCCGCTTCAGGCGAGAGGGTTAGTCCCTCCTGCTTGAGCCGGGCGAGAATAAAGCGGTCGATCTCATTTTTCGGTATGGAAGCGCCTGTCAACCTGGGCGCCGTCGGCTTTGACAGCGGCGCATAGGCCCAGTGCTGTTCCCAGGTGGCTCCCTGCTGGATCCACTTCCCGATGAGTTCGATCTGCTGAGCCGTGGGGCGCTTCAGAAATCCGGGCGGAGGCATCTGGTCCGGACCTGTGGACTTCAGCCGCCGATAGAGGGCGCTCTCCAGCGGCTTGTGCGCGACCACCGTGCGCAGCACGCCGGCCTGTGTGTCCAGACGCAGATTGGCCTTGCGCTCTTTCTCATCCGGGCCGTGGCAGGCGGAGCAGAGGTTGGAGAGGATCGGCCGAATCTCACGCTGGAAGCTCACGGTGCGTTCGGGAGCAGCGCCAGACGGTTTCGTGGCCTGTGCCTCTGCAGGTATCTTCCATATGACGAGAGACGTTAAGAGGATCGCGGCGTAGCTGAGAGCGAGGATGGGTCGAATTGTTTTGAGGGATCTCAAAGGGATCGCACCTCCATTGGGCTGAATGCGGCGTTTCGCAGTGATTGTTTCGACACAGAACGCAATTATCCTGCCTGACTAACGTTTTCTAAATCGGAATGAGGCCGAGTCTGATTTTGATAACCTCGTCTATCCGGGCCATATTCGCCGCAGTGAGTTGACCGATAAAGCGTCTAATCATTCTCTCTTTCACTCTGTCCTCGCCTCATTCCTGCTTTCCTGCTTACGAATAAATGTAACGTCTGAAGGGTAGTTACCGTCGAATGCAATGGATTTGGGAATATAGTCTGTTGGCCGCGTGAGAGGTGCGTTCAAATCGAAAAAGGAGGCAACAGAATGAACGCGATACTACATGGATGGGTTGCGCTGGGATTAACGCTTCTTCTCGGCTTGCCTGCGATGGCGCAAAAGCCGTTGACTTTTCGCTCCGCGTCGCATCCCTTCGATTCACCAAAACTACAAACCGACGAACCGATGACGTTCGGCGGGTTGCCTACGAACAACAGGTTTGCGCTGGCCGCAACCGGAGAGGGGGCTGCATGGTACAGCACCGGGGTCAATGATATTCGTTGCTCGCTGATGTTGCCTGAGGAGACGTGGTTAGGCACGGCGTTCGGCGTTAAACGTTTGGACAATCGGGCGCGTACGGTGCAGCACTATACTACGCTGGATGGGCTGCCCTACAATCGGATTACAGCACTGGCGATGAGTGGGACACAGATACTGTGTGCATCTGCCCGACTGGGGACTGATGAAGCTGTGGCGCTCTGTGGGTTCAACGCTACCACCGGAAAGTGGAGCGTGCTGGCGGAAGAGAAGCGGGAGACGCTGGATAAACCGGCTTCGCTCGCCGACATCGCGCAGGGCGGAATGCCGCACCAGTGGATCGCAGCCGACAAATCGCTTGCGTGCCTGGTGCCGGGGAGCGGATTGCCCGGTAAAACGGTGGCACTGATCTACCACATATCAAGCCATGCTGTGGATCGCATTCCCGCCCCCGATTTCATGAAGCAACCTTTTGGTATCACCACGGTCCTGTTGGACGATCACAATGGGCTGTGGATGGGCACCGGTCAGGGCTTGCTCCGCTATGACCTGACCACGCGGAAGTGGGGAAGCCTTGTGACGGATACCGAGATTTTCGGCGGCTTGAAAGCACAGGAGGGAGCGCTATGGTTTCTGGCTCGAACGCTTGGCCCAATGGAGCAGAGCATGACATTGGGCAGGGTCCGGGCAGAACGCTGGAAGGCGATCTCACTTACATTCGGCAGCCCGCTCAAGTACTACCCACTGAAGGAACGAACGGAGGTGGAGAATATAATATCCGGTGATTATCTGGAGAACATAACGCTTGCCAATGGTAAAGTCTGGATGACTGAGGATGCGCGGGCGATGGGAGGGAGTATTCTGTCTACATGCCTTCCCACGGTCTACTCGCTCGATCCCCGAACAAGCCAGGTGACAGTGGAGGCGACCACAACCTCTCAGCGAAGCGAAGATTACGATAAAGTTCCTGCCTCCGTTCTGGTGAACTCCCATACAGGGTGGGGGATCCTGACGCCGCTCACGATGCCGGACCGCTTTCCGGGCTGGATCTGCGGCGTAGACCCGAGGGAGGCGCGCCTGCTTGCAACCTCCGGAGGTCACGTCCATCCTGGGAAGCCGGAGCGCTCGGAGTGGAACTTTGTAAGCATCAGCAGTACGGATCTGAACGGCAAGTTTCTGAAACACGAGGTGGATAGGGAGGAGTACTATCCGCTGGAACACGCAAAATTCCAGGTGCATGACGCGGCATTTTACCCGGTTGTCCTTGGGGAGAAAGTCTACTTCTTAACCGGACAGTATGACGTCAAATTGCATGTCTGGGACAGAAGAACCGGCGACATTGCGCTGATACCCAAGGTAGAAGAGGCGCTCAGAAAGTGGCGTCCGGATTGGCCGGATGGTTATGAAATGCTGCCTGGGAACGACTGTCTCTGGATTGGGACAGGCAACGACATAATACGTTACAATATAGCCACAGATAAAGTTGATGTTGTGCTTGGGGCTGAGAGCCAGACAAGGAGTTATGTCCCTCGCCATGCGCTGCTCTCGGTGGAGGGGGATATGGCCTGGGTAAAGGGGGCTCCCAATCGTCTCTATCGAGCGGAACCCGGCCACTCGCAGGAGTTGACGCCGGTGGCGCTTCCGCCATTTCCCGCCGAACTGGAGCGAGACCGGGACAAACTGATCCTGTGCGCCTTAGAGGATCATATCGCCTGGTTCGTCAGTATGTCCTATAACGCACCGAATAACCGACCCCTGATCGGATACAACTTGATACGACACACCTGGACCAAGCCGACCAACGCCGCGCTCGCCGTGTGTACTGCAGGACAAACTTTGACAACGCAGAAACAGGGCAACTTCCGCTGGTTTCCTGCCTATGCGCGCGATGCTGCCGCATACGGATACAATACCGAGACAGGGGCGTGGAACACACTGCCGCCGGTTCGTGTGAACGATAACCGATTTCCAGATCATATTCTCTCGGTGGATGAGCAGAATGCATGGCTTTGCGACCAGGACCATCTGTACCATCTGGATCGCCACGTGGGCGTGTGGAGTGAGGAGAAACTCCCCTTCACTTTTTCGCTCTTCCGGGACACCGGCAGCGCTCGGATAGGGCAGGATCTCTACTTTGGGACCTCGACCGGGGTATGGGTATACAACACGACCACCAAAAGAGTGTCGCAAGCGCCCAGTCTCTCCCTCGAACCGAATGATATGGAATGCAGAGTGATGGCGGCGGACACAAAAGCGGTATGGCTCTCCGCTGTCAGGTCGGGGGCCTGTTTTATCGCACGGTTTGACCGGCATACGCATGACTGGAGATATTGGTCTGCGGATGAGGGGGCGCCGCAACAGTATGGCCAATTGACCGGTGACGGTTCAACCTGCTGGTACCTGGCGGGCAAAACGCTCTATCATCTCAATCCGAAGTCCGACCGATGGGACAACATCTCCCAGCAGCTCTCGCAAGGGGGAAATCCTGTCTCATTTAAGCAAGTCCTTGCCGAGACAGATCGCACCTGGCTCGTACCGGATACCCCAATTGCGGCATCCAGAGGGCCCGTGGGGAGTGTCGTTCCGCTCTATCGTTATGACATCGGTTCGGGGAGAATCACCCCCTTCATGCCAACGACGGGTAAAACGTTGACGCCACGGACACTGACAGCAGCGGGTGAGGTTCTGTTCTTAACCACGGGGGAAGGAGTATTTAGATTGGATCGGAGCAGCAACCTCTGGGAACCGATTGTTCCGCCCCACTTGCCATCAGGCCTACCTGCTCTTTCACCAACCGTGGCATTTGAAGATGGCGTCGATTACTGGTTGATTGGAGCGGAGGCAGCCCTTCGCTTCCGGAAGACGCTCCGATAGATTGCGGGTCTATCGTGTCGGTGGGATCTTGAGCGCCAGCAGGCCTTCGTGCCAACTGGCAGAGTAGAGGATATGGTTCTTTGGGTCGTAGAACATCTCAAAGGGCTCCGCGGAGAACTTCTGCGACCCACCCTGAAAGGCGGTCCAGGTAAGGCCATCGCTCTCCGGTGAGGTGAAGAAGGGTTCATTGGCGTTAGTGCAGCCGGTATAGAGCGTGTTGCCGTCGCCACAGATGCCGATATACCAGCTATATACCAGCCCTTTCGTTATCTGCTGCCAACTCGCGCCGTTGTCGGTGCTGCGGACCGGATACT
>DATGIG010000708.1:0-3148 GCA_035295825.1 Chthonomonadaceae bacterium | reverse complement strand
CCTCCCCCACGCTGTGGGAGAGGGGAGGACTCAAGGGAGGCTCCCCTCTCCCGCCGAGCGCAGCGAGGAAAGACGGGGAGAGGGGCCGGGGGTGAGGGCTTCTCCCAGAATGGGGAGAAGGGGCCGGGGAGGAGGGCCTTGCCGGGCTATCCGGCCTGTTTGAGGGCGGCGGCGACCTGCGCCACACGGCGGCCCTGCGCCCGCGCGCCGGCAAGATCCTGCTCGGTGGGAGGGGCGTTGTTCTGGCCGGAGACGGCGCTGGCCCCATAGGGCGTGCCGGCGCTGAAGAAGACCGGATCCGTGTAGCCGGTCGGAACGATGATAAAGCCCAGGTGCGCCATCGGCGGATAGAGCGAGAGGATAGTCGCTTCGTTGCCGCCGTGCGGCGAAGCGGTCGTGGTAAAGGCGCTGCCGACCTTGCCGTTCAGCGCGCCGCGCCCCCAGAGGCTGCCGAGCGAATCGATGTAGCTCTTGAGTTCGGAGGAGATCGCGCCGAAGCGCGTGGGGGTTCCGAAGACAATGGCGTCGGCATGCTCCGCCTCTTCTACGGTCGGCGGCTGGTATTTGCCCTTCAGAATCTCCCGGCTCTCTTTCCAGCCGGGAACGGTGTTGATGATCTCTTCCGAGAGAAACTCATCCACACGGCGGAGGGTCACCTCCGCGCCCGCTTCCAGCGCGCCTTCGGCGATGGCTTCCGCCAGGGCGGCGGTGCAGCCGTTGCGCGAATAGAAGACGATCATCACCTTTACAGGTTGGCTCATCGTGGTAGTCCTTTCTTTACCGCGGCCTGCATGCGCCGGCGGTCAACGCGGCTCCTGTGCGGAGAGCCCCAGTTTTTTGAGCAGGGCGATGGCGGCCTCCTGTTCGTCGGGAGCGAGGCCGGAGAGCGCCTGGCGAATACGGGCGGCATGTTCGGGAAAGATCTGCTGTATCCGTTCCCTTCCCGCTTCGGTAAGATCGGCATAGCAGACGCGCCGATCGGTCGGACAGGCGATCCGCCGCGCCAGCCCCTGCTTTTCGAGTTGATCGATCACATAGGTGAGGCTGCCGGTCGTCAGCAGGATGCGTTCCGCAATCACGCCGAGCGAGGTCGGTCCTTTGTGGTAGAGCAGTTCCAGCACCCCGAATTCGCTGCCGCTCAGCCCGTGCCGGGCGATGTCCTGGCGGGCATGTTCCGCCACGCTGTTGTAGCAGCGGGTCAGGACGACGAACAGGCGTAAGGCGCGTTGCGTCTCGGGATCGTACCGATCGGTATCCATACGCTGCTTCCCTCACGAAACCATCTTGAATTCAAACCGTTTGAATTCAAGATGGTTTACGCACGGCTCCCATAATGGGTTCCACGTCGAGAATATTACGAGAAAATAAGGAGGAGGAGAGGATGTTCCACTCTGTTCTGGAGGCGTTACATTATCCCATCTGGCAGGCGCCGACGGCCAGCATTGCCGGGCCGGAACTGGCGGCGGCTGTTTCGAAAGCGGGCGGGATGGGATCGATGGCGCTGACCTGGACGAATCCGGAGATCGCCGCAGAGCAGGTAAGCCAGGTACGAAGCCAAACAGAGAACCCTTTCTTTGTCAACTTTGCGCTGGCCTTTCCCCCGCTTGCTCTCGACGCGGCTCTGGAAGCGGGCGCGCCGATCGTCACCTTTTCCTGGGGCGATCCGGAGCCTTATCTGCCGCAGGTTCGGGCGGCAGGGGCGCAGGTCGGCATCCAGGTCACCAATGTTGCCGGGGCGCATCGAGCCATCGCACAGGGCGCGGACTTCCTTATCTGTCAGGGAGTTGAGGCGGGCGGGCATGTGCAGTCCAACACCTCGCTGTGGGAACTGCTGCCGCGTATTGTGGAGGCAGCGTCCGGTGTGCCGGTGATAGCGGCGGGTGGTATCGCGCGGGGGAAGGAGATCGCAAAAGTCCTCGCTCTTGGCGCAACAGGGGCTCTCCTCGGCACGCGCTTTGTGGCAACGCAGGAGAGCCGCGCTCATAGGGACTATAAACGCCAGTTGGTCGCGGCCACCGGTGAGACGGCCCTGACGGTCTGCTTTGACGGAGGCTGGCCTTATTCGGCGCATCGTGTGCTGCGGAACAGCACTCTGGAGGCATGGGAGGCCGCCGGGAGTCCTGCGGTCGGCAGCCGTCCCGGCGAAGGCGAGACGGTCGCGACTACCGCCAATGGCGAGGCCATTTTGCGTTATGAAGATACCGTGCCGCGCGCGGGCTACACGGGAAACATCGAGGCGATGTGCCTCTACGCAGGAACAGGCTGTTCCGCCATTGCCGATATTCCCTCCGCCGGCGCGTTGGTGGAAAGGCTATGGCGAGAGTGTGGCGAGGAAGCGTTCGAGGATGGCGGTACAGGGCGTGGTGGTGGCGCATAGATACTGGATGCCCTGCGCTTTTGCCCGGCTTTCCGGAAGGAAGAGTTGTCGAAACAGCCGGATTATCCACTTTTTCCATTTTTTTGTGGAAAACCCCCTTAGATTGGGGAGGGCTGCGCCGCAGCGCTTTCGAGGCCGGCGGGACGCTGACGACCATGATCTGGGACGGCAGCGATTACCTCCAGGAGAAAAGTTGATGGCAACCACAACCTATACCGTCTTCGAGGGAGAGATCGTGGAGGAGAACCGTGCCGGCGTGTTGCGCGATTATGTGCCCGATCCGCTCGGCTCGACCGTGGCGCTCCTGGACAACACCCAGACACAGACCGACACCTTCACGTACTGGCCGTATGGAGAGGTGAGGACGCAGACAGGAGGCACACCCACCCCCTTCCAGTTTCTTGGGACACTCGGACTATATAAAGACAGCAGCACTCTCACCTATTCAAAGCACAGATATATAGCCACCTTGATAGGGAGATGGCTCACGGCTACCGAGAGGGGACGTGAACTGGAACATAATCCGTATATAATCCGTGCGCTAAATCTGACGCAGTCGCCTTATTCAGTTTATCTTGGATCGACGATGCCATTTGATATCCCTGATCCTTGGTATCGCCGGGGTCGTTACTGCGGGTCTAATGCTGGTCGAACATACGATCCCTGTCTGGATCCCGGCAAAACCGATCCCAATAATCCCGGCAGTACTCCGACTCCGGCGCCGCGAAACCCGGTAGACTCTTGTTGTAAGGATCATGACTGTTGCTGGGC
>DATGIG010000707.1:0-6663 GCA_035295825.1 Chthonomonadaceae bacterium | reverse complement strand
GGCGCAAAGGGGGTCTATGGTTTTATCAGCGACAATGAGGGCTTTCCCATCACCATCGGCTTAGGCGATGTCTCCCTCTCCCACCTGAGCGAGAAAGAGATCGCGGCCATCCGGCAGGCGGTCCTGGACGAATTCGCGCGCGTCGCCTCCTGGAAGGATGGCTCACCCGAACTGCTGGAATTCAACAATCGGCTCGCCGCGCACCTGGTCGAGACGCATCGCTACTTGAGCAAGGCGCTCGACACGCCGCCCGGCTTCGGCGCGCGCAACAGCAGCTCCTGGTGGATGGATCAGCTCCGGGAACTGGAGCGGAGCGGCACGTTCCAGCGCTCCATCACCCAGAAACCCGATCTGGCCTATGTGGAGAAGCTGCTGGCGAGCAAGAGGAATTTCTGGCGGGAGCGCCTCGCAGAGTGGGAACTGACAGGAACACTGCCTTATGCCATCGCCTCGCGGCCCAGCGCGGCCCTGGCCACACGGGAGGCGCAGGAGCGCACGGAGCGCATCGCGGCGGAGACCGTCCGCCTGGAACAGAAGTATGGCGTCAGCGATGCCCAGGCGGCCCTGCAGCGCTACCTCAAGGATTACAATGCCGCCACCGCCGAGATCGATGCCCTGGCGAAGCAGCTCTCGCCTCCCCGCTTTATCGATGCGCCTCCGTTGACCCTCGACGACCTGCTCGACTACCAGACGACTACCCTGCCCGGCGGCGTGCCCCTCGTCGCCTCTACCTTCGACAACATGACCGGCGCCACGACCGGACTGGCGTTGCGTCTGGATGGCGTCTCAGAGGACCAACTGCTCTATCTGACGCTCCTGCCCTCCCTGCTCACCAATGTGGGGGTCGTGGAGAGTGGGAAGCCGCTCTCCTATGAGGAGATGCAGGAGCGCCTGCGCCGGGAGATCCTCGCGCTCAACGCCTCGTTTAGCGTCAATAACCTCACCGGGCGTTACGAACTGATAGTGCGGGGCTCCGGCAACAACATCGCCGAAACGGAGCGGGCCGTCGGCTGGATGCAGCGGGTTCTGCTGGCTCCGGACTGGCGACCGGAGAACCTGCCGCGCATTCGCGATGTGGTGGATCAGACCCTCAACGGCATGCGGAACATCCGACAGGGGCCCGAAGAGAGCTGGGTGAATGCAGTGGCCGCCGCCTATCGGTGGCAGGACAGGCCGCTCTCCCTGGCAACCTCCTCCTTCCTCACCCGAACGCACAGTGTGCAGCGCCTCCGCTGGCAACTGATGGACGTGCCGACGCCGGCTGACCGTACCGCCGTCCTGCAGTTCCTGGACACGCTGGCGACGGCGGGGAGCGCGTCGCCACGCATGGACCTGCTCAAACTGCTCCAGACTCTGCAGGCCGAAAAACCGCAGCCCGCTGGGTCCGGTCCGGTCGTAGACGCTTTCGGCAAACTGCCGACCGGCGCGAAGCGGGTGGCCGTGGAGGCAGTGAAGGACCTGCAGCAGACCCTCCCGGATGTCCCGGACGATAGCCTGGCTGCCGACTGGGCCTACCTCTGTCACGAGATGCGGGCCGACCTGAGCGTGACGCCCGAAAAGGCCCTCTCCAACCTGAATGCGCTCCGGCGCAGCCTGCTCAAGCAGGGAGAGGCGCGCCTCTTCTTCATCGGCTCGACCGCCAGCAGGAAGAGGCTGCTGCATCCGATCCAGGATCTGCTCACCCATCTGGAACCCGGCAAGAGCGCGCCCGCAACCTATGACCGGACGCCCCGCATCCTGGCTCGCCTGCGCGAACGCGTGCCCGACGCCACGAAGCCGATCTTCGTCGGGCTGCTCAATCCCAACTCGCAGGGCGGCGTCTTCCTCAACTCCGCACCCGGTATCACCTATACCGACACCGAGCCGGAGTCGCTGCTGCGCTATCTTGCGGGCAATCTCTATGCGGGCGGGGGAGCGCACAGCGTCTTCATGCAGACCTGGGGGGCGGGCCTGGCCTATAGCAACGGCATCGGCAACTCGCCGGATGCGGAGCGGATCAGTTACTATGCCGAACGCTGTCCCGAACTGCCGCAGACATTGCGCTTCGTCATCGAGACGCTGAAAAAGGCCCCGAGGGATCTGCTCTTGACCGAATATGCCATCGCACAGAGCTTCTACTCCCGCGCTGCCGACGCGTATGAGGAGCGGGGAGAGGCGATGGCCGCCGACCTGGCGGACGGCCTGACCCCCGACCGGGTGCGCCATTTCCGGCAGGCGGTGCTGGGGTTGCGCGAACGCTCCGACCTCTCCCAGGCGCTTTACGACCGCATGGACGCGGCCTATGGGCGGATCTTACCCGGCTACGGGGTTAAAATGGCGGCGGCGTCCGGCGGCGTCTACTTTGTGATCGGAGCCGAAAAACAGTTCGACGCCTATGAAGCCTATCTCAAATCGGTGGAGGGGCCGGAAACCAGGCTCTACCGCCTCGCGCCGCGCGATTTCTGGCTCCCGGCGAAGCTTTAGCGCTTGCTGCTGCCAGGAGCGGTTTTTAGAGGCAGGCTCGAAAATGCGGGTGTGTGAGGGAACCTTTTTCACTGCCCGTCGTCTAAATAGGCGAGGGCATGGGCAGCCGTCGGCCCTCATTTGCCGCCTATTTTCCCATTCCAGTTCTCCAGAATACATTTTTTTGCAGAATCTACCGAAATTTTTGCAAGAGGGGCAGGAAACGCCCGGTTTCATGGTAAATTATCTGGGGATATATAGCTCGTAGGGCGGCTCATCTTTCGGTTATCGCCCGGAGCTTCTCTCAACATCTCTCGCGACCCCCATTTCGCGTGTGCCGCCACCCAGGCTCTTGTCACGTTTCCGGCGGGAAAAGGAGTCAGGTCAGTCGAAATCACTATCCCATGTCTCATGTCTCCGGACGCTGCTGTCCGATCCTAAAATCCCCCTACCTGCAGGGCTCAGGTTGTTTAGCCTCCTTCGGATCTTATCTGACATAAGTACTTACGTCTTATCGAGAACTACTATCTCGTTCATCAGCAGGAAGGAAATTTAGATGCGGCAACAAAACCTCATCACGACATTCCTGGCGCAGGGCGCAGCGCTGGTCCTTATGGGGACGCTGCTGCCTCTGGCGGCTACGGCGCAAAATCAAGCGCTGAAACACGATCCGCGTGGCGCAGCCAAGCACTTCATCGAGACCCGCGCCTGGCCCAATAGTAGGGTCGACTGGAACGCTTATGAGGCGGCCAAGGCGCAGAGTGCGCGCATGGCGCCCGCCTTTAGCGCACATGCCGCTCCGGGCGAAAGCATTATGGCGTTGCAGCAGGGACCGCCTATGACGCCGAACGTCTGGTCGTATATCGGGCCGAACAATTCGGTTGGGTCTGCCCCCCCGGTCAGCGGTCGTGCCAATGCCGTCGCTTATGATCCGAAAAATCCCCAGATCTACTATGTTGCGACGGCCAGCGGCGGGGTATTCCGCACGACGGACAGCGGCCATACCTGGACCTCTCTCTCCAAGGCGGATCCGTTCGGACGTTCGTTCAGCTCCGTGACCGTAGACCCGACGAACTCCAACGTCGTGTATGCCGGCTCCGGCGACTACGATAATCCCGGCTCCTTCCCCGGCAGCTTCGGCTTCGGGATCGTGAAGTTCGTCTTCAGCGCAGGCTCCTACACCGCTACGATCCTGCCCGGTTCGGGTGTGTTTGGGAACCATGTCATTCGCAAGATCGTGGTAGATCCCAAAAATAATCAGCACCTGATGGTCGCCTCGGGGCGTGATCAGGATCCGGGAACGATCCAGGTATGGGCTACCGGCATCGACTTCCTGCCCAACCCGCCCTACACGCCCGCGAATATCCCGGCGCCCAACGGCGGAATCTATGACTCGATCGACGGAGGCGCCCACTTCCCGAAATCCTTTACCGGCGTCGCCTACTTCAGCGACATCGTGTATGCCGCCAACCCGCCTGGCACTGCCGCCAACCAGCAGGTAGTGTACGCCAGCGCCGACTTCGGCGGCGTGTACAAATCTACCGACAATGGCTCCAACTGGTTTTTACAGGTCAATCTGCCGGAGGCGCGCTGGCAGGTGCCTGCGACCACCCAGGATATCCTGAACAATATCGCGGCTCTGGCGTTCAACAGCCCTACCTACCGCGTGGATGTGGCGCCCTCACAACTGGACGTCAATACCTGCTATGTGGCGGTTGAATCCACCCGGACGATCTATAAGACGACCGACGGCGGCACGAGTTGGAGCCCCATATCGAACTCCCTGCCGAGCGTGATCGCCGGTAACGTGGATCCCTGGGCGTTCCCCTGGTATACCTTCCACCTGGAGTGCTCGCAACAGACCACCTACCCGTTCGGCGCGAAGGGCCTGGGCGGCGTCACGAAGGATTGCGTGTACTTCGGCCTGCTGGATATCTTCCAGTCCCTGGACGGCACGGATAACTGGAGAGCCATCGGGGATGTCTATACCGGCTTCGACCATATCCATACCGACCAGCACGGATTTGCGATCAATCCGAACAACCCCAGCGATTATCTGATCGGCTGCGATGGCGGCGTCTATCACATGATCTACAACGCGCCGATCGATAACTTCAAGTTCTTCAGCCTCAATGCGGCCCTGCCCTCCATGCAGCTCTATTTCGGCTCGTATGGCTACGTAGACTCGACCCAGGCCTTTGTCGCCGCGCAGGATAACAGCAACCCCCATGCCGATGGGGATCTGGCGAACTGGCTGAACCCCGGCGGTGGGGACGGCTCCTGGACGGGCTTGAACCCGCTGGCGCCCGGCGTGCAGTATCTGTCTCCGCAGGGCTCTGGGGGATCGGTCGAAGTAGACTTCACCGAGGACGACTGGCACCTGACGCGGGCCGCCACGAATACCCCAGGGGATCAGATCATCTCGTTCATTCCGCCGATTGTCATGGACCCCTTGAACCCGGACCTCCTCTATGCGGGCGCGCAGCATGTCTATAAGGGCACGCATAAGGCCGGGAAACCCGCCACACCGACGATGCCGCCCACCATCGGTACGCTGACCTGGGCGCAGTTCGGCGCGGACCTGACGGATGATCAACCGACCTTCACCGGCGATTATATCAACGCGCTCGCAGTGTCGCCGTTCGACGACAACTGGGTCTATGCGGGAACGCTGCACTCCTTCCTGTGGTATAAGAGCCCGACCAGCGACTTTGCGCGCATCGACCAGCATATCATCGACCCGAACGCCATGCCGCCCAACATCGTCAAGCTGCTGCCTGTGAACCCCATTGGGGCCATTGCGAGCAGCAACACCAACCCGAGACGCATCTATGTCGGGCTGCAGGGCGGCTCTACGCCCAGCCGTCTCTTTGTCTGCAACGACGTCACGGTGAAAGATGCCAACGGCCATCCCAATGTGAAGTTCACCTCGATCAGCGGCGGGGCGGGGCCGAACCACCTGCCCGATGTGGCGATCAACGCGATTGTCGTGCTTCCTCACGATGATGAAAGAGAGATCTATGTCGCCAACGATCTCGGCGTCTACCGAACCACCGACGGAGGCAACACCTGGACGAACGCGGGCTCGGCGCTCGGCTTACCCGCCAATATTCAGGTGACCAGCCTGAGCTTTATGCCCTCCACCGGCTTCCTGTATGCGGCCACCTTCGGGCGCGGCGCCTGGAGCCTGTACATCGGCAACGGCACGTCGTTCAAACTGTATCCGACGCTGCAGAGCTACCGTGGCGCACGCTCCAAACTGAAGACTGTGATGCGCCTCTATCATTCCGGAGAGCCCATTATGCCCGTTCCGGCCAATCCCCCGCTGGTCGGTCCCCTGCCCACGCCGACGGAGCAGAAGACGCTCTTTCTGGATGCCTCCGGATGGGCGGAGCCCGGCCTCTCGGTACGCGGCACTTACGACATCTGGTTCAAGGTGAACGGCTTCCTCAGCAAGCGCATGAAGAGCATCTCGGTCGGGAATACCTCACCGGCTTCCGATCTGGTCTTCGCCGGAGACTGCAACCCGACCGTAGACCCGATCACCGGCCTGCCCACCGTAGGCGATAATGTCCTGGACATTAACGACCTGAATGCGATTGCCCTCCACTTCGGGCAGTTCTGGAATGGACCGGAGGACGTGGATGGAGACGGTATCGTAACCATCCGCGACTTCAATATCGTCGTGAACAATATCAACGCGGGGCATTTCCTGGGCGATCCGTAAACCCAACGGCAGTTCCGTGTTCTCTCAACATTCAAATCGGGCCGGAAGGGAATTCCCTTCCGGCCCGATTTGAATGTTGAGGTGGGTGATTCGGCAATCCCCATAAGTGCCTGTAGCAGCGCCCCTACAGGGGATGGTGATCCAACAACGATTGCAGCGTATCTCCGTCGCCCTCTGTCAGGGCGCCTTCCAGCGCATCCAGGGAGGACTTATAGGCGGAAAGCGCGCTCAGGAGTGACGAGCGGTTCTCCTGGAGGATGCCGCGCCAGAGCTGTGGGTCGGATTGTGCGACGCGCATCAGATCGCGATAGCTGCCGCCTGCCAGCGACCGGGCCATCTCCGCCTCTCTATCCTCGTGCAGGGTACGGGCAAAGGCGAAGGAGAGGAGATGGGGGAGATGGCTGACGAGGGCGACCAGGCGATCATGGCGCTCTGCGTCCAGGAAGACGGCGCGCGCGTCCAGTGCCTCGATCAGCCGGACGAGGCGAGAGCAA
>DATGIG010000706.1:0-5484 GCA_035295825.1 Chthonomonadaceae bacterium | reverse complement strand
CGCTGGCGCCGGAGAGGTCGAAGGCGACGCCCAATTGCGTGGAGCCGCCGAGGCTGAGCTGCAGACCGGAGACGCCTGCGAGCTTCTGGGGGGCGTCGGCTCCGCTCAGGTAGCGATAGTAGACGCTGACGCTGTCGGAGAGGTGCACCGCTGTCGCAAAGTAGAGCGCGCCTCCGTCGGCGTCCAGAAAGTAGTCCCGGTTGAGTTTCAGGAGGGTACCGTTCACCCGCACCCGGACGGTATCCGGAAGCACATTGCCATGCTGGAGGTTATAGCCGATGCCGGTTCCGTTGCCGCGCAGCAGTTCGTTGGTCGGGGTTCCGGGAGCGTTGGTAGGGCTAATGGGCTTGTTGCCGATGTTGAGGAGGCCCTTGGCCGAGGCGTTCGAGGGGGCGTTGCCGGTGATGGCAAAGCCGTCGCCCGTCAGCAGGGATTGCGCCCAGGCGGCAGACGTGCCGAAGCATGACGGCAAGACCAGAAGAGCGATGAGGGACCGGGAGAGGAGGGGGGCGAAAGCGCTTCTACTTTCGTTTCTCCGATGAAGTTGTGTACTCCGCTGGTCCTGTGTGCTCTGCTTTGCCGTCATGGTAGGCAACCGTTTCTAAGTTGGGTGGTTCTTCTCCAGGCTGCCGGGATTACAGGCTGCCCTTGATAAGCGAGACGGTCAGTTCTCCGCGCTGGATGCTCTTCACGGTATCGCGGTTATAGCCGAGTGTAAAGGCGTCCCGCTTCTGTTTCATCTGCGCATTGGTTAGAAATTGGTAGGCTTCCGGCGGCAGCGTCGCTACTCGGATCTTGACTTCCGGTCGCGTGGGCTGCGGTGGCGGAGGTGGACCGTCCCCACCAGGACCGGAAGTATTGCCGCCCGTTCCTGTTTTGTCACTATCCCCTGGCGTTGTTGTGGCAAGCGCTTCGCTCGGCACGGGATCCGACAGATTTGGATGCATTTCCATATGACGGATCTCAGATTCGCGCCCCGGATTGACGTTGTTGCTGGCTAAACTCGGACCGGAAGGATTGTTATCCGACGGGAAAATCAACTTCGGCGGATTGGTTGTCTTTGGTGGCTGCTTTGGATGGATCTCTACCGGATTAGGACCAGGCTTTGCCGCGGCCAACGTGGCAGGCGGCGCTGTGCTCGGCTCATGCCCCAGATCCGGCGGAATCTCTACCTTCGGAGGAAATGCAAGTATCTTGGTGAGACCCGGATCCACTGGCGGCGGGGTCTCAGTAGGAGGATTTACCTCCGGTGTATTGGGAACCTGGGCGAGATTCCCCATTATTTTTATTCTATTCGGTAGTTTTAGGGGCCCGTCATTAGGGCTTTGTGCGCCCGGTGTATGCCGAAAGAACAAAATCCCGACCAGGGCCGCTGCGGCCAGTCCGCCCAGGGAGAGCGTAAGCCGGGCACGTGGTGCGAACGTCTGGCGCAGATCGCCCCAGAAGGCCAGCAGACGTGCCGCGACAGGCTGGCGTCGCGTCGTCGCCGCAAAAATCGCCTCACGCAGCGCGACAGGCGGCTCCAGTTCGGTGAGCATCTGGACGCTCTCGCTGGTCCTGCGCATAAACTGCAGATCTTGCGCATAAAGCGGATCGGAGGCGATCAGGGCTTCGACTATCGCGGCCTGCTCCGGCGTGGCTTCTCCGTCCGCATAGACGCTCAACAGATCCCAGATAGCGTCGTCGCTCAGGTCTGCGAGGTTCTGCGGCTTTCGGTTGTTGTTTGATTCGAATTCGGTGGGCATGGCTACCCTCCTTTACCTCAACCCCTGCCCAATCATCGGGCTTCACCGGGAAAAACGGTTCTTTGCGCGATTAGACGTCCACTTTCCGGTGATGTTGCATTTTTTTCCGACGACCGAACTCTTTTTGTCGAAAATCCGTCTGCTCTCTGCTCCGGGCCGAAGCGAGGGCAACATCCCTGCGTTCCATGGCAAAATCCGGCACTCCTACCATTAACCTGGGGGAGACCGATATGGCAAAATGGAGTTGTAATGAGCGATCACATGGCCATGAAATTCGCCCGATCCGCTCATGAAGGAGGGGCTGCCATGTCCAATATAAGCTCCATACGTAGCGCCTATTACGGATTGCAGCGTAACTATCCGACAGTCAATGCTGCCAACAGAGCGACCGGCCCGCCATCTGTCTCCCCCGAAGACCGGGAGGGAGAGCTGAGCCGGCAACTCGATTCACGCCTTAAAGCGCAGTTGGCGCGCATTCGTGAACAGGTCGGAAACGGTTCATCCGGATCCACAGGAGAGGAAGGGACCGTTCTTGATATCCGCGTCTGATAGAGGGTGAAGGATGAAAACCCAGGATAACCCTCCGTGCGAGCCGGAAGCAGAGCGCTCTGTCTCGCTTCATCCTTCACGTTTTATAAGAGCCAAGATGCAAGCAGACGCACCATCCAGGCAGTAGAACCCGGGTCGCCGGGACGCAGGCGTAACGCCCCAATCCCGGCGGCCCCAAAGGGGCGTTCAACCGTGGCGAGGGGGTAGGCGCGAACCGCCGTCTCCAGAGAGATCGGCTCCCTGGCCGGTTCGCC
Organism: Chthonomonadaceae bacterium; assembly: GCA_035295825.1. GTDB lineage: Bacteria > Armatimonadota > Chthonomonadetes > Chthonomonadales > Chthonomonadaceae > DATGIG01. Next base: position 2,936 of record DATGIG010000706.1, on the reverse strand, counting down.
GGGGAAGAGGCACCAGGCGGCAGCGACCACCCGCTGCAGCCCTCCGCTCCGCACGATCGCATCGCGATAGGCGTGCATCTTATCCACATCCTCCTGTTCCGCGCCCCACTCGGCATAAGTACGAAACTTGGGATCGAGCAGATACCAGCGTTTTTGCCAGGAGAGGCCGATGTCCGGCTGCATGGCATGCGTCAAGGAGACAAAGCCCGCCTCCGGATCCTCCGGAGCGGGAGCAGCATTTGGAGCGAGCCGAGACACCCCGCGCCGGTTGGCGCTGAGAAAGAGCGGCTGGTAGAACAGCTCCAATGTCTCCATCCCCCGCCTGCGCCGCTGTGCCGCCTGTGTCGGAACAAAGACGAGGCGGGAGGCTTGCCCCTTTGCCAGAACCAGGCGCAGGCCCCTGGCCTCTCGGCGGATCGCCTCTCCTCCCACGCAACGCCAGTCGGCCGTGCGCAGCGTCTCCGCCACATGGAGAAAGCACCAGACTTCGTACAGGTTCCAGGGCTCCAACGGAGGCAGGAAGAGCAGGGGAGCGCCGGACCAGTCGAAGTGGAGGGCGGCATGGAGTTTGCGCCAGATCGTGAATAGGGCGCGATAGGGAGGCGCAGCGCGCAGAGTATTGACGCCGGAGAGCGTCTGCCACTCCGCCGCCGTAAGCGGCGTGAGCCCCCTGAGCGTCGGGTGTCTCCTCCAGCGCTCCGCGGCGCTCGCCACCTCCGTAATCTGTTCCGCCGCCTGTATCTCCCCACAGAACGCAGCCAGACGGGCCAGCGCTGTCGCCTCTTCCGCAACGGCCAGCAGCAGGCTTGCCACAAAGCGATTGGCGGTGGTTGCGACCGTTGTGCGCGGCCTGCTCTCTGCCACCATGTGCGTCGGCAGCGCGGAGGCCTCTCCCTGCCGAGAAGCTTGCATCTCCCTCCACGCGGCCTGGCCGCCCGGCGTGCGCGCTATCCGTTGCGTCAGATCCGGCCCGCCCTGAGCGCAGGGAAGGGGCACGGAAACCGTCTCCGATTCCAACCTGCTGTCCGGGCGATGCAGCAGCGCAGACAACGGGGAGAGCATCTCCTGCCAGAGTGCTGCCAGCAGGTGCAGACGCTCCAGAGGGGAGGCATTCCCCGCTTGCGGCGGCGAAGCGGGAGAGGCCGGTATCGCGGCCTCCGCCGCACTCTTGCTGTCCTGCCCCAGCGTCAGCGCGATCCTGCCGATCTCCTCCAATAAGATACGACGCTCGGCAGGCGATAGGGCGGCTGCACCGGATGTGGGGCCAGGGTCCTGTGTGTTCAACTTGGCATTCCCCCCATACGTACCATACGTAATGTACGACAGAACGCACGTTCTCGGTTCACGCCCCCACCCAATGCAGGCATTCCGCAAACGGAATGGCTCTGGCGTGTGACCATAACGAACGGGTAAGGTAGAATGTAGCAAGGAGGACCAAGGAAATGGGGTTCAGTACGATCGAGGCTGCGATTGAGGATATACGCCAGGGCAAGGTCGTCATTGTCGTGGATGACGAAGATCGCGAAAATGAGGGCGACTTCATCATGGCTGCGGAGAAGTGTACGCCGGAGGCCATGAACTTCATCATCAAGTATGGGCGGGGCATTCCCTGCGTGCCGACCACGGCAAAACGCTTGGAAGATCTGCAACTGTCGGCGATGGTGGCGAACAATACGGCGCGGCTGGGAACGGCTATGATGGTGACGGTGGACGCGCTGCAGGGCACCACGACCGGGATTTCGGCCTACGACCGGGCGCTGACCGTGCAGGTGTTTGTGGATCCGAACGCGAAAGCGTCCGACCTGGCGCGACCGGGGCATATCATCCCCCTGAAGGCCGTAGAGGGCGGCGTGCTGAAGCGGGCCGGCCATACGGAGGCGACGGTAGATCTGGCCCGGCTGGCCGGGTTTCAGCCCTGCGGCGTGCTCTGTGAGATCGTAGGCGACGACGGCACGATGGCGCGGATGCCGGAGTTGGAGGCGCTGGCGGTGCGGTTCGACCTGAAGATCATTACGGTGGCGGACCTGATCGCCTATCGGCGGCGGACGGAGCGGCTGATCGAGCGGGTGGCGACCATAACGCTGCCTACGGAGAAGTATGGTACGTTCACCGTCGTGGCCTATACCGCCAGCGTCGAGCCGAACCATGTGATCGCCCTGGTGAAGGGCGACCTGTCGGATGGCGAACCGGCGCTGGTACGCGTCCACTCCTCCTGCGTGACCGGCGACCTGCTGGCCTCGCTCCGCTGCGATTGCGGCAGCCAACTGCACAGGGCGCTCTCGATGATTACGGAGGAGGGCCGGGGCGCGCTGATCTATCTGGAGCAGGAGGGGCGCGGGATCGGGTTGATCAATAAGCTCCGCGCCTATGCCCTTCAGGAACAGGGGGCAGATACGGTGCAAGCCAACGAGATGCTGGGATTTAAGGCGGATTTGCGGGATTACGGTATCGGGGCGCAGGTAATGACGGATTTGGGCCTGAAGAAGATCCGATTTATGACCAACAACCCGAAAAAGGTAGCGGGATTGGAGGGCTATGGTTTGGAGATCACCGAGTGGGTCCCTCTCCCGGTCAAGCCGAACCCGCACAACCTGCGCTACCTCCAGACCAAGGCGGAGAAAATGGGGCATATTCTTCCGCTAGAAACGCTCCAGGAAGAAGGAGATGCGAGCGAAGAGGGAGAATCTCCTTCATAGGGCATTGGGCGTGAGAGGGAGGAGCGGGCGGACATGCCGGAAAAGGTAGAGGGGCAGATGACGGCGGCGGGGCTGCAGTTCGGGATCGTGGTGAGCCGCTGGAATGAGTTCATCACCAAGGCGCTGCTGGAGGGCGCTCTGGAAACATTGCGCCGCTATGGGGCGGATATGGCGGAGGTGCGGGTCGTCCACGTTCCGGGGAGCTTCGAGATCCCGGTGGCGCTGCAGGCGATGGCGCAG
>DATGIG010000705.1:0-7512 GCA_035295825.1 Chthonomonadaceae bacterium | reverse complement strand
AATCGCCAGTTCATGGCGAAGATCACGGTCACCGTGGCGATCACCGTCAGGATATTGCTGACGATGGCGATGAGCGTCGCGGTCGCTATGCTCTGAACGGCGGCCACGTCGTTGTTGATGCGCGAGACGATCTCCCCGGCGCGTGTGGTGGTGTAGAAGGGGAGCGACATCTTCTGGAGGTGTTGAAAGAGGGCGTTGCGGAGGTCGAAGATAATGCTCTCGCCCACGCGGGCATTGAGATAGTTCTGCAGGACGCCGATCAGGCCGGTGAGCGTCGTCAATCCGATGATCGCCCCCACATAGAGCAGGAGCAGCGACATATTGCGCTGGGGGATGGCCTGGTCGAGGATGCCCCGTACGGCCAGCGGAGGCAGCACGCCCAGACTGGCGACAGAGGCGATGCATAGGAAGATGACAAGCCACTGCCGCCCGTAGGGAGCGAAGTAGTGGGCGACGCGCCGCAACTGTTCCCGCTCGATCTTCACGGGCAGCTCACCGGCCGTCCCGATCTGCTTGTCATGCAGGCCGAACGTGCGCGATAGCCCTCCCAGGCTCCGCTCCGGTCCCTGCCAACCCCCGCCAACGCCTTCCGCCATCAAGACCCTCCCGCCTGCTGCGTCTCCCGCACCCCGCGCCGCAATCGGGTCAGTAGCCCGATGAGTTGCTCTTTCTCTGCATCTGTCAGGCCGCCCAGCAGATCCGAGAGCAACTGCCGGTGGCGTGGCAGGGCCTCCTCCAGGAGGGCCGCGCCCTTCTCGGTGAGTTTCGCTAAGGTGATGCGGCGGTCGGTATGGCTGTCGCGCTGTACCAGGCCCTCGCGCTCCAGGCGGTCTATCATTCCCGTCACGTTGGCCTTGGTAACCACCAGATGCCGTCCGATCTCGCTCAAGGGCAGTCCCTCCGCTCCAGCATCGCGCAGCACCAGCAGCGTATTCAATTGCGCTCCGGTGAGGTTCAGCTCCCTTAGCCCCCGATCAATATAGGGCGTGAGCGCGCTGTGCGTCCGCAACACATTGTAGACCAGCAGCGCATCCCTATCCGCCGCCGCACGTTCGGGCATATTTCCGCCTCCTTCGTGAACCGTAGAATGCCGATCCCAATCCCAGGCTAAATGTTAACATATTGACTATCAAGTTGTCAATGTTTCTCTGAACGGGGATGCTGTCTGAATCACGGATTAAACGGATTAAAGGATTTCACGGATGCGCTCTCGGTGGAAACGGGTTTAATCCGTGTCCTCTGTGTCATCCGATTAATCCGTGATTCAGACAAATGTAGGGTATCGCTATTCTACGGTGACGATATAGACGGCGTTCTTGTAGAGGAATTCGATGTGCTTCCCGTCCGGTAGCCAGGAGGCATCGGTCAGATCCAGAGATAGGGAAGACGCACGCAGGGGATGGTTTATACGACCGACCTCGTATAGCTCTTTTTTATCCAGGCGGTAGATACAGAGCCGCTCGACCGGCTGAACCTTATACGTATAAGCAGGGATCAAGCGGTGCAAGAGGGTTGCATAGGCTGGTGGGGTATCCGTTTCGTTGACCAGGAGTGCGATCTGTGTGTTTTGAGGGTTTGGTAGGATTTTAAGTACTACGGCTTCCAAGGGGAAGCGGACGATATCTATCTGTTTGGGAGGCAGGTTCGGAGCGCTGCCGGTTGGTTGCATGATAACATCGAGAACAACGTTCTGAGTACTATTCTGTTCCTGATGGGCGCTAAGCAGTGGCTCTTGCGTCTCCATCCTGGGCGTAAGCAGGGCCTGCGCTTCCGGAGATGCCTCGGGCAGTGTACGGTCTGCTTGTGGTCGCGCAGCATCATGGATGATCAGGTATTTCGTCTGTTTGAGCATGACCGAGGAGACCCATCGGTGTCCATCCACCCAATCACGCTGGGAGTCCGCGCTTACTTTCCACTCCTGGTACTGTGAACCATCCGTCCGTGCGGCTACCGGATATAGTCCGCCATCGGAGGGATCATTTCTTGTCCAGAGCAGCCACTGACCGTCCGGCGAGCGTTGAAATCCCCACGGGCCGATGGGATTATAATGGCCGCGATGTTGCAAGAGTGCCTCTGACAAGCCTGCCATCCGTGTGCGCGTGCCAGTCCGGGTATCTATCAGATCCAGATATCCTGACCAGGATGTCAGCACGCGCGAGGTCTCATTCGTGTTTGTCTTCACCAACAGTTCGTTGCTCGAAAGCCAGGTGTAAGACAGTGAGTCCTGTACATCCGCCACTTTGGTGGCACGGCTCAGCAGGTTATATGCAGGAGGAATGGAACGGCGTATGATCCATACCGTCGTTCCAAATAGCAGTATCACTGCCACGAGTATCATCCATCGCTTGTGTTTGCTCATGGGTAAATCCTCCTACAAATCGCGTTGGATCTCCAGGATTCGCTCTTCCAGATCTTTGATATAATCTTCCGGAACCCTCTCTTTTGCCTCTGCATTCCACTGTCTGGCTTTCTCGAACAGCAAGTCGTAGCTCAACTCCAGGGATTTGAGAACGTCCGTCCAGAACCGTTTCCGCAGTTCCGGAGGATGGCAAGGCCCATCCCGGCCGTCTGCCAACCGATCCGGAGCAATGATCATCAGGTCGTTGGAATCCACGCCCAATTTCAACGCCGGCTCCGACAGCGCCTCTCGAAGCTCCCAATTGTCGAACCAGTGCTCTCCATAGTCGTTGTCGAGCGCAAATAGACGCCCTATCCAGACTGCAGGATGCCATTCGGTCAACCCCAGGCGCTCTGCGATACGCCGATACTCGTCAGTCACGACGAACGCATCGAGGGATTCCAGATATTTGAAGATGCGAACAGAGTGCTGTGTCACCGGCTTTCCCTTCAGGCAATGCAGTCCTTTGCCACTATGGAAAGCATGATACCAGACAGGCGAGTGGGCGTCAAGGAGAGTCAAGAAGTGAAGGGGGTTTGCGCAAGGGAGTAAACTCCCTTGCGCAAAGTTATGGGTAACGAGGCGGCAGAGCGTATCGTCTGTGTTAGGCGGACGCCGTTCAAAGCGTGTGTGCCGCATTGGTTCCTAGCAGGTGGTCTATCCAGCCGACCATCAGGAAGACGCCGGGAGCGCTGCCAAGATAGTCCGGTGCGTTTCCCTTGGTCAGGGCGACGCGATGGCTGCCATCCGCATCCATCCGGTAGATCTGCGAGTTTTGCGCCAGCCCTTTCGTGGGGTCCCAGATCTTGGTAAAGAAGACCTGCTTGCCGTCCGCAGACCACTGCGGGCCGACGCCGCCGGTATCGGGTGCACTGGTTATTCGGTGCGGTCGGGAGCCGTCTGCCTCGCTCACAACGAGGTTCGGCTGGCCTTCATCGTGCTCAATCGAGGCGTATAGCAGGCGCTTGCCATCGGACGACCAGGCGCCCTGCATGGCATGGTCCGCCACCTTGTGCGCGTTGGCGCCGTCCGCATCCATGATATAGAGGCTGGGCTTGGAAACGATGTCGTCCTTACCCGGTGGAATGACCGAGTAGGCGATCTTCTTGCCATCCGGCGACCATTGCGGCCAGAAACCCTCTCCGATCTCCTTCACGTTCTTTCCATCGGCATCCATGATATTGAGCTTTGCGATCCCGAACGGATTCTCATTCTCGCTCGGCACAGCCAGGTTGTACGCGATCTGCTTGCCATCCGGCGACCAGGCAGGCGCCATCGCCAGCATCGCAAGACGGCTCTCCGTCAGTTTGTGGCGTTCGGAGCCATCCGCGTTCATCACATAGAGATCGCTCTTCACCACGCCCTCCGGTCCCGTTCCCTCCACGACCGTAAAGGCGATCCGCTTTCGGTCCGGCGACCAGACCGGGTCCATTTCCATGCTCTTTTCCGTGCCATGCGTCAATCGGACCACATGCGAGCCATCCGGAGCCATGGAGAAGATATTGAACTGCTTGGCGTCCGCCCGGTTGGATGCGAAGAGGATCGGTTTCGGTCCCTGCTGGGCTACCACCTGCCAGGGGATGATCCCAAGAGTACCGATCAGGATGCTCACAGCGCCCGTGAGAATGAGCCTGCGGGGCGAAACGGGGCGAAGAGATTGCATAGCGCGTAACCTCCTTTTTAAGAGTTGGGGCGATTCGGCGATGCCGAGGGATGCCAGCCCGCGTGTTTGGAACCTCCGGTTCTGTGCGACCATCTGTACCAGCGTCTCCCCATAGTCGGCGATATCGGTACGGGTGGTCAGAACGGCCATCTCGTCGCAGGCGGTCTCCTGTGCAAGCTGCCATTCGTGGTTGGCGAGCCATACCAGCGGGTGGAAATAGAAGAGTGTGTGCACCAGGGCGGGAAGCCAGTTCCAGAGCAGGTCACGCCGCCGGATGTGCGCAAGTTCGTGCATCAGGATCGCCTGCAGCCGGGCGGGGTCCTGCTCCGCCAGCAGCGCCGAGGGCAGCAGGATCGCCGGATGCAACACGCCGAACACCTGCGGGCCTGCGCTGACATCAGTTACCAGCAGCGCGACCGGACGCCGGATACCGATGCGTAGGCACAGGGCTGCAAATTCGGCGGTCAGTTCCGGATAGCGCCGGGGATCGAGCGGGGCGCAGTGGGTTTGCCGCAGGGCCGCCCGCCGCTCCCGTAGAATGCTTGCGCACAATCCTATCACGCCCAGCAGCCATGCCAGGGGCAGCAGCACAATGAGGGGAAGCTTGGAAGTCTGCGGAGCCTTCGCCGGTGCGCTCTGTGTCTGGGCGCCATGGCGGGACGGCAGGTGAAACGCCGGGCCATCGCTTTCGGGCGCAGCCTGTGCGACGCTCACTTGAGGGAGCGCAGAGGGATGCAGCAGCGGAATGTCGATGGGGGTGGCCCAGAACAGTGCGACCATCAGCTTCAGATAGGCCAGACGCCAGAACCAGCAGCGCACACGGGGAGAGAGGCGCGGCAGCGCGCGGCACAGCGCCCAGACCAGCAGGATCGCCACGCCTCCCTGCCAGCAGGCCCGCCACATGCTCGCTTCCCACAGCGCCGTCCAACCGGACAGCATCGCACTCCAGCTTGCGTTCATGGTTGCTCCCTCTCTTTGTTGGCGCGCATTTCGTCCACTAGCTTGCCCAGCTCCTCCAGGTCCTCCTCCGAGACCTGTCGGGTGTGGGTGAGATAGGCGACAATCGGGGATACGGAACCCTTGAAGGTCTTCTCGACAAAGTCCCGCATCAGGTTCTGCCAGAGCTCCTGCTTGGGCACGCTCGGCATATACTGGTAGACGCCCTCGACTTGCTGGCGGGTCAGATACCCCTTCTTCTCCAGACGCTCCATCATTTTGATGATCGTGCCGCGCGCCAGGCCGTGTGGCTCGCCGTATTGCCGGGCAACCTCCCCGGTGGAGATGGGTGCGTGTTCCGCCACAAACCGCAGCACCTCCATCTCCTGATTTCCCACCGTTGGTTTGCGCATATACGATCCCTCCCTGAGCGACAGATTTACGAACGCTCTCTCGTTGTGGTGAAGACAATTGTCGTCACTGCGGTCGAAAGAGAAGGACGACATGAGTAGGCCGTCCTTGATAGTGCATTATATCATGTGAAGACAATTGTCGTCAAGGGGTAATTAAATTTTTATTCAGCACCTCCCGCACCTTACGCGACAGCGCCGATAGGGTGAACGGCTTGTGGAGGAAGGCGATGCCCGGCTCCAGTACACCGTGATGCACGATGGTATTCTCGGTGTAGCCCGAAACATACAGGACCTGGAGGTCAGGACGTATAGCCTGCAAGCGCTCCGCAAGCTCCTTGCCGCTCATCCGGGGCATCACCACATCCGTGATGAGCAGCGTGATCTCGCCCTCATACTCGCTCGCGATCCGGAGCGCCGTTGCGCCGTCGGCGGCATCCAGCACATGGTACCCCAGCCCGCTTAGCGCGGCGGTCGTCAGGGCGCGGACGGCACTCTCATCCTCCACCACCAGCAGCGTCTCCGTGCCGCCCTTCGGCGCGGTAGCAGGGGCGGTAGTGACGACCGCAACCGCCGTTTCGGCCGCCTGGGGCAGGTAGATCTTGAAGGTCGTGCCCTGACCGGCTTCGCTGTAGAGCCAGATATGTCCTCCGGCCTGTTTCACGATGCCATAGACGGTCGCCAGCCCCAGCCCGGTGCCTCTTCCCCGCTCTTTCGTCGTGTAGAACGGCTCGAAGATATGCAATTGTATGGCCTCATCTATGCCGCTGCCGGTATCGCTGACCGCCAGCATGACGTACTCTCCCGGCGTCACCCCATCATGTCGGCGGGCATACTCGGCGTCCAGCGTGACATTGCCGGTTTCGACGATGATCTTGCCGCCTTCGAGGGGGATCGCGTCACGGGCATTGACGACCAGGTTGATGAGGACCTGCTCCAACTGATTGGGATCGATGCAGACGGCGTACAGGTTGGGGGCGGGCTGCATCAGCAGGGTGATATGCTCTCCGATCAGGCGCTGCAGCATCGTATTCAGGTTGAGGATCAGTTCATTGAGGTTGACCAGCTTCGGTTCGATCACCTGGCGGCGCGCAAACGATAACAACTGGCCGGTCAGGCCGGCGGCGCGCTCCCCCGCTTGCTGGATCTGGCGGACGGAGTGCGCCAGATCGCTATCGGCGGGGATGTCCATCTCCATCAACTCCGCATAGCCGAGGATGGCAGTGAGCAGATTGTTGAAGTCGTGGGCCACGCCGCCCGCCAACCGACCGATGCTCTCCAATTTGCGGGCCTGAAACAGTTGCTCTTCGAGGCGCTTGCGTTCGGTAATATCCTCCCCCGTGCCGACGATCCCGGTGATCTCGCCTTCCGAAAAAAGCGCGGACCAACCGAACGCGACGGTCACCTGGGAGCCATCTTTACGGAGCAGGGGCGTCTCCACATGGTGGACGGGCGCTCCCACTTGCTGCGTGACCTGGAGGCGCGCGACCGTAATTTCCGGGCTGTCGGCGGGCGACAGCAGCGTAAAGGGCTGACCGAGGAGTTCCTCGACGGTATAGCCGCTCATTTCAGCCATGCACCGATTGACCAGCATGAACCGATCTTCCCGATCCAGGGCGACGACGGCGAACACGGCGCTGTCCATCACCTTCTCGCGAAACGCATGGGCCTCCTGCAGGGCCGCGTTCAGCGCGTTGCGCTGCGCTTCTGTGGCTCGGCGCTGTGCATCCGTGTGGTTGAGCGCGCCCGCCGTCCTCCAGATAAGGAGCGTGAGCACGGCGCTATTCAGGGTGGTCAGAACGGCCAGCCCGAACCCCGCGTCGTACCAGCGGGCGGTATAGCCCAGGTAGCAGAGGATGCAGAGCAGCGGAGGGACCACCAGGGCGGCGGGCAGCAGGCGCCGGGCCACGTCGCCGCCGAGGGCGTCCGCCGTAATGACCAGAACGACCCCGCGATCCGGGCGCGCGCACAACCCGCCCAATGCTATGAGCACAAAGGTGAGCGCAGTGGGCAGGATGAGCGCCGGATGGGGGGCCGTCCCGCTCGCTGCGATGCGCACAAAGAGGTGGCCGATGAGGGCGGCCAGGGCGAACAGGCCGATGAAG
>DATGIG010000704.1:0-19184 GCA_035295825.1 Chthonomonadaceae bacterium | reverse complement strand
CGCCTTGTCCGACATCGCCGCCTTCAACGTTCCGACATCTGTCACTCGGCCCGTCAATCCGTTGCCCCCCCAGGCCAGAGCTTCGGCCAGCGCCCTGGCAATCGTGGTCCGGGCAGTATCCCGTCGCGCCGTCAGTTCGGCTCGTCGCGCCGCGACCGCCGGGTCAGCGTCATACGCCTTGTCCGTGCGGTCGATGGCGGCGAAGATGGCTTGCAAGCCGTAGTAGTCTTCCTGCGTGATCGGGTCGAACTTGTGGTCGTGGCAGCGGGCGCAGCCGACCGTCAGGCCCAGAAAGGCGGCCCCGGTGGTCGCCAGCATGTCGTCGAGTTCGTCGTAGCGCATCTGCTCGCGTTCGAGCGGAGTGCCCTCGTTGGCGACCGTGAAGACGCTATGGACCCCGGCGGTCCCGAAGCCGGTCGCGGCCCAGGCATTCGGGTCGCCGGGCGCCAGTTCGTCGCCCGCCAGTTGCCAGCGCACAAACCGGTTGTAGGGCATATCGGAATTGAACGCCTTGATGATGAAATCGCGGTAGGGATAGGCGTTGGGCCGGTCGCGGTCCGCCTCGAAGCCGTCACTGTCGGCATAGCGCACGAGATCCAGCCAGTGCCGGCCCCAGCGCTCCCCGAAGTGCGGGTTCGCCAGCAGACGGTCCACCAGGCGCTCGTAGGCATCGGGCGCGGGGTCGGCAACAAACGCATCGACCTCCTCCGGGGTCGGCGGGAGGCCGATCAGATCGAAGGTGACGCGCCGGATCAGCGTGCGCCGCTCCGCCTCCGCGTTGGGCTGTAGGCCCTTCGCCTCCATTTGCGCCAGCAGGAAGCGGTCTATGGGCGTCTTCACCCAGGCCGCATGCTTTACCTCCGGCGGCGCGGCATGCTGCAACGGCAGGAAGGCCCAAAACTGCCGGTTTGCCTCGGCGGCTTGTGCGGAGAGTGGGGCAGGGGATTTCAAATCCGTGGATTGCGGGGCAGGCGGATCGGCCCAGGCCAGCGCCGCCAGCCCGGCAAGCGTGCAGACCACGCCCAGCAACTCCAAGCGCCCTCCTTCCCACCTCCTCACCATACTACTCCTCTCTGTTCTGCACCGGGGTCTGTACTGGCGATTCCGGGAGACCGGCACGCAACAGCTCGTGAGCCTCCGCCTGCCCTGCTCCGGAGGCCGGTCGCAGCAGGGTATCCGGCGCGGCAGCGCTGCTGCCCGAGGCCCTCAGCAACTGATGCTGCTCCCGTTCGTTCTCGATGCGCGCGATAAGAAAAGGCAGACACTCCTGCGCCGCCTGTTGCAATTCAATGTTCTGCGCCGTCCTGCCTTCCCCTCTTGCTAGCTTCTCCACAACAGGCAATGCATGGAGGTCTCCCACTTGCTGGAACGCCTTCAGAATGGCGAGGGAGAGTTGGGTATCCTGGCCGTTCAATGCCCGATACAGGCTGCCACGCTGCTCCGCGCTTAACAGGTCGGCATCGCTGGACTGCAATTTGGGAAGCAGTCTGATCAGGCAGGCCTTGATCTTATCGTAAATATACCCATCCTGATAGTCCACCCGATATTCCGCCCTGGAGCCGGCGTTCCGTGTCCCGGTGACCATGTATCGGTCTTTATAGTCCAGGGCCTCGGCCAGAGCGCCGACCGCGCGTATGTCCTCCCACTCGGTAAGCGCCTCAATGGCGTCTTTCTGCTTCTGGCTGATCACAAACAACCCCGCCAAAACCGCGCCGAAAATCCCCAGCCAACTCATCAGCCATCCCATCTTCAGAAGAACGGCGACGGTGATCACTACGATATAGTAGGTAAACATCGCCAGGATACCGGTGTAGATACGCCTTTTGCGCTTCCGGACCTCCTCCCGAAGGATCGCAAGGTGCTCCTCCAGCGTTTTCTCCTCCTGTGGTAAGCTCTCTTGCGCCTTGCCCTGTCTCATGCCGGCAGACGGGCTAAGATAGCCGATGCCGACCATCACAGTACCCTTGCGATCCTTTTGCTGAGCCTCCTCTGTGCGCTCCTGAACGCCTTCCTCCTGGCGGAGACTCTCACCGGGATCGGCGCGGGGCACGCAGGTTAGCGTTGTCTCCTCCTGCGGGATCTGTTGTTGCTGTTGCATGGTTTCTACCTCATCCGAAGAGCAACGCGGAGCGAGCCGTTACGCTCAGTGGGTTTCGGGCAGGAAGACGACGCTGACGGGCTTGGGCACTTCGACGCTCTGCCCGGTCGGCGTTAGCGCGCCGGTCTGCGGGTCGATGCGGAAGACGACCACATTGCCGGAATCCTGGTTCCCGGTAATCAGGAAGGTCCCGGTGGGATCGATATTGAACCCGCGCGGCGTCTTGCCCTCGGTGCCCTGCTCCCCGATATAGCGGAGCTTGCCGGTCGCCTCGTCCACCGCAAAGATGGCGATGGTGTGGCGCCCCCGGTTGGAGCCATAGAGGAACTTGCCGGAGGGGTGCATCTCGACTTCGGCGGTCGAGTCGTCGTCGCCGGAAGCGCCCTCGGGGAGGGTAGAGACAGTCTGGATCTCCGTCAGTTTGCCGTGTGCGCCATCGTAGGCAAACGCGATGATGGTCATCCCCATCTCATTGATGACATAGGCGTACTTGCCGTTCCGCGAAAAGGCGATATGGCGCGGCCCAGAGCCCGGAGCGACCCTGGCGAAGGGCGGATCGTTGGGCAGGAGCGTACCCTTGTTGGCATCGAGCTTATAGACCAGAATCTTGTCCAGGCCCAGGTCCGCCGCCAGAACATATTTGCCCGTGGGGTCCGCAACCATCGAGTGGGCGTGGGGGCCCTCCTGCCGCGACTTGTTCACGCTCGAACCCACATGCTGGACAAAGCCGGTCGCCTCCCCCAGGCTGCCATCGGCGTGAATGGGAAACGCCGCCACGCTGCCGCTGCCGTAGTTGGCGGTAAAGAGGTATTTGCCCTTAGCATCTGTCGAGACATGGCACGGGCCGGACCCCTTTGCGGAGACCTGATTGATAAAGGTCAAGTCGCCGTTCTTATGGATGGCGAAGGCGGAGACCGCGCCATCCTGCGTGCCATGGAAGCTGGCGGATTCGTTGCAGGCGTAGAGGTACTTGTGGTTCGGCGCAAGGGCCAGGAAGGAGGGGCTGCCCGTAACGGCCGTGGTTCCTTTCGGCGTCAACGCCCCCGTCGCCATATCCAGTTCAAAGAGATAGATGCCCTTGCTCTCCCCCTCCGTGTAGGTTCCTATATAGACCAGTTCTCTGTCCATCTTGCCCTTACTCCCCGCGCGCGTCGTCTGCGCCAGTGCGCAGGATGTATCTTCCCGTGGTGATGTCGTCTGTGTTCCCGTGTTGCGCCCTCCGCCGCCCGTGGCGCAGAGGAGCAGCGCAGCCATCAGGCCCAGCCCACCCCCGTTCACAATCGTGCGTAGCATACGGTTACCGGCCCCCTTGTCCGTGTGTTTGTCGCTCTACATTCGACATTGCGTACAGAGATTCATGCTTCTTTTTCCGCCTGCGCTTTCGAGCGGTAATCGGACCCCGCCGGTCGCGATGCGGATTGAACAAATGCGCAGTTGGCCGGCAGGAATATTCGATCCCTGTGTGGAAGCAGAGTGCATCGCCACTCAGGAGAGATCGCCGATGCTGCCATCCAGTCCGATCACACTGCTGCGCCAGATACCTATGTTTGCGGATGGAGACGAGAGGATGCTGGAAACGCTCGCCTCCCATAGCCATCGAAAGCGCTACAAAGCCGGTGCATCGCTGTTTTATGAGGGGGAACCGGGCCATACGCTCTATATCATCCTTAGCGGCCACGTCAATATTCAGACGGTCACGGCTTCCGGCGAGACCGTCCATATCGCACAGCGCGGGCCAGGCGAATCGATCGGGGAGCTGGCAATGCTCAACAACCGTCCGCGTATGGCGGACGCCGTCGCCGCCGATACCTGCGATGTGCTCATGCTCCACCACGACGATCTGTTGCGCTGCCTGGAAAAATCGCCTCACCTCGCCTTGCGGATCATGGCAAACCTGGCCGAGCGCCTCCAGGAGGCCGCCGACCAGCTCAAGCAACTGCAGAAACTCGACGTCCTCGGGCGCCTTGCCGCCCAGCTCTTGAAAATGCCGGCGGAGGATGCACCCGTGGGCAAACGTATCGTCGGCAGCATCTCTCAGGGTGAGCTGGCCCAACAGATCGGCACCACCCGCGCCACCCTCAACAAGATGCTGGGGCGATTGGAAGAGAGCAAGGCCATACGTCGCGAGGGCAGGGAGATCCTTATCCTCAGCGAACGCCGCCTCCGCCAGCTCAGCGCCATATAACGGTATCCCTCCTGTACTCTTGAGCACCGTTCCGTCGGGTAGCCCAGACATGGGGTGAACCGTAGGAAGAAGCAAATTAATGATTCAAATCGCGGAGTATTTGCCCCCGGAGCCCAACTTGCTATGGAAGCTGGTGCGCCAGGCCGGGGTAAACCATGCGGTGGGGCGGCTGCCGCTGGATGAGGGCGGCGCGGAGCGCCCCTGGGATCTCGGCCCGCTGACGCGGCTGAAGGCGCAGTTCGAGGAGGCGGGTTTTACGCTGGCCGTCATCGAGAGCAGCCCGCCCATGCAGAAGATCCGGCTGGGCCTGCCGGGCCGGGAGGAGGAGGTCGCCTGGTTCCAGACCCTGCTGCGGAACATGGGCAAGTTGGAAATTCCGGTGATCTGCTACAACTTTATGGCGGTCTTCGGCTGGCTGCGCACCGCGACCACGATCCCGGCGCGCGGCGGCGCGCTCGTCACCGGCTACGACCATGCGACGCTGCGAAACGAACCGCTCACGGAGTACGGCGAGGTGTCGGAGGAGCGCCTCTGGGAGAACTTCGCCTGGTTCCTCCAGCAGGCCCTGCCGGTAGCCGAGGAGGCACGTGTCAAGCTGGCGCTCCACCCCGACGACCCGCCCCTCTCGCCCATCCGGGGCATCGGACGCATCATGCGGAGCGTGGAGGCGTTTCAGCGCGTGCTGGACCTGGCCCCCAGCCCCTACAATGGCCTCACCCTCTGCCAGGGCAACTTCACCTTGATGACCGACGACCTCCCCAACGTGATCCGCCACTTCGGGCGACAGGAGCGCATCCACTTTGTCCACTTCCGGGACGTGCGCGGCACGCCCGACCACTTTGTGGAGACCTTCCACGAAGCCGGTCAGACCGACATGCTGGCCTGTATGCGCGCGTATCAGGACATCGGTTTCGAGGGCGTACTGCGCCCCGACCATGTGCCGACGATGGAGGGCGACAGCAACGATCAGCCCTGCTACTCGAACGTCGGACGCCTGCTTGCTATCGGCTATATCACCGGCCTGCGCGAGGCCGTCTATGGTCGCACCATAGTGGAAGCCAACGGAAATATATGACACCTTTCAAACAAGAAGCCCTGGAGTACCACGAGCGCCCGCCGCACGGCAAACTGGAGATCGTCCCGACCAAACCCTGCCTCACCCAACGCGACCTGGCGCTGGCCTACACACCGGGGGTCGCCGAACCCTGCCGCGCCATTCAGAAGAACCCGGACGACGCCTTTCGCTACACGGCGAAGGGCAACCTGGTTGCGGTCATCACCAACGGCACCGCCGTGCTGGGCCTGGGCAACATCGGGGCGCTGGCGGGAAAGCCGGTGATGGAGGGCAAGGCGCTCCTGTTCAAGCGCTTCGCCGACCTGGACGCCATCGACCTGGAGCTGGACACGCAGGACCCCGATCAGTTCATTCAGGCGGTGAAACTGCTGGAGCCGAGCTTCGGGGGCATCAACCTGGAGGACATCAAGGCCCCGGAGTGCTTCTACATCGAGGAGCGCCTGCGCCGGGAGATGCGGATCCCGGTGCTGCACGACGATCAGCACGGCACCGCGATCATCTCTGGGGCGGCCCTGCTCAATGCGCTGGAGCTGGTGAACAAGCGGATCGAAGAGGTACGGATCGTCTTCAGCGGAGCGGGGGCGGCAGCCATCGCGTCGGCCCGCTTCTACTGCCTGCTGGGCGCACGGCATGAGAATATCTTAATGAGCGATATTCACGACGTGGTGCGCCCCGACCGTACCCCTCCGCCCGACCCGGCCCAAAAGGAGTTTGCACAGGAGACCGAGGCGCGGACCCTGGCGGACGCGCTGGTCGGAGCCGATGTGTTCGTGGGGCTATCGGCGGGCGGGATCGTCTCGGCGGAGATGATCGCAACGATGGCGCCGCACCCCATTCTCTTCCCGCTGGCGAACCCCGACCCGGAGATCGACTATGAGACGGCCAAGGCCGCCCGCCCGGACGCCATCGTCGCCACCGGGCGCTCCGACTATCCCAACCAGGTCAACAATGTGCTGGGCTTCCCCTTTATCTTCCGGGGGGCGCTGGATGCCCGCGCCACCGAGATCAACGAGCCGATGAAGGTAGCCGCCGCCCAGGCGCTGGCCGCCCTGGCCCGTGAGGACGTGCCCGACGCCGTGGTGAAGGCATATGGGCTCTCCTCCCTGCACTTCGGCCCGGAATACCTGATCCCCAAGCCGCTCGATCCCCGTATCCTCCTCTCGGTCGCGCCCGCCATCGCCAGGGCGGCCATGGAGAGCGGGGTCGCCCGCATCCAGCTCGACCTGGACCGCTATCGCGAGCAGTTGGAGGCCCGGCTGGGCAAATCCCGCGAGATGATGCGGATCGTCTTCAACAAGGCGAAGGCCGATCCGAAGCGGATCGTACTGGCGGAGGGCGAGCAGGAGAAGATGATCCGCGCCGCGCACCAGTTGGTCGAGGAGAAACTGGCCTATCCCATCCTGCTGGGCAATGCCGAGGTCATTGCCCGCAAGGCGACGGCCATGCAGTTGAACCTCTATGGCATTCAGGTGATCGACCCCGCGGAGGCGGAGCAGCGGAGCCGGTATGCGGAGCGACTGCATGTCCTGCGCCAGCGGAAGGGGGTCACGCAGCGTGAGGCGGACGAGATGATCCTCAAGCCGGACTACTTCGCCTCAGTGATGGTGGAGCAGCACGACGCCGACGGCATGATCTCCGGCTTGACTTCGCACTACTCGGACGGCCTGCACCCGCCGCTCCAGATCATCCGTACTGCGCCGAACACCCGCACGGCGGCAGGCGTCTATCTGGTGACGACACGGCATCGGGTCCTCTTCTTTGCGGATACTACGGTCAATATCGACCCCAGCCCGGAGACGCTGGCGGAGATCGCGATCCTTACGGCCCGGCTGGCGCAGGGGTTCGATATTGAGCCACGCATCGCCATGCTCAGCTTCTCCAACTTCGGCAGCGTCCGCCACCCCCGTGCCGAGAAAGTGCGCGCCGCCGTCGAACTCCTGCGCCGCCGCGAACCCGACCTCCATGTGGACGGCGAGATGCAGGCCAACACAGCCCTCATCGAGGAGATGCTCAACGAGACCTATCCCTTCAACCGGTTGGGCGCGGCGGCGAATATTCTCATCTTCCCCAGCCTGGAGGCGGGCAACATCGGCTACAAACTGGTGCAGCAGTTGGCGGACGCCGAGGTGGTCGGCCCGATCCTGGTGGGGATGCGCAAGCCGGTCCACATCCTCCAGCGCGGCGATGAAGTCAAGGACATCATCAACCTGACGGCTCTGGCCGTCCTCGAAGCCCAGAACTCCCTGCCCGTCCCCTCCCTTTAAAGGATCTTAAAGTTTGAGGGCAGGGAGATCACGCATGATTTCAGTGCGCTACTCTCCCCACCAGCATGCGCCCGCACGGCAGAAAGCCCGCCTTCTGTAGGGTCCGGCGCGACGCCATATTGGCGGGATTACACCGCGCCGCAGGCTTCTTGCCCGCTTCGTAACAGACCCGTTTTACCTCCTGCACCAGATAGCTGCCGAACCCCTGTCGCCGGGCCGGTTCGGAAACTTCCATAAAGACATCCCCATAGGGCGGATTATAATGGCAGAGGAATCCGCCCGTCGCCACGGCAGCACCCTGCGCTTCCACGATCCAATCACCCACCGGCTCATCTTTGTGCGGAAAGATCGAAGCCGCGTCTTCCGGGCTGGACCGCCGGAACACGCTGCCGGGGCAGGTAAGCTGGGTGGTAAACGCATCCTGGAACAGGATACTTGCCTCGGTGATGTCCGTTGCGCAGTCATAGAGCATGGTCAGCATCAACGGCATATTCGTCTGGGCTTCCATCTCCGTGGCCTGACTGACGGCGAGCAGTTCCCGAAACAGATCCTGCGCGCTGCCGCGCAGGTGGGGCAGCGTGTAGAACTCCATCAGCCGACCGATGTCATATTTGTTCCGAACGCCTCCATACCCCGCCTGTCGTCCCTCTACAAGGATCACATAGGGATCGGCCAATCCGCGTCTCAGAAGGGAGTCGCAGATGATCTGGCAGTTGGCTTCCTGGCGGTAGAGTTCTCGCATAGGCTCCACGTCTTCGTACTCCGCGCGGTGCACTTGAATATCCATTGAAAAGCCCTCCTGCCTTTGCTCTCCGCACCCTCCCTCAAAACCGGAAATATCGGCGAGAAGAATCGCTCGTGTTCGTCTTATCCAGGCGCACGATATGGCGCGTAGCCGTAGTACTTGGGGCGCTGATCCAACCGCACATGCAGCCATGACACCCCCGCTCCCGCCGTGCTGAGCCAGATCGGCGTCGGCCCAAGCCGTTGCTCCATCTCCGCTCCCACCCGTTTCCAGAGGGCTTGTTGCTGCGGTTCGGGCGCTCCCCGAATGAAAGCTCGCAGATGACTGTAAGCGGACAGCGGACTGCCTAGGCAGGGGACAATGAGGATCGCATCACCGCTCAGATTGGGAAATGACACGATGCCCTCCTGCGCCGACGGACTGCCCAAGTAGTCGGCAAACGCATTCGGGTCCGGTGCGCCCGCCAACTCCGGGCTGTCCAGCAGGACGCATTCAAAAGGCCGGTTCACCCTAGCAGAGGTGAGGGGCGGGGTCTCCCAGCGAAACGCTGAGTAAGGGGTATCGGCGAGCAGGGCGCAAAAAAATGTGCGGAAGTCTGCGTCGTACTGCCATCCACGCAATACTTCGGAAAAGGGCGCCTGCGACGCGCCCTGCCTCAATAAGACTGTTACGCCGCGTCTGTCCGCCAGTTGCTCATGTTGCGACGACCACATCCTGCGTCGTCCTCCTCATTTCGATTGCGCCTGTTGACGCTCAGCGCCGATTGGATTCGAGGTTCATTCTGATTCCGGCAAGAAGGTGATCCCGAACTTCTCGGTGACCTGGTTTCGGGCTTCCGGCGATTTTGAGAACGCCTCATGGTACTCCTTGAGGAACTCCTCCAGCATGGCGGGGACCGTCATGAGCAGAACGGTGGCCTCTTCGCCGACCACATCCCAACTGTGCGGGATGCCACGGGGCAGAAACACAAAGGAACGCGGCCCAGCCTCGAATTTCTGCTCGCCGCACTGGACGGTAAGCGTTCCCTCCACCACATAAAAATATTCATTTTCCCGTGTGTGGACATGTAAAGGCGCTCCGCCTTTCGTGCGCGATTCGATCAGCGTCAGACCGCCGTCCGTGGAGATGCGACCCGCCTTAACGCTCGCCCCAAAGCCGGGAACCCCCTCTCCGGCTTGCAGCACATACGGCCTAGCGTTCTCCGTAAATTCCTCTGCCAATGTCTTCTCCTTCCTCTACCCAACGGTGTGGACTTACTCGTTACTGGACTAAGAACCTAAGGTGCGCCCACAGCAAAAGCGATACTTGTCTCCAGAACCACACGGGCATTTTGCATATGGATCGATACCACCTACTTGATCCTTGATCAAGGTTTGACGATATTGACAATATATTCGCCGCTGCCGAGCAAGGGTTTCCTCCCCTTTTGCATCGGTGGTAGCAAAAGCAGGATCTTTAGGTTGGACAATGCATCCAAGTACATACCCACTATCGAAAGGCTGGAAAAATCTCAACTTCAACTGCTGGACAAATCGAAAAGATCGGAGATCTTGCTGGACTAAATGCTCTACATGTTGAAGAAACGATCGGGTCAGATCTGCACCGCTACCAATGAGAGCGGCTGCTTCAGACCAGAACCAGTCACGAAATGCCTGAGCCCCCTGTCCATCGGAAAGCACGATTAATTCGTGCAATGGTATTCTTTGAAGAAGTTGTCCCAGATCAGGAACGCCAAAATGTCGTAATGTGGCATCAAATACCCGTATGTTTTCAAAGCGTCGATTGAGACCGTATAGGTCGTAATCTTTCTCAGAAGCAAGACGCGACATTCCTCCTTCATACTGAACCACATCAGCTCGCAGAAACTGGCCGAACGTTCGCGAAAAATTGAAGGATGCCAAACGATTCACAAGAATAGCATCCCACGCAGGCTCTTCATCCGCGATGAGAGGGCGAAGACCAAGGAGTTTTCGCAGGTTTTCACGCTTCAGATCAGCTACGGTGATTTCAAGGACGCGTGATATTTGTATTTCGCTCGGAGCGACGATGTATGAGGTTAATCTTCGTGAAACTGATGGGGCATATTTAGGATCAAGAAGCCGTTGGATCTGCACCTCCATTGTTTGATCCTCATGCCGTTGTATGCTTACTAATTCTCCGGTTACTGCACCTCGATCAAATCGAAAGCCAAAAGTGTCTATTGTTGTGAAAAGTTTGATTCGCTCTCGCTCTAAAAGATCGAACGTTAAATCTTCACCTAGTAAGTCTAAACATACTCGAACACTCCACATCGGGGCCCAGACTTCTTCGTAAAGAAGCAGCGCTGCTGCTAAAGCGCGATCCGCAGAGACTTCATATGCGTTAAGGTCGCCCTGCAACCAGCCTTCACCAACAACCAGAGTGATAGGTCTACTTCCTTCAGCTTGCATTGTTTTCGATGTCTCTACACGACCCGCTGGGATAAGTGTTGTGAGAACAACACGTCTGCGGGTGGCATGAAAGGTTTCAACCCCACCTTTCGTGTCCATCTCATCTTTGAGCATTCGAACGATAGCTGATTGTGCCGCTTGAGGAGTGGAATATCCATCGTACCTGCGATAATGCACTGATACGGTAGCTTGATCCTTCCAATCAGGATTTGACCGATCCAATTCTTCTCGAACGCTACGAGCACTTCGGAAGCGAAATTGTTGATCGGCTACCGACCATATCACGAGAAATAGGGGTAAGGCAAATTGGTCGGTCCATAAGGCAAGATGCCGGGTCTCTATAGAATCCGAATGATTATCCTCGAATGCTCCTTTATAGGACTTACACTGTACCCAGAACGTTAACGGAATAATGAAACACTCCTCCCCTTCTTCATCAACAATTTGGACCACTCCATCACGGCCAAAATCGTCACGCTGATCAACAAAAGTGCATCTCCAGGGCCGAAGATATGGTCTTAATTCATCTAAACATACCTGCTCCTGTCGATTTTGAGAGGAAACCTTTATTCGATCGTTTGCTGCCATATTTATCCTTCATGTGGGGATGCGCGTTTATGGAATGGTTTATATTGTACCTTCTTTGCTGGAAGAATGCTAGAAAATTGTCCACAAGAAATATGACAAGGGCTGCCTCCTTTAGGTGGCAGGAGAATTGTCTTCCGCTCCAGGCTTGTTCTCTCAGGTACCATGCCGTCAAAAACCTCTTGTATTCCCTTTGATTGAGATTGACAAATCGTCGTTTGTCTGGTATAATTCAAGCATGAATGTCCAACGGACAATCACCCTCCTGCTTCCGGATGATCCAGACTTGCGCCAGATCCTGGAGGACTACACCGCTGTCCAACAGAGACTTTCCCCTGTCTGCTACAATAACGGCAAACCTCTTCCCGCCATTCGCCTTCAAGAGGCGATTTATCACAATGTCAAGGGCATCGTCTCGGCACAAATGACCTGCTCGGCTATCCGCAGTGTCGCCGGAGCCTATCGGTCCGCAGTCAGGAATGGCAAACCCGCGCAAAAACCGTTCCAGTTCCTTAACAAAACCGCGCTCTTCCTGATCGGTTGTCGTGGACGCGATGCCGAAATCTTCCCCAGCAATCAACTGCGCATCTGGACCAAGCAAGGAAAGAAATCCTTCTGCTTTACAGTGCCCGCCTACTTTCAAGAGCGGTTTGAAAAGGCGGTCGAGTTTGACTCCCTGCTGGTCATTGAGCGTAGAGGCCGTCTGATCGGAAGGCTGGTCCTCACCCTCGAAGTGCCCGATCCCCAAGGCGACCAACCCTGCGGCATTGATCGTGGCGAACTCAATGCTCTCTCTGCTGTCGATGCGGAAGGCAAGGCTTTCTTCCGATCCGGCAAAAACTATCGACAGAAAAACAAAACCTGCTACAAACAGAGAAAACGTCTTCAGAAACGACTTGCCCTGCGGAAGGCAGAGCGCCAAGACACCAAAAGTGTCCGACGGCTACTCAAACGGCTGGGCAGCAAGTCCTCGAACCGGACGAAGGATTTCGTCAGAACTACCGCGAAACGGCTGATCATGTCCTTGCCGGAAGGCTCAGTTCTGGTTCTGGAAGACCTGAACTCTCTCCCGCAACCCCTTCGCACCAAGAAGGACAAGGACGGCGTAGTCATCCAGAAAGGCAACCGCAGCAGCAAGAGCCTCCGAAGGCGATTGTCCCGCTGGCAGTATGGTCAATTGCAGAAGGCTCTGATGGCTCTGGCGGAACTGCTGGGCATACCTGTCGTCTTCGTGAATGCCGCCTACACCTCCAAGACCTGTCATCGCTGTCACAAGCGAGGGGTGAGAAAGAGGCACCGTTTCTGCTGTCCCTCCTGCGGGTTGTGTTGTCATGCGGATGTGAATGCTGCCATCAACATTCGCTCTCGCTATGACACGTTTTGCCGTGTGTATGCACGGTGGGCTGCAAGTCAGTCAGCCCCGAAGCCCTGGAGTGGGGATTTGTTTCCACTCACGAGGGCAAGTTGCCTCCTTTAGGTGGCAGTCAAATGACATAAAAGTACTCCTCTTCCCGTGCATGGACATGCAGTGGCGCTCCGCCTTTCGTGCGCGATTCGATCAGCGTCAGGCTGCCACCCGTAGAAACACGGCCGGCCTTGACGCTCGCCCCAAAGCCGGAAACCCCCTCCCCGGCTTGCAGTACATACGGGCCGGCACGATTCTGCTTTCGAAGGTCATCTGCCTGGTACTTGCCATCGCGCCAGGCGCGGGGTTTTCTATTCCACGAAGGACCGCTATTGGTGATCTCATCTTCGACAATCTCGATCCGATTGTTCTGAATGTAGATCACGCCGCCCGCGCGAAAATTATCATAATCCCCCTCCCAGGTCACCTCCACCGAGAGAACATAACCTAACGGAGCGAGCAACTCCTCGACGACATAGACGATCCACTCCCGAAAATAGTAATTCTTGTCTTCTTCTGCCGACTTGATTGCAGCGCCGTTCTCTGCAACCGCCCATTTACACCTCCCGGGTGGCGTGCCTGTATGATTCTCGGCTTTGAAATGGTCGAAGGCTTGCCAATGCGCGTCCGTCAGGGGAGGAGTGACGACAAACTTTCCTCTGAATATTGGCCCCATTCCATGCTCCTTCATTTTCCAATCCCAAGGCAGTGACGATTCTCCTTCCTTTACTCTCCGTGCCATCCCTGAAAACCGGAAATGCTGTCGAGAAGTGCCTGCACCTCTGTCTTATCCAGGCGCCCAATGGACCACATACTCCGTCCTCATCCGTCATACAGACAGACCGCTTTGAAGGCGATGGTTCTCGTCCTTGCTTACCGTATACAAAGAGCAGTCGTATCCTTCAAAATCCACCCGTCGTTCGTAGTGCATCCCATTCTTCTCCGCCACCCGAATGGAGGCGCGGTTGTTGGGATCAATGATGGAAATCAGGCGGCGAAACCCGAAATCCCGAAAACCATGCTCTTTGAGGGCGCGGGCGGCTTCTGTCGCCAATCCTTGTCCCCAGTAGGGGCGGGCAATCATATAGGCGACCTCCACCTCCTGAACGCCATCAAACACCTGCCAGAGGAGCCCGCACCGTCCGATGAACTGCCCGTTCTGCTTGTAAATGGTTGCCAGGAAATCCACTTCCGTCCTGGCATACTGCCCGATGATCTCCTCCAGTTCCTGGCGGGCCAGCTCCCAGGAGCGTGTCCCTTCGAAGAAACGCATGACTTCGGGATCGGCATAGAGGGCGGCGAGATCGTCTACATCCTCTAAAACCATCGGGCGCAGGATCAGCCTCTCCGTTTCCAACAGGGCCATGTCTCTTTCTCCTTTCAGATCGGGATGTCCTTTGACTTGCGATAGCGCGGAAACTCCTTTCGCACATGAAACCCGACGCTGCCATAGAGGACTTTGGCCTGCGTCGGAAACTCGGCAACGGTATGGAGCCTCACGATATGGGCGCCCCGCCGTTGCAACGCATGTAGACCGTATGCCAATAGGCCCCGTGCCAATCCCCGCCGCCGCCAGGCCGGACGCACGCTCACTTCATACACCTCACCGCGTCCACGCTCAATCTTGCATAGTACCTGCCCGGCGACTTCATCGCCATCCCAGGCCACCTGCCATAAAGCCGGGTCATGTTCCGGAGCCTCAAAGTAGGCGCGGAAACGCGCTTCCGTCGGCTCCTCGCTATAACGCCCCTTCTCATAGGAGGCATGAATGCTGTTCCAGACAGCCCGATAGGAATCCGGCATGAGCGGACGAAGCTCCAATCCGTCCGGCAGTCGCGGTTGCGGCGCCAGAGAGAAGTCGGTGAGCTCCATGTCCATCACGGTGTAAGCGGGACGATAACCTGCGTGTATCAGCAGCGCGGTGGCCTCTTTCTCCGTGTTGGTGGCATTGGAGCCGAACTCCCAGAGGCCCGCATTGGGATGCTCCCGCGCCAGTTGTCGGATACGCGCTTCCGCCCAATGCAACATGGCCGTTCCGATGCCCTTGCCGCGCCAGTTGGGAACCACCCAGCCAACGGTCAGATAGAGCCACATTCCATCCGTTTCCTTCCACCAGGTGATGCGGCAATAACCTACCACATCCTCTCCCAACTGCGCGACAAGCCAGTTCCCTGTCCGCTCCTGCCGGACGACTTCGGCCAGGCGATACGCCAGGTCGTCCTGGGTCGGCGCATATTCGATGGAAGAGAGCCGATCTACCTGGTCGTGATCCACGCAGCGTTCATGCACTCCGAAAAGCGCTGCTGCATCCCCTTCCATGACATGACGGAAGCGCAGGCCAGGTAGGGTGGGCGCAGCGTTCCATGCCAGGGTTTCCCCCTCTGTTTCCATTCCCCGTCTCTCTTTCTTTCCCGTAAACCGCTCCAAACGCAAAAACGCCCACGACACGAACACCGCCCTTCCGAATCGTCAGGAAAGGAGTGCGTATCGCAGGCGCTATCGAGGGTTGAAGCAGCGTGACTGCGGAAAATTCTGGTTTTTTGTCCGGTCAACCGGGGATCATTATATCAAAACAAGGGCTACGTGTCAACCACCTGCCGCGACGTATAGTCTGAGATCGAGGTGACAGCCAGACACGCCCTGATACAGCTTGAGAGCGGCGGAGGCGACGAGACCACCTTCTAACTATGCCAGGGTGTGGGTGCGGACGTATTCGTTCCCACGGTTGTACTTGGCATAGTAGCGCAGCCCGTCCAGCTTCCAGCCGCTGGAGGTCCGCTGAAACGTCAGCCGATAACTGCCCCAGGTCTCCCACAGGTCGGAGCCGCCCTGATAGTCCATTAAGCGGTTCCAGGCATACCCCTGCGCCTGGAGTTCCGCTTTGTCCCCTGCGATGGCAATCCGATAATTGGTCGCCATATGGTGGCTGGCTTTGCCCGCATGCAGCCCTCTGTCGAATCCGGCCAGCAGGTCGTCCGCCGGGATCTGCACTGCCTCTCCGCCGACCAGGGAGCTCATGTCCACCTCGATCGGGCCATCCACGAACAAGCTGCGCGCAGCACGCCAGTCCTTCAGATCGGTATAGAAAAAGAGGAGATTCGCCACCTGCGTCAGTTCTCGCTCTGCAATCAAGCGTTGTATCTCCATGTCGTTCGCCATATTCCTCGCTCCTTCATATCATCGAATATCTACGTCCGGGATCCGGTTTTTACTATGTTATCATTCGTCGCCCCGCCGAAAACTCCTCTGTAATCGCAACGCGCCAGGTGTTGAAAACATCCAGCAAGAGAGGACAAACGTCTTTTAGACGCTATTTCGGCCAGACGGGGATTTTCAATCTCCAGTCTGAGGAGGCGAACAAATCTGCTGGATTGATGAAATGCCTTCTGGCGATCCGAACTTCAAGAAGGTAGTTGATGAGTGGATGGTGAAAGAAGTCTACGACCGGCTTCAACGTCCCCTGCAGACCCAAGATGGGGATAAGCAGGATTATCGCCATAAATCCCGAATTTGGCATCCTTACGCCGTAACAAGCCTCCTTTGGGAGGTGTCCAATTCATAGTAGATCCCCAATTCTCTCAGCAGTGCTGAGAGAAATCTATTTGCGGTTTGATTACTCTACACTTCTTTACCGGGTCATGTACGACCTGTTTATCGGCGCAGGACAGGGCCTGCGCCCTACATCCACCCCTGTAGGGCAGGGACTCCGTCCCCTACCGATGAATTGGTCAATCCTACCGATAAATTAGGGAGGGCAGGCACGGGGGCCTGCCCCTACGGTTCTCTGCCGGTAGGCATTCCCGGTCGCAGACCGGTTGGCCGAAGGCCCGCTAGACGGGTCGTTTACGACTCGGCTCTTGGTCGTTCTCGAACTGGCGAAAAGGATTCCAAAACTGTCAGCAGTGCTGACACATATTCATCCCGCTGCTGTGGTCGGCATCGTTATGAGGATAGAAATCATGCTTATAGGGCGTTTACGTTGGATACTCCTGGGCGCGACCCTCCTGACCGGCGTGCCGTTGGCGTCGTCCGGGTGGGGGCAGCAGGAGAAGCCGCAGGCAGTGGATTTCGCGCGGGATGTGCAGCCGCTGCTGAAGGCGCACTGCTTCCAGTGCCATAGCGGAGCGCAGAAGCAGGGCGGCTTGAGCCTGGACACCAGAACGCTGGCCCTCAAGGGAGGCGCAAGCGGGGCGGCCATTATGCCCGGCGGCAGCGGGAAGAGCCTGCTGGTTGCGCGCCTGCTGGGGCAGGGCGGCAAGCCGCGCATGCCGCTGGGCTTTGCGCCGCTGTCGGACGCGCAGATCCGCCTGGTGCGCGCCTGGATCGATCAGGGCGCAGTCTGGCCGGAGGGGGCAAACGCCAAAAAGCACTGGGCCTATATCAAGCCGGTGCGCCCACAGGTCCCCAGAGTAAAGACGGCAGGCTGGGTGCGCAATCCCATCGACGCCTTTGTGCTGGCACAATTGGAGAAGGAGGGCCTGAAGCCCTCGCCGGAGGCGGATAAGATCACGCTGCTCCGCCGGGTGACCCTGGATCTGACCGGCCTGCCGCCTACGCCGAAAGAGGTGGACGCGTTCCTGGCGGACAAATCTCCGAACGCCTATGAGAGGGTCGTGGACCGCCTGCTCACCAGCCCGCACTATGGGGAGCGAATGGCGCTGCCCTGGCTCGATGCGGCGCGCTACGCCGACAGCAACGGCTTCCAGCAGGATGGCGACACCTACCAGTATGTCTGGCGGGATTGGGTGGTGCGCGCCTTCAATGCCGACATGCCCTTCGATCAGTTCACCCTCCAGCAGTTGGCGGGGGACCTGCTGCCCAACGCCACCGACGACCAGAAGCTGGCGACCGGCTTCAACCGCTGCCACCTGCTCAACGGCGAGGGCGGCGCCATCCCCGAAGAGCAGCGGAACGTCATCCTCTTCGACCGCGTGGACGTGACCGCCACCACCTGGCTCGGCGCGACGATGGCCTGCGCCCAGTGCCACGACCATAAGTACGATCCCTACACCCAGAAGGACTACTACTCGCTGCTCGCCTTTTTCAACAACGTCCCGGAGTCCGGCACGCCGCCCGGAGGCGGCCAGTACCGTATCGCCGAGCCCTCCATGGTCGTCGGGACGGAGGAGGACAAAGCGAAACTGAAGGCGTTCGAGGGGGAGATCGCCGAGGCGAAGGGCAAAGCGGACAACTATCTCAAGGAGCATGAGGCGGAGATCGAAACCGCCTGGAGGACCTGGGCCGAGACCACGCTCAAGGACCCGATCCAGCCGCCCCGATTGGACACCTGGCAGGCGGTCGGACCGCTCCCCGCTGCCAGCTTCGATGCCGCGTACGACACCGCATTTCCGCCGGAGAAGCAGGTCGACCTGAAACAGACCTTCCTGGAGGGCAAACAGCAATGGATGCCGCATCCGGAGTGGGCGGATGGCAAGGTCTACCAGCTCGACGGCGAGAATTCGGCGTTCTACCTGTACCGGGTGATTCATGCCAATCGCACGCTGCCGCTCCCGCTCTCCTTCGGCAGCGACGACGCCATCAAGGTCTGGGTCAACGGCAAGCAGGTACTGGCGGATAAGGTACTGCGAGGCGCACTGCCGGATCAAGAGAAGGTGACGGTCACGCTGAAGCCCGGCGAGAACACGCTGCTGGTGAAGATCGTGAACGGCGGCGGCATCGGCGGCTTCTATTTCAAAGCGACGGAGAAGGGGGTTCCCGATGAGATCGTGACGCTGTGGAAAGAGCTGCCGACGACTTCCCATCCTGTCTCCTCGGCCCAGCGGATCCGCGACTACTACCTGGTCAACTTCCCGCCCGAGGGGTTGAAGGCGGCGCGAGAAAAGGTGACCGCTCTGGAGAAGGAGCGGGACGCCTACAAGGCGAACCTGCCGAAGGTGATGATCATGTCGGACGCCATGCCGCGCAAGACCCATATCCTGGAGCGAGGCAACTACGAAGCGCCCCGCGCCGAAGTGCAGCCCGACACCCCCGCCTTCCTGCCGTCCCTCCCGCCCGATGCACCCCGGAACCGCCTGGCGCTGGCGCAGTGGCTGGTCCGCCAGGACAACCCGCTCACCGCCCGCGTGCAGGTAAACCGCCTCTGGCAGCTCTTCTTCGGCATGGGGCTGGTCAAGACCAGCGAGAACCTGGGCACGCAGAGCGAACCGCCCTCCCACCCCGAACTGCTGGACTGGCTCGCCGTGACATTTGAAGCAGAAAACCAGGAAAGCAAGAAGCCAGGAAGAGGTTCCCTAAGCTCCTCTTCGCCTCAACCAGAAGAGAGCGGACATGTAGGGGCGCTGCTTGCTGCGCCCAAGGCCGAGGGGTGCGGCTGGAGCATAAAAGCCTTGGTACGAATGATGGTCACGTCGGCGACATATCGGCAGAGCTCGAAGGTT
>DATGIG010000703.1:0-10826 GCA_035295825.1 Chthonomonadaceae bacterium | reverse complement strand
TCTCAATACCTACTACTACTACTACTTTCTGATGAACGTCAGCACGACGAGTAATCCACAGGGCGACCAGAACGCCCCCGGCCCGATCCCGGTGGGCGCACCGATCTCCGGCCAGCTCTACCTCAGCAATGGCTTTGCGACCGGCAGCACGACCGATAAGAACGGCATCCGCAACGGCTTTACCGATTTTGTGCTCTTTACCGACCAGGCGCAATATCCCGGCTCGCTGGCGCGCCAGGGCTTCGGCCTGTACCATGTGGCGCAGGGCGCCGACTCCAACAACCGCCTGAATTTTCAGGCGAACGGCGCGCCCATCACCATGATCCGCCCCTCCACCGACCAGAACGACCCCACGTCGGCCCAGATCTCCTTTGAAGTAGATCTGGCCCAACTCTTCCCCTACATCACCGATCAGGTTCAGCTACAAAATGCAGTGAAAAATCTCCGCTGGATCGAAATCAATGCCGTCGCGACCGACATCGTGCCCACCGACACGCAGACCTCGGTTGTCAAACAGTACGACTCCTTCGGCGACACGAGCGATGGGGTAGGCAACTTTCTTGTCCTCGATGTTTCGCAGCCGATCCAGGTCGTGAGCGGCTCAACGGCCGCAGGCAGCGCGTCCGAACCTGCCGGGGACGCAAACGATGTGTTTGCATCGCCGCCCGGAAGCGTCGCTCCGGGGCAGGGGAACCGCCTGCTCAATATCAAGAGTTGGGAAATCGACATCGTCCAGAATTGAGCCGCAGCAACTCCCCCTCCTCTCCCGAAGAAAGAGATTTGCTATGCGACCGTTTCGACACTTTCGGCCTCTCGTTTTGCTGTTTCCGATGCTGCTGGCGCTTGCCGGCGGCTGCGCCAGCCCGGCCCCCAGCGAAGGCGGCACGTCTTTGCGCTCCGGCAAAATCCTCCGCGTCACATTGACCTTCGGCGGATCCATCTACACAGGCTACTACTACTATTTTCTGATGAATGTCTCGAACGACCCGAGCGCTCCCGGCCCGATCCCGGTGGGCGCTCCCATCTCCGGCCAACCTTACTATAGTAATGGCTTTGCGACAGGCAGCGGCACCGACAAATATGGCTACCTGAACGGTTTTACCGATTTTGTCCTCTTTACCGATTCCCCTCAGTATGGTGTGCAGCCACCTCTTGGATTCGGCCTCTACCATGTACCTCCGAAGACGGACTCCAATGACCGTCGGAATATTCAGGCGAGCGGCTTACCCCTCAATCCGATGCGCCCTTCCGCCAATCTGGACGATCCCGCGTCGGCTACGTTCTCCTTCGATATAGATCTGGCCCAACTCTTCCCCGGCATTACCGATCAGGGTCAGCTTAAAACTCAGATAAGAAATCTCCGCTGGATCCAGGTCAACGTCGTCGCGACGAATATCGTTCCCACCGCCACGCCGACCACGATTCCCAAGCTGTACGATTCCTTCGGCGATACAAGAGGTGGGACCGGCAGTTTTCTACTCCTCGACGTCTCGCAGCCGATCACGATACAGAGCAATGACGCAGGCGCCGCTACCGAACCGGCGGACTACGATGTATATGTGTCTCCGCCAGACAGCAGCGTCTCCGTGAACCCCGCGCTCAATCTCACGAGCTGGACCATTCAGATCCTCCAACAGTGACCTGTGCGACCTCCTGCAGAAAGGCGACCCTCAAGTCCGCAAACACCTCCATGTCGGCCAGGTCCGCCTGCCGAAGCTCGATGTCCGGTTTTCGCTGCGCCTGACCACATTACCCATAACAGGCCCTCTGTAAACAGGAAACAGAGAAAGGAAACCTCAAGTGATTGAGGACGGATCGAATGCAGGAGCGTATCGGCGTGACGAACACCTGCTGCATCGCTACGCGCAGACGGGGGCGGAAGAGGCGTTCGCAGAGCTGATGCGGCGTCACATGGCATTTGTCTATGCCACCTGCCTGCGGGAACTTGCGGATCGGTCACTGGCACAGGATGCCGCTCAGGTGGTGTTTCTCGTGCTTGCGCGACGGGCCGGAGGCATTCGCAACGGCCGGGCGCTGGCCGCATGGCTATTCCGCGTGGCGGTGTTGACGGCGCGTGATCTGGCTAAGCAGGAGCGACGACGGCGGGCGCGGGAGCAGAATCTTGTGAGAGAAGCGATGCGACAGAAGGCAGAGGCGACTGCCGATGAGCGCTCTCTATGGCTCCGACCGGAGCTGAATGCGGCTCTGGCTGCCCTGAAAGGCCCGGATCTGGAGTGCGTGCTGCTGCACTACCTCCAGGGGCTGAACCTGCGGGAGACCGGCGTGGCAATGGGCGTCTCCGAGGATGCGGTGAGAAAGCGCGTCTCCCGCGCCCTGCTGAAGATGCGCCGCGCCCTGGCCCATGGCGGGGTGATTGTTCCCGTATCCGTCCTGACATCCGTGCTGGCAGGCACCCGGACCCATGCCCTGTCCCTCGCTCAGCCTTCGTTATACGCACCTACATCCGCCACTCTGGAAGCCAACCTGAAGCAGATGGGCCTGAACCGACTTGCCGAAGGAGTTTCACGTACCATGAAGTTTGCTAAGCTCAAAAGGATCGCCACCTGGGCCATCCTGCCGACGCTATTGTTGGGAGGCGTCGGGCTTATACGCTCCCATGCCGACCTGATCCGCCCGTTGGGTTTGCTGCTACAAGTGGCGGAACGCAACGACATGCCGACAGCACCACCCCCTGCGCCCCTGCTGCCCGGTATGCAAGTGCCGGAACCGTTTACCATGGCGTTTGAAGCGACCCAGCGCGCTTACCGAACGCCGGAGAGCATTGCCCGCATGCTCAAGGAGAGACGCGCCGACCTGGACCGTCAAGTTGCCGCAGGCACTCTCTCTCGCTCTCAGGCGGATGATCTGTACCGCGATACGGAGGCCTTTCAAAAATCCGATCAGAGTGTCTCCTACTCCCGCATCAATATTGCCGGGCGAGATGGCAAGCTGCTGCTGAGTTCCGGCGACACGCGCCCAAGTTATGCGGGAGTGCTCACGGTATTTGATGGACGCTGGAGCATGACCTGCGAAACGACGCATGTGGGGGAACAGCCGTTATCTCCAGCCGGAATTCAGCCCAATATACAGGCCGGGCCGGTCTTCTGGGAGACGGGGCCGGAGCTCCCGCTGCCCGGTGTCGGCCTGTCGTTTGCCCCGCTGCTGCTGCCTCTCAACCCAGGCCAGCCAGCCTCGACCGCACTCTCGACCGAGGCGCAGACGCTCGACGCGCGCATCCTGGACCCCGGCGGCACGGCGGGGTGGGGCAGAACTCCGGCGGCGCCCTATTCACCGGGAACGGTTCGGGTTCGGATGGTGAACGGTAAGCCGCAGGTGCTGCAACTGGTCACCCCGATGTTACACGTCCGCGAGCAGTGGGACTTCGCAAACCATGTCCTGTTCGGCGGCGTCTGGGTCGCGCGTCATATCGAGATCCGGCAGTGGATCGATGGCGGCCTGAATTTCATCACGACCTATGAACTGAAGGATTTGCGTGCGGAAGCGCCCCCATTGTCCGACTTCAGCATCGATCGCTGGCTGCCCGATCTCCAGACCGCGAACTTCCATGAAGGGAATCAGACACATCCGTTCCGATTTCGGAAGGGTGCAGGCGCCTGGCAAGATCAGATGCACCGCGCAGATGCTACACCTTAAGAATCGTCCGCTCGATAGATTGCCTGCAACAAAATAGGAGCACCCTATGCACCCTCTGCGTTGTCCCTTTGTGTTCGCGCGCGTGATCGGTTTGCTTGCTCTGCTGGTCCTCATTGCGGGGGACGTTGCCGCCGCCCAGAAATCGGCAGCAACGTTCGCCTCGACGCGGCCGGAACTGACGGGTACGGTCCGTCGGCAGGATGGCCGCCCCGTGGTCCACGCAGCGGTTTACATCTATACGGCTGCCTGGCGAACCGGAACCAGCCCTTTCTGTCCCTCCTGCTATGTCGATTGCGGGAAGTGGCAACGTACCGGTTCGACCGGGGCGTTCCGCATCCGCTCCCTCGACCCCAAGCTGATCTTTCGGCTGCTGGTGGTGTGCGAGGGCTACGAATCGACCTTCGTTTCCGGTGTGGATCCGGAGCGTGGGCCGGTTTCTATTGTGGTGCGGCGCGCCCGTGTGTTGTCGGGAGGGCCGGGCCGTATTCTGAACGGGCGCGTTCTCGATACCGACGGTCACCCGGTCGTCGGCGCGACGGTGGAACCGACCGGATGTCGGTGGGCGCAGGGAGAGCAATATGGCGGTATCGCGGGCCTCACTCCGCTCACGATTACCGGTGCGGATGGCCGGTTTCATTTAGAATGCCCCTTCGATAGCGCCCTCATTCGGATGCTGATCAAGGCGCGCGGGCTCGCGCCACAAGCCACGGACTGGTTGAAAGCCGGCGCCTCCGTCCCGCATGTGGTTCGCCTGACGCAGGGCGTCACGCTCAGCGGCATGGTATGTCGCCCGAACGGCCAGGGGCTGGCAGGCGTCACGGTCCAAGCCACGCCGGTAGATCACTCCTCCGGCACGTTCGTCCGCTGGTCCGAGATCGGCACAGACGCGGCGGGCCGGTTTCTCCTGCCGAACCTCGCGGCGGGACAGGAGTATCAGGTCTGCGTCAAGATGGAGGGGTTATCGAACTCGGATCTGGCGGTACCGTCGCAACGTATCCGGACGGACAAGGATGGCGCCCTGTTGGAGGGGATCACGTTGCTGGCACAGCCTGCAGCAACGGTCGTCGGCCGTGTGGCGCTTCCGAATAGCCGACCGTTGCCCGCCGGGCTCCGCGTGATGCTGGGTCGGGTGGGCACATGGGATGTGATACAGGTTCCGCTTATGTCCGATGGGCGCTTCACCTTCCGGGGCGTTCCGACGGAGGAGGCGATGGAACTGACGGTGCAGGTGCAGGGCTACCGGCTCTCAGCCGGGGTGCCGGAGTCCGATCCGCAAGGGGACCAGGTCCACCTCTGTGTCCCGGTTACGACACGGACGCTGGATCTCGCGTTACCGATGGAACCGGTCCCACGATAGACAAAAGCGGTTTCCCTTGGAGGAGTTTGGGCCTAGCCAGGCGCAGTTCAGACTGAGCCGCCTGAAACGCGTCCTTCTGTCCAGGATAAACAGGAATCATCCCCACGCGTCTTCTCAGAACGTGGGGATTGTGGTATATTCGGTTCACAATGCTGTAGAACGAATCCTGTCTGGATTGGAGGCTCGATGCACCCCGCTTTGACATTACGGATAAAGTCCGCTCCTATGCTTCTGCTGGCTTGCCTTTTTTTCGGAAGTCTGCGCCTGCCCGCCTTTGCCGAGGCCCCGGTGACGCTGGTGCATGCCAAAACCTTCGACATCCTGGATGGGAAGTTTCTGCTGGATGGCAAGCCGCTCCAGATTATTTCCGGGGAGATGCACTATGCGCGTATCCCCGAGGCGTACTGGCGGCATCGGTTGCGTATGGCGAAGGCGTGCGGCCTGAACGCCATCACCACCTATGTGTTCTGGAACGTCCAGGAGCCGGAAAAGGGCAAGTTCAATTTTAAGGGCGAGGCCGACATCGCGAAGTTTGTCCGGATGGCGCAAGAGGAGGGGCTCTGGGTGCTCCTGCGACCGGGGCCGTATGTCTGCGCGGAGTGGGACTTCGGCGGCTTCCCCTACTGGCTGCTCAATGAGAAGGGGATGAAGCTCCGCAGCCGGGACGAGCGCTTTCTGCAGTATGTGGAGCGCTACCTGCGTGAACTGGGCAAGCAGCTTGCCCCCCTGCAGGTGACGCATGGCGGCCCGATCCTGATGGTGCAGGCCGAGAACGAGTACGGCTCGTATGGCAAGGACATGGTCTACATGGGGCGCATCCGCGCGGCCCTTCTGGAAGCCGGGTTCTCCATTCCGCTCTTTACGGCGGACGGCGGGCAGCAGATGGCCGCAGGGCACTTCCCCGGCCTGCTGCCCGGCCTGAACGGCGGCAGCGGCCCGGACATCAAGGAGACCATAGACCGCTACTACCTGGGCGGTCCCTACTTTGTGCCCGAATACTATCCCGGCTGGCTGGACCACTGGGGCGAGCCGAAGTCGAAGGTCGGCGCGGCGGGCGTCGTCCGCAGCACGGAGCGGATGCTGACGAGCGATATCTCTTTCAACTACTATATGTTTCATGGCGGGACCAACTTCGGCTTTACCAACGGCGCCAACTTCGGCGGGAACTACCAGCCGGACCTCACCAGCTACGACTACGACGCCCCGCTGGATGAGGCCGGGCGCGCCACCCCCAAGTATCTCCAACTGCGCGAAACGCTGCAGAAGCACTTGCCGCCGGGTGCGCAACTCCCTGCCATTCCGCCCGCCAACCCGATCATCGCTGTGCCCCGCTTTGAACTGAAGGAGGCCGGCAGCCTGTTCGGCGCGCTGCCCCGCCCGATCCTCTCCGAGCAGATCAAGAGCATGGAGGAGGTGGGCCAGGACTACGGCTTTATCCTCTACCGGACCACGCTGCAAGGCCCGCTGCAGGGCAAGCTCCTCCTGAAAGACCTGCGCGACTATGCGGTGGTGCTGCTGAACGGAAAGCGCATCGGGCTGCTCGACCGGCGGCGAAAGACGCCTCCGCTGACCGTGGATCTCCCCGCAGGCAAGGCGACCCTCGACATTCTGGTGGAGAACTGCGGGCGCATCAACTACGGCTCGCTGCTGACGGACAACCACAAGGGGATCACCGATTCGGTGCGCATCGGGGAGAGGATGTTAACGGGCTGGGAGATCTACCCGCTCCCGTTCAAAACCACGGCCCACCTCCCCTTCGACGGCAAGCAGACCGACGGCCCGACCCTACGGCGCGGCCACTTCGCTCTCAGTAAGGTCGGGGACACCTTCCTGGACATGCGCGGCTGGTTCAAGGGCGTGGTCTGGATCAACGGCCACAACCTGGGCCGCTTCTGGCAGATCGGACCGCAACAGACGCTCTATGCCCCCGGCTGCTGGCTCAAGCCGGGCGAGAACGAGGTGATGGTCCTCGACCTCGCCCCCAACGGGCAGCGCTCCATAGAGGGCCTGACCGAGCCGATCCTCACCGAACTGCACCCGGAGGAGGCCCTCCACAAGTCGCGCCCCGCACCCGCCGTGCTGCCTGCTCCCCGGCCCGAGGAGCGGATCGTGGAGGGCGAGTTCACCCGCAACGACGGCCCGCAGGATGTCCGCTTCGGGGCGCAAACCGGGCGCTACCTCTGCTTCCAGGCCCTCACCTCCTACGAGGGCGACTACGCCTCCGCCGCCGAACTCTACCTCCTGGATGCCGCCGGCAAGCCCCTCTCGCGCGATAACTGGACCATCTACTACGCCGACAGCGAGGAAGCGAGCCAGGAGGACGGCAGCGCAGACAACCTCCTGGACGACGATACCGCCACGATCTGGCACTCGGTCTGGAGCCGGCCACATCCGTCGCTGCCCCATTTCGTGGTGATCGATCTGGGCAAAGAGACCGCTTTCAGCGGCCTGCGCTATGTCGCGCGGCCCGGCGATAAGCCCGCCAAGACGCGCAAGTTCGCCCTCTACGTCAGCGCGACCCCCTTCACCGGTGGTAAGTAGCGCAACGCGCTCCAATGCTTCGATAATGCCGAACTTCTTGAGGCTGTTCAGCATTAAAACTGCGCGAAGATACGTCGTAGCGTTCGCTCAAATCGGATGGATAGTGCTCTGTTTTGTGGCATAATTGGGCAAGTTTTGAACTTGCTGGCAGAGTGAGGTAGAGGCAAGGAGGGAAGAGCAATGGTATCAGAAACTTTATTGGGTGTTGGCCTGTACAGTCTGCCGGAAGCGGCACGTCTGCTTCGGATGCCGTCGGCAACGCTGCGAACCTGGGTTGAAGGCCGATCTGTACCGTCGAAGGAAGGGAGGCAGGTTGTGCTCCCGGTTTTGCATCGTCCCTTACAGAAAGTCGAAGGGGAGACGGTTTTGACTTTTCAAGATCTTATCGAACTACACTTCATTTCGCTTTTTCGTTCAGAGGGGGTCTCGCTGCAAACGATACGCGCCGCTTCCGAGCGGGCTGCTGTTCTTTTTCGGACGGACCATCCGTTCGCCGTGCAGAGATTGAGGACGGATGGCAAGCGTATATTCGCCGAATTGACGCCTAAAGATATAGAAGCCGTTCGCTACGATAAAATTCTCGATGAGTTAGCGTTAGGCCAGACGGTAATTGATTCGCTGGCGAAATCCTTCTTCCGAAAATTGGATTACGACGCGCATGAAGTGCGCCGCTGGTGGCCTCTCGGCAGAGAGAACCGTGTCGTCCTGGATTCCGAACGCGCTTTCGGCA
The DNA here is from genome assembly GCA_035295825.1 of Chthonomonadaceae bacterium. Taxonomy (GTDB): domain Bacteria; phylum Armatimonadota; class Chthonomonadetes; order Chthonomonadales; family Chthonomonadaceae; genus DATGIG01. The sequence goes on along the minus strand of DATGIG010000703.1, from coordinate 2,544 downwards.
AACCAATTGACGCCAAATCCGGAGTTCCGACCCACGCCCTCTATCGTATGGTGCGTGGAGGAGAGAGCCCGGAGCGGGTAGCTGCATGGTATGGCGTGGAGTTGGAAGCAGTTCAGGCCGCTATCGAAGTAGGGTAGGCGGCTGACGAGGTAGCCTTTTGGCTCCTTTTCCATCCGCCCCCCTCCGAACCGGACGGGATACTTTCGCATCATCCGGCTCTCCAGTAACTCATTCCGTTTTGCTCCGCAGAGGTCTGCCCGCGTGTAGGTTGTCATGACATACACGGCACAAAACCAGCGTCTTCCGACGTCTGGACGCCATCAAATACATCCAGTCCGGCTTTGTGCGTCGTCCTTTCTGGTCCACATCCGCCAGTTTACGGATATGATGGACTTCAACATTTTCTGTGGAGCCGCAGGCTTCGCATTCGTTGGCGAGCAGGCGTTTCACCAGTTCACTTTGTTTGCTAAACCCGCGTGACAGAGAGCAGTCTTTCACAATTGCCTTGTCCACCCTGCGTAGAGGAATACCACCGAAGCGTCCAACCAGAGCTTTCTTGTTCGGACGTTCTACCCTGGTCTCCAGGCACCGGCGGGGGCCATAGGGCGTCTCTACTTTCGCCCGATATTTGCGGGCCATCTTGGCGACACTGGATTTATGTTTGTGTGCCAGCGTTTTGAGCAGAGACGACTGCATGACATGGTGCAGCCGGTTCAGCCAGGTGAGATTGACTGCCAGTTGGTAGTATTGGACATAGCCCCGATACTCCTCCTGGTAGCGAGCCAGAATCGTGAAATCCTGCTCGTGGGTGCGCTCCATACGGTGAATAGGTTTTCCATTCTTCATGTAGAAGCGTCGGCGCTCCTCCACGAACGCTTCCGGCACACGCAGCCCAATGACCCCGTTTATAATACGGCGCTTGGCGACGCATTTGGTGTCACAGTGTTGCACCACGACGTCGTAACCGAGGAAACGCGCCTTTTGAGTGGTCGCATGGGTAATCAAGGTTTTCTCCTCGGACAGTTCCAGCTTGAGGGTCTCGCGCAGGAACGTTGCGATTTTGGCCTTGATTTCCTCGGCTTCCGACTTGGGGCCGACGAACCCCAACAGCCAATCATCCGCGTATCGGATATACCCCAGGCGACGATAGTCGGGATCTTGGGGGTCTCCGGAGGAGAGATGACGGCGATGTTGCTCGATTTTCGCCGCAGCCTCATGGCGACCCATTTTCCTTAACACCGAGGCCCGATAGGTCATCCGTCCGTAGTACGGATTGGCGCGCCGCTTCTTGCCATGATTGTAAGCCGGAAGCAGGGTCCGTTCGACAAACATGTCCAACTGGTGCAGGTAGATATTAGAAAGGACGGGGCTGACCACTCCGCCTTGCGGCGAACCGCTCAGAGTGGGGTGATACCGCCATTCTTCCAGATAGCCTGCTTTGAGCAGATTCTCTACCAGACGCAGGAAGCGGTTGTCGGGGATATGTTGGCGCAGAATAGACAACAAGACCGAATGGTCAATGTTGTCGAAACAGCCGCGAATATCTCCCTCGATAAACCACTTCGTCCCGGACCAGTTCCGCTGGATTTCCACCAGAGCCGTATGACAACCACGTTCTGGACGGAAGCCATGCGAATGCTCGGAAAACTGCGGCTCGAAGTAGGCTTCCAGAAGGGAGCGGATCACTTCTTGCAGCAATTTATCTGACCAGGAAGGAAGGCCCAACGGTCGCGTCTTCCCACTCTTCTTGGGAATGTGCGCTCGTCGTGCTGGCGTCCATCGATAACGTTCATAGCGAACGTCCTCTAGGATCATGTCGATTTTTGCCAGCGACATTCCGTCCACCGTTTCTGCCGTTGCGCCCTGGGTCATGGCTCCGTCATTGCGATAGAGCCGTCCATAGGCGCGCAGGTAGAGGTCGGGGTTGAACAGTTGTCGATACAGGTCGAACAGAGGCAGCTTGCGTTGACCTCTCTCTCGGATGACACTCAGAACGGTTTCGGCTGTTCGCATCACGCGTACCTCGCTTCTCTGAGTATCGAGTTACCTGTTCCCCTTCGCCATGTGGACGGCTTTCCCGTCCTCAGACTATTATGGGAACTCCGTTGCCTTGGGTCTCGCGACCGGTAGGCAATCCCATGCTTCCCCGATGTAACACGTTATAGCAAAGTTTAGGTGGCCCGTTCGTTCCTTACGTGACCTCACTGGTCACCACCTGGCGAACGGAAGTTGCGGACGCCCTGCAATTTAGGCACGGGGCTTCGATTTAACCCCACCGCATTCGCCAGCGTCGTTGTCAGATGCCCTAACGACGAGTCTTCCTGTCGACCGATTGGAACTGGACTTCAAGCAGTCTAGCTTTCACCTTGCTTTGCAAGTCTTGCGGAGCGTTAGTTGTCGGCATCTTCTCACTGACCTCCGCTTTACCAACATGCTATTTTCCCCCTCGCCTTTCGGCTAAAGGTTGGTTGGTTGACTTGAGTACATTCTTCCGAGTAGCTCCCTGACTGAGCCAGGAATGCTACACCGGGTGTCATGGCGCAC
>DATGIG010000702.1:0-5228 GCA_035295825.1 Chthonomonadaceae bacterium | reverse complement strand
GATCCTGACCCATCTGCTCCAGGCGGCGGATACGCTGGGGCACAATATCACCCTGTTCACCACCATGCTCCTGCATACTGATACGCCCCGCAGCCTGCGTGCCTATTGCGATGGTCGGTGCGATGGCGTCATCGTCATTGCGCCGCGTCCCGGAAGTCCGCTGGTGCAGGCGCTACAGCAGCGCGGCTTCCCTTTTGTGCTCATCGGCGATACGGGAGATGAGGAGACGATCCCCTGTGTGGATGTGCCGAATGTCGAGGAGGCGGAGAGGGTCGTAAACTATCTGGCGGGCTGGGGGCATCGGCGGATCGCGTTTATGGGCGGCCCGGATTTTGTGCGCAGCGCCGTGCAGCGGCAGGAGGGTTATCTGCGCGCCCTGGTCGCGCTGGGCATTCCTGCCAACCCCGCCTTCTGTGTGGGCAATGTCTACCAAGAGAGCAACCTCTATGGGATTACGCAGGCGCTGATGGGCGGTCCGCGCACTCAGCGGCCAACCGCCTTCTTCGCCTGGAACGATGTCGCCGCCATGCATGTGCTCCGCGCCCTGCAGGATCTGGGAGTGCGGGTTCCCGAGGAGGCGTCTCTGATCGGCTTCGACGACAGCCCGATGGTTGCGACCTTCACCCCGCCGCTTACCACCGTACGGCAGCCATATCGTGAGATCGGCGAACACGCGGTTCAACTGCTATTGGATCGGATACGCGGTGTCTCTCCTGCCTCCCACCAGCAGTTGTTGCCGGCGACGCTCATCGAGCGCAACTCCGTCGCCCCTCCTCAGGATGAGTGAGGGTTTCCTGGCGGATAGAATTTAGCTGCGTCGACCCTGATTGGAACCTCCGCGCCATTTGACACAACGACGATAGCCTGCTATACTCAAACAGGATCGGCGAGAGGCAACTACCCACTCCCTGCCAATGCCTTTGCGCAGCGCTAACCCGATGAGACGACATACTCCCACACAATCTGCCCACGAACGCCCGCACCAAGCACGAAATGCACACGCGGATCGTACCAAGGACAACGATGAGAAGGAGACCGGGCGGGTCGAAGCCTTCAGTGACGGCGTATTCGCCATCGCCATCACGCTGCTCATTCTGGACATCAAGGTGCCGCATCCCCAGGAGTTGGGAACCCAGACCCTGCTTACGGCATTGCAGCAGCAGTGGCCTACCTTTCTGGCCTACTTCACCAGTTTTGCCACGATCCTGGTGATGTGGGTAAACCACCATCGGGTCTTCACCCATATCCGGCGTACCAACACGCCCTTTATGTTTCTCAATGGGCTGTTGCTGCTCTGCGTCTCCTTTGTGCCGTTCCCAACCGCCTTGATCGCCGAATATATTCGCCATCCGCAGGCCAAGACCGCCTCCGTCGCCTTTGCCGGAACCTATCTGGTGATCGCGCTGACCTTCAATCTCCTCTGGCGCTATGCCTCTCAGGGAGGACGCCTGCTCAATAAAAACGCGAATTGGGAGGAAGTCCGGGCCATCACGCAGCAATATGTCTTCGGTCCGCCGCTCTACCTGGCGACTTTTGTGGTCTCTTTCTTCTCGGTCTACCTGAGCGTGGGGATGGGGCTCTTTTTGGCGCTCTTCTTTGCGTTTACAGGCTCGCTCCAGCCCTATTTGCCCGGACGGCGTAACTGAAACACGGTTGCGCCCCACTTCTCGAATAGAGGATACTATGTTCCGACGCTCTCTCGCCATTTTCGGCTTCGCCCTGATCAGCGCCCTGGCAGGCTGTTCGCAAAATCCAGAGGCGCCGGGAGCCGGCACTTCGCCGCCTGCGCCCGCACAATCGGCTCCCGATACCGGTTCTGCCGAAAACCACGCGGTCCAGCCCGCCGCCGTGAAATCCTCCGTTCCCATCTATACCGCCGACGTCAAGCATACCTACCCTCACGACCCTCATGCCTTCACTCAGGGACTGATCTATATCGATGGCTATCTCTACGAGAGCACAGGGCTGAATGGGCAATCCAGCCTCCGCAAGGTCGAATTGGAGTCCGGGAAGGTGCTGCAGAAGATCGATGTCCCGTCACAATATTTTGCTGAGGGGATGACGCTCTTCCAGGGGAAGATCTACCAGATCACCTGGAAAGAGCAGAAGTGTTTCGTCTACAACCCCAAAACCTTTCAGAAAGAGGGTGAACTCACCTATACCGGGGAGGGTTGGGGGCTGACCCACGACGATAAGCTCCTCATCATGAGCGATGGGACCAATACCATTCGCTTCCGGGACCCCGCCACCTTCGAGGTCAAGCGGTCCATCACGATCATGAACCCCAACAACGGCAAACCGCTGGACCAGCTCAACGAGTTGGAGTACATCAAAGGCGAAATCTATGCCAACATCTGGCAGACGGATGCGATTGTGCGGATCGACCCGCAGTCCGGCAAAGTCGTTGGGATGATCGATCTGACCGACCTGTACCCTCTCTCGACGCGTTCCGCGTCGCCCGGCGCAGATCCGCCCGATGTCCTCAACGGCATCGCTTACGACGCCGGGAAGGACCGCCTCTTCGTCACCGGCAAGCGCTGGCCCAAGCTCTATGAGATCACGCTAAAAAAGCAACCCTGACCGGAATGGCCGTGAAAAAACCTGTGACGGCATCGGTTGCCCTCCGTCTATCTGGCGTCAGGAGGCATGAAAGCGACAATGATCGCCATTGATCAGAGGCAGATACGGCGGAGCGAGGAGCAACTGACCGAACGCTGCAGGCAGGGGGACCTGGATGCGTTCGGCCAGGTGTATATGCTCTATGAGCGGAACGTCTATCGCTATGCTTTCTATCTGCTCGGGCATAGCGAGGATGCGGCGGATGTCAAACAGGAGACGTTCATCAAGGCCTATCAGGCGATAGGGACGTTTCGTGGCAACTCCAGCCTGCTTACATGGCTCCTCAAAATATGCATCAATCTCTGTCGAGATCGGCTCCGCACGCGAAAATCCCACTACCTCCTCTACGAACACATCACCCGTGAGACGCTGGATGGCGGAACGAGCGCTCAGGATCCCTACGCTTGTGCTGAGCGGTCTCAGACCATTGCCACAATCCTGCGCGGGCTGCAGGGGCTGTCGCCGGCCCAGCGCGAGATCATCATTCTCAGAGATATTGAAGGCCTGGAGTATGGGGAGATTGCCCGTGCCCTCGGCTGTACCGCGCCCACCGCCAAGATGCGGCTGCACCGCGCGCGACACAGTCTGAAGGAGCGCGTCATCTCTCTGATGGAAGCGAGGGAAGAGCCATGCGAATGAAGTGGGAGTGTCGCCGCATCTACCGCCAGTTGTGGCCCTATGTGGAGGGGACCCTCGCCCCGCAAGAGTCTGCCCGAATCGCCCAGCATCTCGCCTCCTGCCCGGACTGTACACGTCAGACGGAGGCGATCACAAAGACGCTCAGCCTGATGCATGCCGGCAGAACGGAGCCGCTGCTCGCTCCGGATGCGAACTGGCTCTCTTTGCGGGAGCGGCTACAGTATGCGCCGTCTCCGTCTCCGCGTCCACGCCTCTTCTTTCCGGTAATGGCCTTTGCCATGGGGGGGGCAGCGCTCAGCGTACTCCTCCTTCTGACCTGGATGCGGCATGGCGGCACGGCGTCTCATACGACCCACCCTTCTGGAACTCAAAACCCGATGCTTGCCCAGAGCCCCTATTCACCATCAAATCAGACGGTAGTTACGAAGGAGCAAGGGCAAAACCGATCTCGTCTCCCCGCCACTCCGGGCGAAACGCACATGGTTAAGAACCCGCATCGGAATAAGCCGCTTCTAGTGCACAATCCGCCACCCAATCAGAGCCTCAAGAGGAAGTTCGGAGTAGAGAATGGGGAGGATGTGAGAGTACAGAATGGCTTCGCCATGGCACGGGGTCAGAATGGTCCGATCCTGAAGCATACGCCTATAAGCGATTATGCTGATGGCAATGCTTCGATCTTATCCGAAGAGGCAGCAAAGGCGCTTGCGAGCTTCGACGGACATGCACTCATGTTGAGAGCGCTCCCCCAGCCGGTAGGGGATGGGAATGAGAGTGATCAGGAGCAGATGTTGGCGTTCTATCAGGAGTTGGACGCAAGTAACCTCCTCGCTGTGGATACCCGTCTGAACAGGAAGGTAAGGGTATCTGCCGAAGGCGTTCCCGTTGGAGACCTGCTGGAGCTTCTGGGCGAGAAGACAGGGTTTGTGCTGAATGCAGACCCGATTGTGGCGGATGATAAGGTGATCGTGTTCGGTCCGGCGCGCTCCCTGCGGGATGTGCTGAACGATGTCGCCGCACTCTTCGACGATACCTGGAAGATCTCAGCGGGGCCGAAGGGGCAATGTACCTACCAATTGACACGCAGCGCCGAAGCGCAGGCGTATGTGAACAAGCTGATTGCCGCCCAGCCCAACCGATCTCTGGCGCCGGTTGGGAAGGCAGAGGCTCGCAATAACACCGCCCTGGGAACGGATCTCCCTGCGGCGGCTGATAGCACTCTGCCGCGCAACTCCTCTCGGGAGGACGCCTCCTTTGCTTATGGTAGTACAGAGGCCCGTGACACCTATCTGGCCAGGTCGAATGGGAACCCCTATACCAGCAGCCGGGTTCTCACGAAAAGGGTCCTTCCCGCCACTACATTTCTGAAGCAGGCTGCAAAACAGACGAATTGGACGGATCGCCTGAAGGCTCTCTCCGCCGAATCGGGCTTGCCCGTTATGGCCGACTACTATCGCAGTCGACCGGTAGCGCAGGAGCATGGCAGTGTGATGGATGTCGCCGCTCAGAACTCCGGGCTGGATGCGTTCTGTCAATCCGCGGGCTATCTCTGGTGGACGCAGGGCAAAACGCTGCTGTTTCGGAAGCGCAACTGGTATGATCAGCGCCGATATGAAGTCCCGGATCGCTGGGTCGAGGAGACGATCCGCAGCGTCGAAGGCCATGACGACCACCCCACTTACGCCGATGTGTTTCGCCTGCGGGATCTCAGCTTCCCTCAGATGATGGGGCTGTGCGGCGATATAGACGGGGTGGAACAGTACGATGCCGTGGAGTATGCCGGCGCGGCTCAGATACTCGGGCTTACGCAGAGCGCCATTACGAACCCACAGGCAGCCCTACCCGACGCCGGGGTCGCGCGAACGGATGACGCCATGGCGGTCGCCTGGCAATTGGATGGACTGGCTCCGCGCCAACAGCAGCTTCTAACCGCCTTCAAGACGGCGCTCCCTTACGAACTCTGCGGCCCGCAG
>DATGIG010000701.1:0-10626 GCA_035295825.1 Chthonomonadaceae bacterium | reverse complement strand
GCGGCGGCGTTTCTGTTCTCCTTCCGGTCTCGATCCTCGCGATAAGGGAGGATAGCGCTACCGATAAATCTATCAAGATAACAAGAGTATGGAGTGGCCGATGAAGCACTCTGAGCATTCATCGGCCCCTCTTACGATGAGGGAGATACGAATGAACACGAATTTCAGCAAATCGTGCGCGAAGCGCCTGATCGGTCCTGCGCTTGTCATTGTCCTATGGCTTTGTTCTTTTGTTGCTCATGCACAGAATACCGCAACAGGTTTCAATGCGCTCAACAACAATACCACGGGCCACAGCGACACTGCCGACGGTTCCTATGCCCTTAGCTTCAATACGAAGGGAAATTGGAACACCGCCAATGGCTCTGAGGCCATGTACCACAACACGACGGGAAGCTGGAACAGCGCCAACGGCGCCTATTCCCTCTTTCTGAACACCACAGGGAATTTTAACGCCGCCAATGGCAATGGTGCTCTCTACTCCAACACGACGGGGAGCTACAACGCGGCCAATGGCGGCGACGCTCTCTTTGCAAATACAACGGGGAATCTGAATGCTGCCAATGGTTATCAGGCCCTCTACTTCAACACCACCGGCAACAATAACACCGCCAATGGTTCGTTTGCTCTCTTCTCCAACACCATCGGTAGCAACAATACGGCCAATGGTTATGAGGCGCTCTTCGATAATACGACCGGGAACCAGAATGTCGCCAATGGTTTGTATGCCCTCTATTCCAACACCACCGGCAGCAACAACATTGCGGATGGTTCCTATGCCCTCTACAATACCACCACGGGCAACGATAACACCGCAGTCGGTCTGTTCACTCTCTACCTCAACCAGACGGGCAGCAACAATATTGCCATCGGATACGGAGCCGGACAGAACATCGCCTCCGGCAGCAACAACATTTCCATCGGCAACGGAGGAGTTGCTTCCGATCATGGGGTGATCCGGATCGGAACGCCACGTACCCAACAGGCGACGTTCATAGCCGGCATCAACGGGGTGACGGCAAGCCAGGGTGTGCCTGTCTACATAAACGCCAACGGCCAACTCGGAACGCTCACCTCCTCCGCGCGCTTCAAGTACGATATTCACAGTCTGGGAGCCGTCAGCGACAAACTGATGCGCCTGCGTCCTGTCTCCTTCCGCTATAAAGCGGCGGCGGAAGATGGTTCGCATCCCATCCAATACGGTCTGATCGCCGAGGAGGTGGCACAGGTCTATCCGGACATGGTCCAGTATGACAACGAAGGCAAACCGTTCACGGTCTACTATCAGCAACTCACTCCCATGATGCTCAACGAACTGCAGAAGGCGCACCAGGATATAAACAGCCTCAAAGCCGAATTGCAGAATCAGAGTACGGAGATGGGGTCGTTAAGGCGTACTGAGCAACTGCAACTGCTGGTCCTCTCTGCGCTCGTCATGACGACGTCTCTTGTGGGCGCCTTTGTCAGGGCTGCAAGGAAGCGTCATTCACGATGATGCGGAGCGATTGCCGCCTCGCCGCTGCGGAAAGGATGGGCTTTCCGCAGCGGTTTTCACGGGATCTCCCACGAACAAGGTGACGCGAAAAGGTGCAAGATTCGACGCGGGATTGCAGAAACGGGTAGAATAGAGGCGTAAGGACGGGTAGATGAACACACCTCGTTCCGGAAAGGTTACGCCATCGGTGTTGAAGACAGTTCCTTCCGTTGTAGAGGTGAAAGAGGCTCCTGCAACTGCTGCTGTCATTACACGTCGATCACCACGCGACACGACGTTCGATATCCTCAAAGGCATCGGCATCGTCGAAGTGATCCTGCACCACACGCTGGGGTTCTGCGCGCGGAAGTACGCTGTGGAAGGCGAGGCGAACTGGTGGGCGATGACGCTGGTGCACGACATGCTGCACTTTGCGGTTCCCATGTTCCTGCTCGCCTCGGCGCTGCTGCTGGCCCGCAGTCTGGCTGCAAAGCCGAAGCTGGACTGGAAGCGTTTCTATGCCCGCCGGGCGGAGCGCTCGTTGTGGCCCTATGTCGTCTGGTCTCTGCTCTATCTCGCCTTCCGTCTCTGGGTCCAAAAGGACGGAGTGGATCTCTATCCCGTATCGGTCACAATACCCGGTTTCGGCACAAGGACGCTGCCGATCATGTTGGCGGATGGCGCGGCCTGGCGCAGCTATCTCCTCTGGGGCAAAGCCTACTTCCACCTCTACTTTCTGGCGGTACTCCTTCAGTTTTCGGCGATTTTTCCGCTGCTCTTCTATGCCCTGCGCCGGGTACAGCTCGGTTTCGGTGGCGTGCTGCTGATCTCGGCGCTGCTGCAGTGGCTCTGTTTTGTGCTGCAGGCGCACTACTTCTCCCACTTTGCGACACCCGCCTCCACGATCCTGTGGTATGTGCCCTCTCTGCTGATCGGGGTCTGGCTGGGATTGAATTGGGAGCAGTGGCCGCAGATCTGGTCAGCCTGGCGGTGGCCCCTGCTGGGGATGATGTTAGCAGGATTTGGCCTCTATATCCATCTCTCTATTCAGGAGCATCTCAACCAGCCGGTCACCAGCCTCACGTATAATGTGGCCTATGCGGCTTATGCGTTGGGCGCATCATTATGTGGGTTGGCGGGCGCACAGTTGCTTTCGCGGGGGGCTCGCGCAGGGAAGGTACTGGCGCGGGTGGGGGAGTGGTCGCTGCCGCTTTTCTTGATCCACCCGCTCTGGTACTTCTTCTTTAGCGGGCCGCGCATCGGGAGGATCCTGGAAGCGCTTCCTCTGACGGTCTGTTGGGTATTTGCCGCCGTGTTCGGTCTTACCTGGGGACTGTCCACCCTGACAGAAAAATTACACGTAGACCGATGGCTCTTTGGCCGTTCGCTCACACCGACTGGAAAAGGTTCTGATTAGATTGGTCGCATTGATATGAAACTACCTTCTGACAATAACAGAACCCCCGATTCCGAACCGGAACCGATGCCTCGCACGGAGGCGGAATTCCAGGACCTGTCACGCGAACTGCGCAATCAAGCAAAGCGGTATCGCACGGTGATTCGGAATACAATATTGGTGTTTGCACTCATTAATTCCCCAATGTTAATATATTTTTGCAAATTAGGAGATAGTAATTCGGAGAAGTGGGGGATACTTATGGTTATTCTATTTATCTGCTCAATTCCTATCTTACTGTGGTTTGTATTACGGCCGAAGCAGTTTGCGGTGGAAAGGCTGACACGATGGCACGACGTTCGCGCCGTTGGCGCTCTGGTTGATATTATCTCCCTCTCTGATGCAAAGAGTTGTGCGCTCGCACGCGATGCTCTGCTGGAGCTGCTTCCCAGGATGAGAGCCTCGGATGCGCATCTATTGAACACGCAACACCGCGAAAATCTCCGTGTTGTTCTGCTCGGGCAGGATATAGCGCTCATCCAGGCGATGCTCAACGCCTATCAGCAGATCGGAGATGAGCGCGACATTCCTGCTGTCGAGGGCTTGTTATCAGGCCGAGAAGCCACCACACGGTCTCGCAAAGATAGAAGCAAATCGAAGGTCGCCGATAACCCGGACGTACGTGATGCCGCGCTCGAATGTCTCGCTTTCCTCCAGGCAAAGGCCCAACAGAGCCGTATTAGCCAAACCCTCCTGCGTGCTGCCGATCAGCCAGGAACGGTGAGCGCCGAACTCCTTCGACCGGTTGCCTCTACGGTGTCGACCGATCCGCAGCAACTGTTACGCTCCTCTCAGGAATAGCGCCATCCAGGTTTTCCTGGGGTTCGGTAGCCGATTTCACTTTGGGGAGATAGAGACGGGCCTGGTGAGATAATCACCAGGCCCTTGGTGGTGTTGCTTGCCAGGGGCAATGTACGCGATTTACGGCTATTTCAAGGTCACCAGGTAGGCAGTGAGCGACTTCAACTCATCGTCGGTGATCTTGCCTTCAAAGCCGGGCATGCGGGAGCCAGGATCTTTGCTCTTCGGATCCTTGATGAATGCGGTCAGCCACTCCTGAGTATGTTCGGCTTCGCCTCCTACATGCGCCAGATCCGGCCCCTTCTTTCTACCGCCGCCGATGGTGTGGCATCCGGCGCACTTGGCATTGAAGACCGCCTGTCCGGGATCGCCGGAGGTGGAAGCGCTATCTGGAGGGGCAGCCTTGCTCGCCGTCGCATTGTCGCTTTTGGGTGGGGGCGCGGGCGCTTTTGCGTCCGAGCCTTGATCGTTGCCGGAGCAACCGACGAGAACGAAGAAGGCTGCGGTCAGGGCCAGGCCAAGCCACCCTGCTTTTCCCAGTTTGGGGATTGAAATCATGTGCAAGTCTCCTTTTTGGATCATTGGGCTGGGTCTTACTGAAGTCGTACGATCCTTCAGTCATATTACCATGGGAAGCTTCGGATCGTCACGCTCATGCTTTGTAAATGGGTAATTTCCAGGGCTTGCGGTATTCGCGGGCGTAGTAGATGGTGTTCTTACCTGCTTTCCCCACGATATCCATGGTCTCCTTGCTCCACCGGACGGTCTCTCCCGCCAGCAGCGCGACGTTGATGAGGTGGCACGTGATGGTGGTCTGCGCCATGGAGGCGATGTTGGATCGCGGCTGCTCGCGAGACTTCACGCAATCGAGCCAGTTCTGCCAGTGGTCGTTGGTAGCCGGATACCGCTCTTTCGGCATCAACTCGCCCTTCGGGTCCAGGATATTCCAGCCTCCACGCCAGACACGAACGGTCCGGCCATCGGCGCTGACGAACTCCGTGCCATGGTCGGGGCGGCCCGGATAGTCTTTGCCGGTCTCCCAATGGAGCATAAAATCCGGGTCCTTGAACTGCATGATGGCCTCTACCGTGTCCGGGGTGTCGCGGTCATCGTCCACAAAGGAGTATTTGCCTCCGAAGGCAGACACCTCGGTGGGCATTACCAGGTCGGTGCCCTCGCTCATGCCGAGGAGGCCGATGTCCATCATGTGGACGCCCCAGTCGCCGGTCTTGCCGGTCCCCGTGTTCATGAACCAGCGCCAGTTGTTGTGGACATGGTTGGCGGCATAGGGAAACGTCGCTGCGGGTCCCGTCCACATATTGAAATCCAGGTTGGGCGGCGGGGTGGTCACCGTCCCGCGCCCGGCGCCCCGCTCCTCCACCTTCCAGGCCCGCACCTTCACGATCCTGCCCAGTTTACCGGCGCGGATGTAGGCGACGGCGCTGGTGAACTCGCTGGTGCTTCGCTGCCAGGTCCCGACTTGCACGATCTTGTTGTAGTGTTTGACGGCGGCGGCCATGCTTTTGGCTTCGGTGATATCGTGGGAGATGGGCTTTTCGCAGTAGGCGTCCTTGCCCGCCTCGACCGCGTGGATCAGGTTCAGGGCATGCCAGTGGTCGGGAGTGCCGATGATGACCGCATCGATGTCCTTCCTCTCCAGCATCTTGCGGTAGTCGCCGAAGAGGTCGGGCGCTTTGCCGTACTTGTTGGTCACATCCTTGATGTCTCGGGGCATCCGCTCTTTGTCCACATCGCAGAGGGCCGCGACCGTAACCTCCGGCTTCTCCATCAGTTGGCGCATATCGTTCGCGCCCATGCCCCCGCAGCCGATCAGGCCCAGCACGATCTTATCATTGGCTCCGACCCGCTTATTTTCAGGCGTTGGCTCCGCATGGACCGGGAGGACGCCCGCGGCCAATCCCGCCCCAACAAGCCCCGCCCTGCCGAGTAGGTCCCGCCGCGTGATGCTGTCGCTCTTATCGCTCATACTCCTTCTCCTTTGGAAGACATGCCCCTTATTTCGCCATGGGGATCCCTATTTTCCTCCCAAAGGACAAAAACAGGGCCTGGCGATTGCCAGGCCCTGATGCGTGAGGCAGGGATAGATTACGCCTGGGAGATGAGCTGGCGGAGTACGTAGGGCAGGATGCCGCCGTTCTGGTAGTACTCGATCTCGATGGGTGTATCGATGCGGAGCGTGACCGCGACCTCCTCCGTGTCACCGTTGGCGCGGTGGATGACGAGCGTGACGTCCTGGCGGGGAGTGATGCCACTCTCGTAGCCGCGCAGGTCGAAGGTCTCCGTACCGTCCAGGCCCAGGGATTGGGCGTTGACGCCCTCCTTGAACTGCAAGGGCAAGACCCCCATGCCAACCAGGTTGCTGCGGTGGATGCGCTCGAAGGACTGGGCGATGACCGCCTTGACGCCAAGAAGGAGGGTCCCCTTTGCGGCCCAGTCGCGGCTGCTGCCCGTGCCGTACTCCTGGCCGGCGAAGAGAACCAGAGGAATGCCTGCCGCCTGGTACTTCATGCTGGCGTCGTAGATGGACATCTGCTCACCAGCGGGCTGGTGGAGCGTAACGCCGCCCTCCACACCAGGGACCATCAGGTTCTTGATGCGGACATTGGCGAACGTGCCCCGCATCATCACCCTGTCGTTGCCGCGCCGCGAGCCATAGGAGTTGAAGTCCTCGATGGCGACGCCCTTCTCCTGCAGGTACAGGCCGGCGGGAGAACTGGCCTTGATGGCTCCGGCGGGGCTGATATGGTCCGTGGTGACGCTGTCGCCGAAGATGGCGAGGAGCCGTGCATTCTTGATCTCCTTGACGGCCTCCGTCTGCATGCTGAACCGGTGGAAGTAGGGCGGCTCCTGGATGTAGGTGGAGTGCGCATCCCACTCATACACCTGGCCCACGGTGCTGGGCACCTCCTGCCAGAGCGGGTTCTGGTCGGCGAAGTCGCGGTAGAGCCGGCGATAGGTCTCCGGATCGGTGGCGGTTTGGAGCGCCGCGCCGATCTCCTCGGTGGAGGGCCAGATGTCCTTCAGGAAGACCTCGCTGCCGTCGTTGGCGCGGCCCAGCGCCTCATGGCTCATGTCGATGTCCACCCGGCCAGCGAGGGCGAAGGCGACGACCAGCGGCGGGCTCATCAGGAAGTTGGCCTTCACGTTCTGATGCACGCGGGCCTCGAAGTTGCGGTTGCCGGAGAGGACGCTGGCCACCACCAGGTCGTTGGTGGTGACGACCTCCTCCAGGTGCGGCTCCAGCGGGCCGGAGTTGCCGATACAGGTGGTGCAGCCGTAGCCGACCGTCTGGAAGCCCAGGGCGTCCAGGTAGGGCTGCAAGCCGGTCATATTCAGGTATTCGGTGACGACGCGGGAGCCGGGAGCCAGGGAGGCTTTGACCGCCGGGCGCACCTTCAGCCCCTTCTCGACCGCCCGCTTCGCCAGCAGGCCCGCCGCCAGCATCACGCTGGGATTGGAGGTGTTGGTGCAGGAGGTGATGGCCGCGATGACCACGTCGCCATGGTGCAGGTCCACGGTCGCCATCGGAAACTCGTCGGCGGGGATGTCCTCCACCCTGTCGGGAGTGGGGCGGTTCTGGATCATCTCGAGTTCGGTGATCGTCGAGGTATCACGCGCGCTCTGGTGGGATTCCGTACCCTCCGGCACCGTCTCCTCGCCCTGCTCGCCGCCGCCCGTTAGGGGAGCTGCAACGCCGTTTCCGTCCAGGCCCGTGCGGACAAAGAAGTGTCGATTGGTCTCCGAGGGCGTCTTGTTGTAGCCGTTCTCGGCAATCGGCTTGCTGAGGAGGTCCTCGAATTTGCTCTTGACCTCAGAGAGCAGGATACGATCCTGCGGGCGCTTCGGCCCGGCGATACTGGGCTGTACCGTCGCGAGGTCGAGTTCGAGCAACTGGCTGTAGGCGATCTCGCCCGACTTCGGCATCCCGAAGAGGCCCTGTGCCTTGAAGTACTGGCGGAAGGCGTCCACCTGGGCGTCGGAGCGCCCGGTGGCGGCGAGGTAGCGGCAGGACTCCTCATCCACCGGGAAGAAGCCCATGGTCGCGCCGTATTCGGGGGCCATGTTCGCGATGGTGGCGCGGTCGGTGAGCGAGAGCGACGCCGCCCCCTCGCCATGATACTCCACAAACTTACCGACGACCTTGGCCTTGCGAAGCATTTCGGTGAGGGTCAGCACCAGGTCGGTAGCCGTGACGCCCGGACGGAGCGCACCGCTCAGGTGGACGCCGACGACATCGGGCGTAAGGAAGTAGACCGGTTGGCCCAACATGCCCGCCTCCGCCTCGATACCGCCGACGCCCCAGCCCACGATGCCCAGGCCGTTGATCATCGTGGTGTGGGAGTCCGTCCCTACGAGCGTGTCCGGATAGGTGATCCCATTCCGCTCCAGAACGCCCTTCGCCAGATACTCCAGGTTCACCTGGTGGACGATCCCGATGCCTGGGGGGACTACGCTAAAGCCATTGAAGGCCTGGGTGCCCCACTTGAGAAACTGATACCGTGCCTGATTGCGCTTGAATTCCATCTCCATGTTGCGCTGGAGGGCGTCGGGGATGCCGGCGAAGTCCACCTGGACCGAGTGGTCGATCACCAGGTCCACAGGAACCAGAGGCTCGATCAGGCCGGGATCTTTGTCCATGCGGGCGACGGCGGAGCGCATGGCCGCGAGGTCTACCAGGAGGGGGACGCCGGTAAAATCCTGCAAGACGATACGGGCAACCACAAAGGGGATCTCGTCGGTCCGCTCGGCGTGGGGCTGCCAGTTCGCCAGGGTGCGGACGTCCTCCTCCTCGACGCGGATGCCGTCCACATTGCGCAGCACGGATTCAAGTACGATCCGGATACTGATCGGGAGCCGGGAGATCGGCCCGACTCCTGCCGCTTCAAGGTGCGGCAAGGAGTAGTAGCGACTGGTCTGCCCATCGGCAAACGTAAATTGCTGGAGGGTATTGTGGAGGTTATGCGGCTCTGCCATCTTTCTGCCATCCTTCCGGGTGAGAATTTTGTGTTTGTTCGTATAGGATTGTACCTCCGGACGATCTATAACACAAATGAATTTTTCTCATCGGAAGCATGACGAAATGGTATGGTTGAGAGTTCCCCCTGCCCCTCTGCGGAAGAGGGGCAGGGGATAGGCGGAGCCGCAGGGGTAGAACTATGGGATAAAATCCTGATTGATGGGAGGGCCGGCAGGGATGGTCGCGGTGATCTGCACATAGTAGTCCGTGTGCTTCTCCTTGCCGCCCACCGAAAGGATACCATGCTGGACCGCGCGCTGGGTCTCCTTGCTGGTGGAGTCGGTGACGCCCAGCAGCATGATGGTGCCGCCATCGATTACCAGGCCGGCGTTCTCGGCTTTCATCGTGTTGGCTGGAGGGACGCTCAACTTGCCGGTGAGCAGGATGGTTCCGTCGCCGATCACTTGCGGATTGATCTCCAGGGTGTAACCTGTCTTGCCAATCGAGACGGAGAACGTCGCGGGATGTTGGGAGAGCGTCATGATCATAGGGGTCGAGATCGTCTCCATTTTCAGTGCGCCATTGCTCTCATGGATCATTCGGATCACTCGGATATTGAGCCGTACCTGGATAGGTTGGACATCGAGCCATTGAATGAGTTGGTACGCCATGAGGAGGTCGTCCGGATCGCCGGTCACGATGAGGCTGTTCGTTTTCGCATCCACCGAGAGCAGGATGCTATCGGGTAAATCGGGGAGTGTCTGTCCCGCTTCACCCTGTCCGGTTATTAGCTGCCGGGCGACTGAGGCCGCATCGGCGAAGCGGAGAGGGATAATGGTCGTCTCGGGCTTCACTTGGGCCAGGGCAGGCAGGCCGCAGAGGCAGAGAAGCAGGGTCAGGATGGCGATCAGTTTGTTCATTATCTCCTCCCAGGATCTTGAACTTTTCCGATAGCAGCGTTCGGGCGCTTGACAGTGTCTTGACAGTGTTCCTCTCTGTTGGATGTGCCGACGTGCATAAAAGTCACAGCCTTCGCGAAAAAAAATTACGGCACCTGCTTGCTTTTCTACAGTCAACCCCTTATACTGTCTGTAACCGTCTCTCCGTCGGCTTCGTATCACAGGCGTTGCGACTTCCTATCGCATCCAATGTATCTCTTCGCGAGGGATCTGCGCCATTCCTGCGTCCTCAGAAAGGGGCGAAACAGATGCCGTTTCTGTTTATGCATACGGTGCTTCGATATATTTCTCATGGCCGCTTCTTCCGTATACTCTTCGCGGTCTTTCTGCGGATCGTGGCGGCGCTCTGCCTGATAGGCGCCCTCGCAGCCGGGGCCGGCATCCTGGGCGCTGTCGGAAATATGGGGGGCGCGGTCACACTGGGCGGGGTCGCTTTCTTCATCTGCCTGCTCTTCGGAGCTTATATGGTGGTGCACACGATCCTCATTCGGGCTACGGAGATCACCCTCCTGCCGGATTCGGATTTCGTGGTCCTTCCGATCATCGGGCTCTTCCTGAGATTGCTAGGCGAGGTGATGGCTTGCGCCTATACCACCCTGGGCGTGGGAGGCGGCCTGTTGTTTCTGTTTGCAGGGACATCCGTTCCCTCCAGTCTCCGCACGAATATCCCCCTGGCTGGGAGTATTCCCTTTGTAGAAGCGGGCGGGTTTCTTGCCGGTCTGTCTTACTGCCTGGTCAATATGCTCCTCGGGTTTCTTGCGTTGACGATCGGCTATCTGCTCTCGGAGGGCTTGATCCTGGGAGTAGATATAGCTGCGAATTTGAGGCTGATGCGCCAGGCGGTGACCGGAGTTTCGGCAGCGCCTGCCGCCTATCCGGGAGCGGGTGGCGCGTACTCTGCGCCCCAGCCGCCCATGGGGCCGGTGGCGCAGCCGACGCCTCCTCTGCAGGGGGCGCA
>DATGIG010000700.1:0-11340 GCA_035295825.1 Chthonomonadaceae bacterium | reverse complement strand
GGGAGCGGCAACACTGCGGTAGGGCTCAATGCTCTCTTCAACAGCTCCGGGGGTAGTTACAATGTTGCCCTTGGGTATGGTGCAGGGATGAATATGACATCCGGGAGCAACAGCATCTACATCGGGAACCCAGGACTGAACACGGACAATGGGGTCATTCGTATAGGAACTCCCGGAACGCAAGGTTCCACTTTCATCGCCGGCATCAATGGCGTGACCGCCAGCCAGGGAGTGGCCGTCTACATCAATGCCAACGGCCAACTCGGAACCCTTACCTCCTCCGCTCGCTTCAAATACGACATTCACAACCTGGGCGCGACCAGCGACAAACTGATGGACCTGCGCCCCGTCTCCTTCCGCTATAAAGAGGCCGCCTCGGACGGTTCGCATCCGGTGCAGTATGGCTTGATCGCAGAAGAAGTCGCGAAAGTCTATCCGGACATGGTCCAGTATGACAAAGAGGGCAAGCCCTTCACGGTCTACTATCAACAGCTCACCCCCATGATGCTCGACGAACTTCAGAAAGCCCACAAAGATATAGGTGAGCTCAAATCGGAGCTGGCAGAGGTGAAGCAGATGCTGCGGAAACAGAACAGCGAGGCGGCGTCCCAACCTGCGCAGCGCCCCACTCTCCTCGTGGCTTCGGTCCTGGCAGCATGTCTGGCAGCGGCAGTGTTCTTCACTTCCAGGTCGCGCCAGTCCCGTTAAATCATTCGGCGTAGCTTCCCATTCGAGGCCGTACGATCTAAGGATCGTGCGGCCTCTCATTATCGAGAGAGACGATACCTGCTTTCCGATACGATTCACGGAGGATACGTCATTGCCTGCAGAGAATTCACATGCATGAAGCTGCTCATTATCGGGGGAACGGGGTTTCTCTCCTCAACACTGATGGAGGAGAGCCTGGGGGCGGGCCATGATGTGACCATCGTCACGCGTGGGCGACGAACACAGATTGTCGCGCCCATTGTGCGGCAGATTATTGCGGACCGAAGCGACACGACTGCCTTTCGAGCCGCGCTACAGGGGCAATCTTACGACGCGGTTCTGGATGCCATCTGCTTTACGCCAGAACAGGCGCAACAGGATATAGACTGCTTCGCCGGTTACGTTGGGCGGTTGGTGATGATTTCGACCGATTTCGTCTATTCGGTCGGGCCGCACCCAGTGCCGATCCCGGAGGAGGCGCTGCGGGATGCCCCAACGGAATACGGTCGTAACAAGGCGGCTGCGGAGGATATTCTGCTCGGCGCGAAAGACGTCCTACCCTCCACGGCGCTTCGCCCACCCCACATCGTCGGTCCTGGTGGCTTGTTGGGCACGGGTTCGCTGCAGGGTCGCGATCCCGCTCTTCCCGCCCGCCTGCGACGTGGCGAGCCGATCGTTCTTCTCGACAGCGGCACACTGCTGATCCAGCCTGCCGACCGGCGGGATATCGCCCACGCTTGCCTGGCCGTCCTGACCGCACCACATACCATCGGGAAGGCGTACAATATCGCCGGGCCGAAGGCGGTTCCTACCCGCCGTTACTATGAGATCCTAGCCCAAGCGCTCGGCGTTCCTCTCGCGGTCGCCTCCCTTCCCTCCGACGTCTACCTACGAGCCTTCCCCAACAACGCCTCCTTTGCCCGGCATCGTGCCTACTCCCTGGAAGCGCTGGCCCGTGATGCCGCATTCCGCCCTGACATCTCTCTGGAGACAAGCCTGCAAGAGACCCTGGCCTGGCTGGATACGAACCCTCCCGACGGCGCGGACGCCCCTCTCAGCCCCCGTGATGCTGAGGTTCTCACCCTCCTAAAGAACTGCGATACCCGCGTTTTGGAAATTCTCGCCTCCACGTCCCCGTAAGCTTTTCCGGTTTACCTTTTCGCCACGGAGTAGAAAAAGTGGAGGAGAGAGAAACCTTCCTACCCGGACAAAGGAGCGTGTGATGCAACTGAATCCCTATCTTTCGTTCAACGGCCAGTGCCAGGCCGCGTTCACCTACTATCAGCAGGTTCTTGGCGGCGAGATCGTCGCCATGCTCAACTATGCCGATTCCCCCGTTGCGGACCAGACATCACCGGAGTGGCGCAATAAGATCATTCATGCGCGCCTGATCGTAGGTGACAAGGTCTTGATGGGTTCCGACAGCCCGCCTCAGTACCAGACCGAAACCAAGGGCATGTGCGTCGCGCTGGGCGTGGACGACGCGACCGAAGCAGAGCGCATTTTTAATGCGCTATCGGAAAACGGAACGGTCCAGATGCCGATCCAGGAGACGTTTTTTGCCATCCGTTTCGGTATGTGCATCGATCAATTCGGTATCCCGTGGATGGTCAACTGCGAAAAGGCGTCCTGACGTTGTCCAGCACAACAGGACACGGTTTCACGACGAACTGGCAGTGACGCATCGAGTGACAGCATTCGCAAAAACGCGATCCGCCGCGAATACCGCAGGTAAAACATGCAAAACGCCCTGGTACCGTACCAGGGCGTTTTGCATATTGCTTGGAGCTTGAACTCGAATCAGAGCCCGCTTGTCCCTCCGGGACTGCTCGATCCACTCTTGCCGTTCTGTTTGTTGGCCAGGCTGATGAGATGGATGACATCCTCATAATCGAGAGGCACAAACAGGTTGCCCGTCACAATCTGGCCCTCATGCCCCTGACTGAACACCAGCCCGCTCCCGCGTGGACCGAACATCTTGACAACATCATCCACCTTAGGACCATGCGGATCGGTATACGAACTCGCCATCTCCGGCCTCAACCGCTCCATCACATCGGGCACCGCCATCAGAAATACATTCTGTGAATCCTCGGGTACCTGTTTCAGCAGTGTCGTATAGTTCGGGTCCTTATCCAGGGCGGCGCTCCCCGAATTGTAGGCGGCGATGTCACGATCCAACAGGCTTTGCGAGGATGCGACCACCACCGACTTCCCGATGGTGGCAAAGAGGAGCTGTTTCTTCTCTCCCTTGGCATCCCGCTTCTCGGTACTTCCCGCGTCCTTCATAGGATCGGATTCGGCAGGAGCGCCCGGTGCGGGTTCGATGCCGCTACTCTGTCGTAGGGCCTGTTGTGACTTTTCGTCCAGTGTCCACACTTCCGCGCCGTTGCGCTTTACGGACTGAAACTTGGGAGCATCCGTATCGTTCTTCTTGCACTCTATCGCAATCGCCGATTTGACCTTTTCCACCATTCCGGCAGGGTTCGCGCCGTTTGCATCGTCCAGAATGATCAGCCCATCCGGGATCCCCGTCATAGCCTCTCGGGCCGGATAGACCACAAGCGCCAGATCGCCTTTCAGCCCGGCTACCAGATCCTTCTCGATGCTGATCCCGGTCTCCTTCTCGAAGGAGTTCAGCCCCTCATCCATCTGCTTCTTATCTTCTGCGCTCAAACCCAGCGAATCGTTTTTCGCCTCGTAGTAACGGCCGGGCTGCGAGAGGACCAATAAACCATAAGCCCCGCCCGGCAATCGGCTGTAGAGCTTCTTGTCCACCGGCGCGATGCTGCCGATCAACCGCGCGCCAGGGTTGCCGGTATCATAAGGAAACCGCCAGACGGTCTCGATCCCCCGATCCCGCAGTGTCATGGCTACCGTTGCCCAACCGGATAAATGGACGGGAGATTTGCTCGGATCGGGCTTCGGCGCACCGTTGGAATCGACGGCCTTGGTATCATCCGAAAAGATGGACCTGCCGTACTTCTGGGACCATTCAACCATGGTAGGCGCGTCCACAAAAAGCATACAGTTGGCTGAGGACGGCAGCTTCGCACGCGCTTCTTTATAGGAAGCCAGGTGGGCAATCGATTCCGTCTCTCCCCGGGAAACCGACCGCACCCGCAGCAGAACCTCGGGCCGATCCGCGAGAACCAGATAATTGCCGATAAAGGTAATAGCCATCTTCTCGCTGGAGATATTGTAGTACGACATGCCTTGCAGGTTGGCTTTTGTCCCGTACTTTGCGGCAGCGGTCTCCACTGCCGGGATACTCTTCACCGTAATCAGCCCGACGACATCCGGATCCTGCGTGGGCTTCGCTCCGGCTTTTTTCCAGATGCCCACCGCGTAACTGGTGCTCAACTGAGGCACGATATCGTCCATAAAGGAGGCGCCGTTCTTAGAAGAGGCGAGCCAGGATTGGAACAGGCCGGTCACCTTCTCCTGCGCCATGGACTTTTTGATGCGATTGAATAGTATTACCTGGTCCGGCCCCGGCGTGATATCCAGAGTGGCGACCAGGACCGCATCGGATGGGATGAGCGCTGTTGCCTCCTCCCCAGCGCGATGGAACAGAAAACGATAGGCCAACAAGCCCGCCGCAAAGAACACCAAAACGGCTACCAACACACCTAATACCGGAAAACTTCGCGGCTTCCTGGAGGGGGTAAAACTTCTGTCATAAGCTTGCATCAATCTCTCCCTGGTTCGATGATGAAACGAGACGGAAAGTAAAGACGGCTTTCGCGCTCAACGCACGTTGACGGCGCCCCAAGGGGTCACTACTAATACGCACCGCTTACGCCTTGGTTGCGATTTTTTTCGTTGCTATGTAGCAGGTTTCTCTCGTATTCATCACCACGACATCTTGAGCACAACACCGCCTGGGAACGATATGTTTTCAGTTCGTCCCCTGAAAGATATGCTGGCAGGCGGTGGTATATGCATGCGAGGTACAATAGTATCGGACACCCGGAATGGAAAGGATAGGCAATGAATTCTCTGTTCGCCCGCTTCTTCTCGTATTACCGACCGCATCGGTGGTTGTTTGTGCTCGACTTCTCCTGCGCGGTCGCATCGGGACTGTTGGAACTTGCGTTCCCGCTGGCGATCAGAGCGTTTGTGGATCGGCTGCTCCCCGGACAGAACTGGGGCCTCATCATCGGGGCGGCCATTGGCCTGCTCACGATCTATATCTTCAATACCGGCCTGCAGTACATTGTCAATTACTGGGGGCATGTGCTGGGGATCTCCATCGAGACGGAGATGCGGCGCAAGATCTTCGATCACCTTCAAAAGCTCTCCTTTCGCTTCTACGACAATCAGAAGACGGGGCATCTGGTCGCACGTGTGACCAAGGATCTGGAAGAGGTAGGCGAGGTCGCCCACCATGGGCCGGAAGACGCCTTCATCGCGATCATGACCTTTCTCGGCTCCTTCTGTCTGATGTTCTCCCTCAACACCCGGCTGGCGCTTCTTACCGGGCTGGTCGTTCCTCCCATGACCTGGATCTCCACCCGCTACGGGGCGGCGATGACCCGTACCTGGCGCGCCCTGTTCGGCCAGGTGGGCATTTTCAACGCCCGGATCGAGGAGAATGTCGGCGGCATTCGTGTCGTGCAAGCGTTCGCCAACGAGGACCATGAGCGCGCACTCTTTGCCATAGACAATGCGAGCTACCTGAACCTGAAGCTGGATGCCTACCGCCTCATGTCGAAAAGTATGTCGATCAGCTATATGACCATGCGGTTGGTACAGATCTTCGTGATGATCGCCGGCGCTTTCTTTGTACTGCACCATGAGCTGACCGTCGGCGGGTTTATGGGCTTTCTGCTGCTGGTCAACATCTTCTTTCGGCCTGTAGAGAAGATCAATGCCGTTTTGGAGACCTACCCCAAGGGCATCGCCGGCTTCAAACGTTACACGGAACTGTTGGATACCGCCCCCGATATCGCCGACACGCCGGGAGCTGTCGATGTCGGGCATTTGGAGGGCGATATACGGTTCGAGGACGTGACGTTCGGGTACGAAGCCCATAAGCGGGTACTGGAGGACATCGATCTGACCATCCATCCGGGGGAGACCATCGCCTTTGTCGGCCCGAGCGGTGCGGGCAAAACCACGCTCTGCTCTCTCATACCACGCTTCTATGAACCGGAGGCGGGACGCATCACCATCGATGGCATCGATATTCGACAGATGACGCTGGCATCGTTACGCCGGAACATCGGCATCGTACAGCAGGATGTGTTTCTCTTCGGAGGCACGGTCCGTGAGAATATCGCCTACGGGCGTCTGGATGCCACCGAAGACGAGATCTGGGAGGCCGCGCGGCGCGCGCGCCTGGACGATATGATCTCGCAGCTTCCCGATGGGTTGGATACTGTGATTGGGGAGCGTGGGGTGAAGCTCTCCGGGGGTCAGAAACAGCGGATGGCGATTGCCCGCATGTTCTTGAAGAACCCCCGGATCCTTATTCTGGACGAGGCCACTTCTGCGCTCGATTCGGAGACGGAGCGCGCCATCCAGGCCTCTCTCGCCGAACTCGCCGTGGGACGCACCACCCTGGTGATCGCCCACCGTCTCGCCACCATCCGGAATGCGGATCGCATCGTGGTGGTGGACGAGACCGGGGTCGCCGAACAGGGTCGACACGAAGAGCTCATGGCAGCAGGCGGCGTCTACCAGCGCTTACACGAACTTACCCTCTTTACGAGCAGCAACGTACCCTGATGGGTGCTAAATACCCTCCACGTTCACGATCCGCAACCCGGATTTCGAGAGCGCAAACAGGAGCGCCCGCTGAGGAGAGAGGAACAACCCATCCGTCCCCATCGTTTCCCACTCTCCGGAGGTCGAGAGGGTCTTGGTCAACGCTACGGAATGGTGCGTAATATGGAGGACGGCCACGCCGCCTGCCTGCATCGGATAGAGGGCAGTAACTTTCCCGTCCGTATCCTCGGCGATAAGATGGCTCTCACGCACCGTCTCCGGCAGGCCCGTGCGCACTGAAACCAAGCTCCCATCCGTGTCCACCAGGGCCACAAAGCCGCCATCGGCACGCGTGCCGAAGACCGCATAGCGATGGAGAGATGGCAGGTAGGTCACGTTGTAGACATAGAAACGGATGTCATCGGTAATCTGAAAGCGGGTCGGAATGGAGCCATCCGGGCGAATGATCGCGCCATGCAGGATCGCGTCCGGATAGGATTGCCACACCTCCAGCCAGTTACGATCCGAGGCGGCGACCACCGGCCACCAGTTTCTGCCCTGCTGAACCGCTGTGGGGATCTCCGGACCCGGCTTGCCGTCATTGTCCACAATCCGCGCCCACACGTCGTTGCCCGTGCCCAGATTGTCCACCCCTCCGCCATCCGTCCAGCCCTCCGAATAGGCCACCAGGAACTTGTCATCCATCGCAGCCACATGGCCCGAATGGCCGCCCTCGCGGATCATAAAGGGATAGGATTTGATGGGGCGAAGCTCGGCATCCCACAGACCCGCGCGCTGATCCAGCCCGTCGGCGCCATCTTCACAGGACATCAGGATCCGACCTCTGGAGTTGATGGCGGCGCTGGCAGGCTCCTGCGCTTCGGGCAGAGAGACCAGCGTGTGCGGGACGATCTCCGGCTTTTGCGGATCCACCCGGGCATAGTAGACATCGTGCTCCCAATTCGCTTCGGGGTTCGGTACGGGTTGCGGCGGATTGCCCCAACTACTCCAGACGACCAGAACCTGCCGGCCCACCTTCAAGCAACTGATCCCATGCTGCCAGGCGCGCGGATCGTTGAAGGGAGCATTGACGCCCGGCTCCAGCGTGCTGGACGCGGCGGGCGCGAACGTAGGAAATATGGGCGGAACGGAGGCGTTTGCTTCGTTTGTGTGCTGCTGCCCCATGGGTATATGAGGTTCTTGCTGTGCGCTGCCGGCGACCACGCCCAGCAGAGTCAGCATCAGTATCAGAAAACGTGCCATTTCTCTCTCCCGGCCCCGACGTATCGGGGTGGAGAGCAGCATTCAGTTTTCGGTCCGACTCCAATACGTCAACAGGGCCTCCTTCATGCTTAAGGAGACAGGGAAGCTCTCGGGTCGCTCTCCCCTTCGCCCAAAGGACGGGAGAAACGGCGCTCCTGTTCCACGCTCTCGGATGGCTCGCAACGATATGCTCGGACCGTTCTCCAGGGTATAATCAACCTGGCAGAACGGGAGGAAGGACCTCGCCGTCAAAGACCTCGCTGTCTTAGATCAACGCAGCAGGCGGCTACTTGAGCGCCTCTCTAGTGTTGGCATCATACCGAGAAAGGAAGAACTGCATGGTACGCACCAATACCCGTATTGGTCTCGTTTGCCTCGTTTCCGTACTCGCCGCCCTCGCTGCCACTTGCGGTTTCGTCACGCCTGCGCAAGCACAAATCCCTCTCTCCGGGTCCGGATCCGGAGATGGAACCATCACTCCGCTATCGGGGGGCCTGCTCCATCTGAGCTTTAACCTCGACGGCACCGACAACCTCTTCGGCTCTTTTGTCGGCGAAGCGGGCTTCACGGTAGACCTCTCCAACCCAGCCAACGTCTTGATAGAGAACGGAACTTTTCAGGACACATTTGCAGGTGGAACCCTCTTCGGCACCGTCACGGGAAGTGGTCATGTCGTGTCTCCCGGCGTGGTCGACTTGATGGATCACGATGTGATTACGGGTGGGACGGGGATCTTCGCCGGCGCCACAGGCGACATCTTCACTACCGCGTCCGTGGATCGCACCAGCCCCACAACATTCACCGGCAACGTAGACTACACCGGTGATCTGGTGTTGACGCCCGAACCCTGTTCCCTTGGCTTGCTCGCGGGAGGTCTGCTGGTTCCGGGGGCGATGCTTCTCTTTCGTCGCTTCGGTCTTCAATCCCCGAGAAGACCATAGTAACGCCCCATCCAGTAGGCGAGCAGCCAATCGTTCTGCCGGTCCTCGCGCTGCCCATTGTTCCCAATGACGGCTCTGTATGGCTCCTGATCCCACATACAGAGCCCCAACTCACTCCGTGGCAGAATGCGGGTCAGAAAGCCCTCGTCCAGACCAGGTGTCAGATCGCGCTGTACATCCTCGCGCAGGCTGTTGTCTACGGTCCACTCGATATGATCGAGCGGCCATTCCCGCAGCGTCTCCACAGCCCGATCCAGGTTGACCGTCTTCCCGGAGAAGCGATTGTAGACGAAGTCGTAAAAGGGGATCCCATCCCGCTCCGCCGACTTATGCCAGCGCTGCATACTGATCTGAGCCGTCGCTTTGAGCGAGGGAAAGATGAGATGGTTCAGCAAGTCGGGATAAACGATGGTGAGGAGTTCGTCTTCGATATGCGTCCGCTCGGAGGGCGTATCGAAGTTCGTCTGCTGCATGTTCTTATCGTAGCCATGCTTCTCGATCAGGTATTTCGCCGCCTCGGTATACTTGGCTTTGCCCGTCATATGATAGGCGACCCCCAGAAACGCGATCATCTCGACGGAGTTTCCGGCGGCCTCCTCATGCCAGGTGGGGTCGTGGTTCAGGCTCTCCGGGGACCAATTTCCCCAACGTGTGCCCTTACCATCAACATCCTGTAAGACATAGCCATGGTCCACGATGCCTCCGATGATGCGATCTACCTGGTCCGCGACCAGGCGCTTCTCGGTATCGTCCGCTGCCAGGTCATAGTAGGTCGTATAACCGAACATATGCCCATCCACCTCGTCGGAACTGGCATCCCGCTTCCACAGCCACTTTCCATCCGCGCTGGGGATCCAGCGCTTCTCGATGATCTTTTCGCGCGGGTCTGTGCGGTTCGTTTCGGCGACCTCCTCTGGAGTAAACGTACGATCCACCTCATGCCTCGGCGCGGTTCCTACGGGCAGCACGGAGCGCGCGATAAAGTGGGAGGTCCCGGTCACCTGCTGTAGCACCATCAGTGCGTGGAAGGCGACTCTGGCATTCTCACGCGCCGTGGGATCCTTGGTAACCGCATACCGCATCGACTCCATGGCGAGGTACATGCCGGTGTGCTCCCCATCGTTATCGTCGTCTTCGATAAAGCTGCGGGAGAGGTCGCCGGGTGTGACCAGTACGGCGGGGCCAACCAGACCGGGCGGGCGGATATGGCGGGCGCGCAGCATCCGGAGAAAATCGTCGGCCTTCTGCGCCAGCGTCATCTGCTTGCGCCGGATGGCGTCTACTCCCGCTGCGGTCGCGACCCAGGCGGTTCCATCCGTACCGATGACGATATCGCGTGTGTCATCGCTCAAGAGCCAGCGCCGACTGTGTCGCAGGCTCCACTTGCCCTGCTCCAACCGGGCGACGCCGAGCTTGGTGGCTACCCACAGCCTGCCCGAACTATCCTGCGCCAGGGCGCGCGCCTGGTGGTTGGGCATCCCCTCCTTACCGGTAAGCGAGCGGATACGTCGGGTTCCCGTATAAAAATCCAGTCCTCCCGTGGAGGCGATCCCCATCGTGCCATCCGGCAGCGGCGTCAGCGCGTTGATATTGCTGCTGAGGACGACATCGGGCCTGGAGAAGCGCCGGGAGGTAAACGACGGACCGGCCAGGTCCTGCAGATAGAGGCCGCTGGCAGTGCCGATCCAGAGCTTATTATCCGCCGTGGGCAGAAGGGTGCGAATGGTGTTATTCCACTCCCCCTTGATCTTCACCCACTGCCCCTTCTCGCCGCGCCAGATGCCGCCGGGGCCGGCAGCGAACCGGTCCTCTTCGCTCTTGTTTACGCCTATGCGAGAGGAGATCGCTCCGATGGGCGTTCCCTTGATCTCGGGAGCCAGCACACGTACTGTCGTCGCGTGGTACAGCCCATTCCATGCCCCCACCCAGAGAACGCCCTGTCCATCGAGATACAGCGTATACGTGGGACCGATGGCATCTCCTCCAGCCGGAGCCTTCCACTTCCCCTCTTCCAGATAGCGCACGCCCGCTCCGGTGGCAGCCCAGAGGCGCTGCTGGGCGTCGAAAGCCAGGGCGCGCACATCGTTTTCGGAAGGAGTAGCAAGCGGGTACGCCTCATGGTAGTCTTGATAAAACGTGGTGTCAGGAATGGGAGCACTCTGCGCGTGAACAGGTACTTGCCCCAACAGGAGCAAGGCGAGCGGAAGGAGAGGAGTGAACATGCGTTTCAATTGGAGGATGGTTTCCCTTCTGTGTCAGTTGTAGTTCCCAATTCTTGCGAGAAGTGCAGCCTCTATACTGTACCCCAGGATGGGATCAAGACCTGAGCAGAGAATTGCGCATTTCAACGGGGTCGGCAGGAATTCCTGCCAGTCCTGTCTAATCCGTAGCCATCTCACTGCAGGGAGTGTGACAATGTTTCGAGTGGCGTTGGTCGGAGCGGGCGGGATGGCGGGGATGCATGCAAATTGTTACGCGGGGATCCCGAACGCGGAGTTGGTGGGCGTGATGGATATTCGTGCGGAGGCTGCGGAGGCGCTGGCGGGAAAACACGGCGCACGCCCCTTTACCGATTTCGATGCCATGCTGGAAGCGCTCCATCCCGATGTCGTGGATGTCTGTTGCCCTACTCCCTGGCATGTGGACTATGTGTGTCGCGCCGCAGAGCGGGCGGGCGAGTTCGGCATTCAGGGCATCTCGACCGAGAAGCCGATGG
>DATGIG010000699.1:0-2425 GCA_035295825.1 Chthonomonadaceae bacterium | reverse complement strand
CGGGAGATCCGCGCGATGGGGCAGGTCAACACGGGCGCAGTCGCCGAGTACGAGCGGCTCACCGAGCGCTACGAGTTCCTCGCCGCCCAGCGCGCCGACCTGGAGCAGGGAAAAGAGGTGCTGCTGGCGACCATCGCCGAGATTGATGAGAGCACGCGCGGGGTCTTCATGGAGACTTTCGAGGCCGTCAAGGTGGAGTTCGACCACCTGTTCCAGCGGCTCTTCGAGGGCGGCAGCACGAAGCTGGTCCTCACCGACCCGGAGGATCTCTTAGAGACGGGCATCGAGGTGATTGCGCAGCCACCCGGCAAGAAGCCGCAGAGTTTGTCGCTGCTCTCCGGCGGCGAGCGGGCCCTGACGGCCACGGCGCTGCTCTTCTCCTTCCTGGCGGTCCGCCCCAGCCCATTCGTGCTGCTGGACGAGGTGGATGCGCCGCTGGACGGGGTGAACGTGGAGAAGTTCACGCACCTGGTGCTGGAGTTCAGCCGGCGCAGCCAGTTCCTGATCGTCACCCACAACCCGACGACGATGGAAGCCGCTCCAACCTGGTATGGCGTGACCATGCGCGAGCCGGGCGTCTCCAGCATCCTCTCCTATCGCGTCCCGCAGGAGAGCGCCCCCTCCGACGGCGATTCCGCCGTCGTCCTGACCCGCTGACCATCCGAAGGAGCGATCAGCTCCATCAGTTTTTCAGACGACCGGCTTATTCGGGGAGGCCGGTGTACCCTGAGACAGCGGGCGATCTTCTTCCTGCTGCGTCGCCGATGGCGCGGTCACCGCGAAGGGGAAGTTGCGCTCCTGGGCCGGAAAGCCCTCGGGATGCGGGACGGAGCTGGCTTCCAGCCGCAGATAAGTGATGTGGGCGAAATTGAGAACGAGCTTTCGCGTCACGCCATGCTCGGAGACCTCATAGCGTCCGCCGCCCGGCTGCTGGGTCTTGAGATAGCTGTCGAAATCTCCGAGGAGGGTATCGTACGCCCCATCCTCCATCGTATACTCCTCGAACGGATACCCCGTCCCCGTGCTCCCGGTAAACCGGATCGCTAATCGCTTCATGGCTTTCCTCCTTGTGTCTAACACGCTCGAACCTGGTAGCCATCAGATTCGCCAACCTGTTGCCGATTCCTTTCCTTCCAGGGGTTTCAGGATCTGTTGAATGAGGGACCAGCAAGT
Source organism: Chthonomonadaceae bacterium (assembly GCA_035295825.1). Classification (GTDB taxonomy): domain Bacteria; phylum Armatimonadota; class Chthonomonadetes; order Chthonomonadales; family Chthonomonadaceae; genus DATGIG01. The sequence continues at coordinate 1,252 of DATGIG010000699.1, read as the reverse complement.
CAGCGCAGGGCTTCCGTTCCTTCGCTCAGGATGTCGAGCAGCGGCCTGTAGGCGAAAAGCTGTCCCCGTTGCCGTCCACTGATCTCTGCCAGGATTCCCAGGTTCTGCAGATTACGAATCGATTTTAATATGGCAGGGTAACTCAGGCCGATTCCCGTGGCGACGTCCTGCGCGGAAAAAAAGGCCGCCTCTGTATCCATCCATGCAGACGAAGCGCAGAGAACGACGCTCTGCCGAGCGCCTGCAGGCGGCTGCGCTCGTCTTGTTCTAACTGATAGATACGTTGTGCGGTCCGTGTGGCCTGATCCGCTGTCTCCGCCACACCTTCCAGAAAGAAGAGCAGCCAGGTCTCCCAATCACCCTCCATGCGAACACTTTGCAGGAGTTCGTAGTAGCGGGTACGGTTCTGCTTGAAGTAAAGTTAAATAACGCAACACTTTTCCGGTCACCATACAGTTTGCAGCCCGCCGCCCAGATAATAATGACAGGTTCCAAAGCCACACTGCTGCCTGGGAGGAATACGGTGAATCTATCGCGAGAACGCTTGAAGCGGACCCTTGCTATGTGCTTTCGAGCAGGAATATGTATTGCGTGCCTGCCGGCGCTGGCCGGATGCCGGCAGAACCAGCAGGTCCGCCTTGCGGCTATGCCTGCCGCATCACCGTCCATACAGAGATCGGTATCGAAGCCGTCGGGAAGGCCGGTATTGGATATGGCTGGGCTGTCTGAGTATCGTTTTACAATGGCTGCCTCCGTCAGCAGCATGGAGGCAGTCGGAAAAGCGAGCAAAGCCCTGCAGTCGGCAGGAATCGCCTCGTATATCGTCGGCTCGCGGCACACCTTCAAGATTCAGGTTCGCCAGGAGGACCGCGCGCGGGCGCGGGCGGCTTTGCAGGCCAGCGCGCGAACGGGCCACTACACTCTCGTCCTGTCGCCTTAAGTCTTTCCGCCAGGAGCATCACATCCGGAACACGCCGAATTTCGTTTCGGGGATGGGGGCGTTGTAGGCGGCGGAGAGACCCAGCCCGATCGCCATCCGCGTATCCACCGGGTCGAGGATGCCGTCGTCCCAGAGGCGGGCGGTGCTGTAGTAGGGGCTGCCCTCGCGCTCGTAGGTCTCCAGGGTCGGGCGCTTGAAGGCGGCCTGCTCCTCCGCCGAGAGCGCCTGGCCGCGCGCCGCCAACTGGTCCATTTTGACCTGCAGCAGCACGCTGGCGGCCTGCTCCCCGCCCATGACGGAGATGCGCGCGTT
>DATGIG010000698.1:0-14861 GCA_035295825.1 Chthonomonadaceae bacterium | reverse complement strand
TGATCCAGGATGGCGGCCTATTTCCGCACCTCACTGCGGAGCAGAACATCCTGCTCATGGCCCACCATCTCCGTCGTCCGGAGGCGGTCAATCGACAGCGCCTGGAGGAGCTGCGCGGCCTGACCGGTTTTCCCTTGGACGGCCTGGGGCGCTATCCGGTAGAGCTCTCCGGCGGGCAGCGGCAGCGTGTCAGCCTGATGCGCGCCCTGATGCTGGATCCGGACATCCTGCTGCTGGATGAGCCGCTGGGCGCGCTCGATCCGCTGGTGCGCGCCGGGCTGCAGACCGACCTCAAGGAGATCTTTCGCCGTCTGAAGAAGACGGTCGTGCTGGTGACGCACGATATGGCGGAGGCCGGCTACCTGGCCGACCGGATCGTGCTGCTCTCCGAGGGCCGCGTGGTGCAGCAGGGCACGCTCGCTGACCTGCGCGACCGGCCCGCCACTCCCTTTGTCTCCGATTTCATGACCGCGCAACGGAGCCTGGTGCAGATATGAAAAAGTGGATGTTCATGGTTTTCTGCTTGCTCCTCTCCACGTCGGTGCAGGCACAGACGCTGATCGTAGGCTCGAAAAAGTTCACCGAATCCTATGTGCTGGGCGAGATCGCCAGGCGGACGCTGGAGGACGCCGGGTTCACCGTGGAGCATCGACAGGGGATGGGCGCGACCGGGATCGTCTGGACGGCCTTACGGACAGGGCAGATCACCCTCTACCCGGAGTACACCGGAACCGTCAGCGAGGAGATTTTGAAGGTCAAGGGGGGAATGACGCCGGACGCCATGCGGACTGCCTTGGCGAAGGACGGCGTCGGCATGCTGGATGAATTGGGCTTCAACAACACCTACGCGCTGGTCATGCGCCGGGACAAGGCGCAGCAACTGGGCATTCGCACCATCAGCGATCTGAAGAACCATCCCGACCTGGTCGTGCGCCCTACGCCGGAGTTCCTGAAACGGCAAGATGGCTGGGAGCCATTGAGCGCCCGGTATGGCCTGGCGATGAAGGATGTGGCCGGCGTAGAGCACGCCCTCGGCTATACGGCGCTGGCGAACGGCAAGATCGATGTGAAGGACGCCTACTCCACCGACGCCAAGATCGCCGAATACAATCTGGTGACGCTGGAAGACGATCTCAACTTCTTCCCGAAGTACCGCGCGGTCTTCCTCTATCGCCTCTCCGCGCCTCAACAGGCGGTCGCCGCCCTGCAGAAGCTGTCGGGGACCATCAACGAGGAGAAGATGATCCGGCTGAATGCGGAGGCCGAGCGAACGAAAGACTACTCCAGGGCGGCGGCGCTCTACTTCCAGGACGCGACGCCGCAGGCGGCCCCGGCGGCCTCGAAAACGCCGCAATCTGCGCCGCGCGCGTCGGAATCGGCCTCGCTGGGGGCGAACCTCGTCCGGTGGACGGCGCGCCACCTGGAACTGGTCGGCATCTCGCTCCTGCTGGCGATCCTGGTCGGGGTGCCCCTGGGTATCGTGGCCAGCCATCCCGGCCCGATCAGCCAGGCCATTCTGGGCATCACCGGGATTATTCAGACCATCCCCTCCATTGCCCTGCTCACCATGCTGATCCCGCTCCCGTTCCTCGGCATCGGCACCACAACAGCCATCGTCGCCCTGTTTCTCTATAGCCTCCTGCCCATCGTGCGGAATACGGCGGTCGGGCTGCAGGACATCCCGATCTCTTTGCGCGAATCGGCGGCGGCGCTGGGCCTGGAGCCGGGCGCGCGCCTCTTTAAGATCTACCTGCCGATGGCCTCGCGTACCATCCTGGCCGGGATCAAGACCAGCGCGATCATCAATGTGGGCACCGCGACCCTGGCGGCGTTTATCGGCGCGGGCGGCCTGGGCGAACCCATCGTCAGCGGCCTGAACCTGAACGACAACGCGACCGTCCTGCAGGGCGCCATTCCCGCCGCCGTGCTGGCCCTCCTGGTGCAGTTCGGCTTCGACCTGCTGGATCGCCTGCTCATCCCGAAGGGGCTGCGCTTGCCCGCCCCACGAACCTGACATGCCGAACACGCCGATCTCACCCGCCGAACCTGTCAGCCAACTGCGCCGTATCCGTATCGTGGAGAGCGGCGAGGAGTTGGTGGACTTTCTGGCATTCTGCCCGGAGCTGCTGCTGGACGAACCCCGCTTCCACTACCACCGCGAGACCCTGCTGAGGCGCTCCGTGGCGGAGAAGTTATGCCGGGCGAACCGCGCGCTGCCGCCCGGCTACCATCTGGCGATCATCGAGGGCTGGCGCGCTCCCCATATCCAGCGCCGCATGTATCGGTCGGTCTGGAACATGATCGCCGCACGCCATCCGGATTGGTCGGAGGTCCAGTTGAAGCGGGTCGTCAACCGATTTAGCGCGCCCGACAGCGTGCGGGTCCCTCCGCCGCATACCACCGGTGGGGCCGTGGATGTGATGCTCGCCGATGCATCGGGCCGCCTGCTGGACCATCATTCCCCCTACGATGCGTTCGATCCCCACTGCTTTCCGTTCGCCGCTCCTGGCCTCTCTGAGACGGCGCGGCAGACCCGCACGCTGCTTGCCACCGCCCTGCAAGTCGGCGGCCTGACCAACTATCCCAGCGAGTACTGGCACTGGAGTTATGGCGACCAGGGTTGGGCCTATCGCGGCGGCCACTCCCATGCCTTCTATGCCGCCATCACTCCGCCGGATTGGGAGCCCGCCCCCGAAGACCTCACCGACCATCCGCTGGAGCCGATTCCCGCTTCCGATGCGGATAAGTAGGGGCGCTGCTTGCCGCGCCCTTTTACCTACATTGGGCACAGCAAGCAGCGCCCCTACAGGCTGCGCGCTACTCACCTCAGTTACGATCTCGCGGGGTTAATCTCTCACTGCTTGCGGTTGGCAGGAGGCGCAGACTCCGGCAGGTCGAATACCGGTGCAAAAGACGCGTCGGAACTGCCATAGCGGAAGCGGCCCATCTCGATTTTGATCCAGCCGAGCTCTTTCCCCTGTTGGATGGGGGTCATTTTGACCTCGCTATGCGCGACAAGATGCGTTTTCGGGCTCACCCAGACCGTCAATTCCGTCGTGAATTTCAGCCCTTCTTTGGCGTCTATCTCCGTCTCTTCCGTTTTATGGAAGCGAATGGCCTCGACGCCGTTTTCCGTAACGCGCTCGCTCTTCCACGCCTGGTCGGCATCTTTCGAGGTGTCTGGCGTCTCGGGAGCAAAGAGCACGTCCAGCAGATGCAGGTCCGAAGGGCTGTTTGGATCCTGCTCCACCGTTTTCGTTTTCGGATGATAGATGGTCTCGCCTGTTGTGGTATGGAGGTGGCGTGTGCCGTCCGGTTCCGAATAGGCGACTGTATAGGGCTTGATCCGCACCGTGACCTCCAGTGGAGCCGTTGCCAGCAAGCTATTCTGCTCTACAAATCCTGGCGAACTGGTCTGTTTGGCCCAAAACCGCACATACTTCGCCTTCTGCATGGCCTGGCGCACAGAGGCAAACGCAATCCCCTCCGTCTGATGCCCATTGGGATGGAGGCCCGGCAGGAGCAGGTACAGGGCGGTGAACGCCACCACGGCGGCCACTGCCGCCCAGGCGCGCAGAGAGAGGAGCGGGGTACGGCGCGCTCCTGTCCGCACGGAAGACGGTGACGAATGTAACGTTGAAGTTGTTTGCATGTCGGCTTTCTCCTTATTCTCCTCGAAAGAGGCTTTCTCCGCCTGCTGCGGCACGGGGTGTGATACGTGATCGGGAAGCGGTGTGTTTGTAGCGGGCATCTGCATCCGGGCGTAAATCTGTTCCCGGAGCGCCTCGGAGGCGTTCTCGTTCCGCAGCTCCTTGGCTCCGGCGAGGAGCTGCGTGGTCGCCTCCCACTCCGCGCGACAGGCCGCGCAGTGCGCCAGATGACGGCGCATCCGCTGCGCTTTGTAGGCCCACATCTCCCCAACAGCCAGCGCCATGAACTCTTCAGGTGTGTAGTGAACGGACATAGGCTGCCTCTCTTTTTGTTTCTTCCGCATCGCTCTCCTGAAGGCGTTTGCGCACCCGTTGTGTGGCCTGAGCCACACGCCACTTCACCGTTCCCACCGGTTGTTGCAGCACACAGGCGGCCTCTCGATGCGTCAATCCCTGTACGGCGACCAGCACAAAGGCTTCCCGGAAGGCCGGTTCCAGGGTCTCCAGCGCCTGGCCGATGGCGATGGCAGTCAGCCGATGCTCCGGGTTGCCATCGCGATGTGAGGGAAGGCTCTCCTCCGTTTGCGCCTCATCCCCTTCGATATAGGCGACGAGCGGCGGTTTGGCGCTCCGGTGCTGGTCACGCCAGCGCCGCACGAGAATGGAGAAGATCCACGTGAGTAAGTTCGCCTGACCGCGAAAGCCGATCAGCCCCTTGTAAGCCGCCAGAAAGGTCTCTTGCGTCAGGTCTTCGGCCTCCGTCCGGCTGCCCGTGATCTGGCGGGCGAACGCCAGCACCCGCCCGGCATACTGGCGGTAGAGCGCATTAAAGGCTTCTTCATCTCCTGCCTGGAAGGCTGCAATCAGCTTGCGATCCTCGGATTGCACTGGCAAGCTCCCTCATCCGTGCCGGATTTACGATCCGTTTCCGATGCGTCCGTGTGCAAAGCACAGCGTTGTCTCACAGAGTATGTAGCAGTCTACGCGCCGTTGGTTGGTACGAAAGCCGGTCTATATTGTGCGCTTCGGAAAGGTTTGGTATACTATGTAGGATTGCTGTGTTAGGGTTGTATTAGAAGTTCCCAAATCCGGAGGATAAAGCGGTGCAGTTGACAGGAGAACAGATCGAAGAGTTCGCGCAGGCATTACTCAGCGCCTTCCCCTCTTATAGTGATCTGGAGCAGATGGTGCTGTTCAAACTCGACAAAAATCTGGAGGACATTGCGGGCAGAGGCAGGCTCCAAGTTGTCGCTACCGATCTTATCAAGGAGTATAACAAGCAATCGGATGCGGCGTCCCTACTCCGAGCTGCAAGAGCGTCGAACTCCGGCAATGCTCTGCTGCGCCAATTCGAGGAGAGATTCAATGCATCCTCCTCGCAGAGGGGAGCGGCGAATTCGCAGCCCGGAAGCAGCGCGCCCTCTCAACGCACCAGTGTCTTCATCAGCTACAGCCACAAAGATCGCGTATGGCTGGATCGCTTTAAGACCGCTTTCGCTCCGGCAGTGCGTACCGACCGTGTGAAAGTCTGGGACGACACCCAGATCCCTGTTGGAAGCCGCTGGATGGATGAGATCAAAGCGGCACTCCAGTCCGCGCGGATCGCGCTTCTGTTGGTAACGCCCGATTTTTTGGCTTCCGATTTCATCGCGAATGAGGAACTTCGGAACTTCCTGATCGCCTCCGGGCAGGGCGGGCTGAAAATCTACTGGGTCGCCGTCCGAGACAGCCTGTTTCAAGTGTCCGAGTTGGGATCCTATCAGGCTGCCAACAGCCCCGATAGACCGCTTGCAGGACTCAAGAAAGCCGACCAGGACTCGGAGATTAACCGCATCTGTCGCATGATTATCGCGGAAGTCAACGCGCCGTAACCCAACCGTTCACCCAGAGCAGGAGCGGAGCCCCGTCCCCGGCTTCCACTGCGATGTGGAAGCGCTGTTTCAGGACCCGCTGCCAAATGAGTTTAAACTCCTCACGACCCCTTACAGCACAAAAGGAATGAGCGCCTTTACGCGGGACTTGTAGGCGGCATACTGCGTGGGGAAGTGCTTGAGCATGAGCGCCTCTTCTTGTTTGAGCTTTATCCAGACGCCGACGATCAGGATCAGGAACCCTACCAACGCCCCGAGAAGCCCCGTGTTAAGCAGCCTTCCCAGCGCCATCAGAAGGATGCTCGTGTAGATCGGATGGCGCACAAACCGGTAGGGACCGCGCTCTACCAGTTCGTGCTCCTCCTTGAAGACAACCTCACCGCTCCAGTTCTTGCCGAGCGTTCGGCGCGCCCATAGGGCTCCGAGCAGGCCCAGAATGCAAAGGCCGACGGCGATGACCTGAACCACGACGATATGGGGGAGGAGGAGGATATCCCATGAAGCCAAAGGGAGTGGCTTGAAGAGCAGCACCGCGCCGAGGGCGAAAGGAATGCGATAGAGCAGCATGGCTGCCAGGCTCGGTCGCTCCGCTGTTTTCTTGGTCGAAAAAGCGCTGATCAGCCAATAGGCTAAGAAAACGAGCCAACAGACAAGGATCAGTTTTTGTGCCATCATTCCTGCCCACTTTCAGCGGTAGTCATGGAGTCAAGACGGACGCGATGCCGCATTGGTTCCAAACCGAAAAGGGATACAGGGGGTTGACGTAACCGATGTCTATCGTGTATAATGCCTCTGATGAACCGGTTCATTTTTCGCTAAGATGAACCGGTTCATCGAAAGACGAGAGGATCCCCCTGTAGACAACGAGAAAGGATAGGCAGGTGTGGCTGTCACGATAAGGCAGGTGGCCGCGAGGGCAGGCGTCACAAAGGGTGTCGTCTCAACGGTACTCAGCGGTCGCCAGACAACGACCCGCGTCAGCGAGGAGACGCGCCAACGCGTTCTGAAGGCTGCGGCGGAACTCCATTATCGTCCCAACGCGATGGCAAAGGGGCTTGCACGCAAGCGGGCCGACACACTTGGGATCATCCCGCAATGGTCCGGTTACCTGTCTGCCTGGTCCGGATTTGTCAGTGAGATGATGCAGGGCATTACCGCTGCGGCGCTGCGTGAACACTACGGCGTGTTGCTCAACTTCCTGGCTGCCGAGTACAACCCGGAAGAAGAGAGCCTCGAACAGCAGGTCGCCGACGTGATGGACGGTCGCCTCGACGGGGCGCTGCTCTGGCGGCCTCCTGGCGACCCGCTGGCGCAACACCTGCATGAGAGCGCATTCCCTATCGTCATGATGTTCGGATCGCATGACAACCCGGATATCGCGTCGGTGGATTGTGACAATCTGTTGGGAGGGCGTCTGGCTACGGAGTATCTGCTATCGCTCGGGCACACGCGGATCCTGCATCTTACCGCCAACGCGCGGGAAAACTATGTCCGGGAGCGCTGCCTGGGCTACCAACAAGCGCTGTCGAACGCCGGTATTCCTGTGCGTCCGGAATGGATCGTGGATGTCGGATGGGAGAAGAGCGGAGACGAAACCTACGAACGATTAAAGCCGCTCTTCGAAGGCGACGGGCGGGCGACGGCAGTCTTCGCCTGGTATGATGGGGTCGCTTTCCGCATGCTGGAGAAGGCGAGAGAGTGGGGGTTGAACGTGCCACAACAACTCTCCATGGTCGGGTTCGACGGCACCGCTCAGTATGCCTACACCGCACCGCCCTTGACCAGCGTTTACCAGCCCATCAAGGAGATCGCGGATTGTGCGGCCACCCTGCTGATCCAACAGATCCGGGGCGAGAGCGTGGAGGAGATCCATCGCATTTTCCCCCCAATCCTGGAGGAGCGCAGGTCGTGTGCGCCGCCGGAGCGGAATGGAACGCCTCGGTAACGAGAAAGGAGACGTTATCGGTATGGTTCGATGGATCATGATCAATGCGACCGCAATGGCCCTCATTCTGACAATGGGGCCGGGCAAACGCGCACCCGAGTATCCGGGCAGGAGCATGGCTTCCAGGATGTGCGCTACAGAGCCGCGGATGTCGAAGACACTACACGGGCATGTGATCGGCGCGGATGGGAAACCGATAGCAGGGGCGGAAGTCACCAATATCGCCCACCTCGATCCCCTGACCGAACTACCAGTCATAAAGACGGACAAGGAGGGCAACTTCACCCTGGTTGTGGATGCGGATCACCCTATTCTGCTCCGGGCGCGATATGAGGATGCGGCGACGATTGAGAGCACGGCGGTTGTGGGAGGAGAGGCGGACGGATTGGTCCTACGCCTCACGCCACATGCGGTCGCTACGCTCTCCGGTCGGGTCGTGGACGCCTCGGGAACGGTCGTCAATGGCACAACCGTAGACCTGGCCCAGTGGGCATTCGCCAGGGGGATCACCCGTGATCAAGTCCGGGCGGATAAGGAGGGGCGATATACGTTCGCGTCGCTCTGGCCTGGCGTCGAGTACACTATTGCCGCGACCGCGCCAGGGTACTCCACAGCAAGTTCCGCGCATGTGGTGCTGAAGCCCGGCGAAGTGAGAGCGCTGGACCCTCTGGCGCTCAACCGGGCAGATAAGTCCGTATTCGGTCGCGTGGTGAATGAGAAGGGAACGCCTCTTGTGGGGGAAGAGATCCTGCTCATTGGCGGTGGGAATGAGGAGCAGAAGACAAGGACAGACAATCAGGGCCACTATCATTTCGACCACATCGCCGATGGCGCACTACGCCTCCTCCTTCGGACGGGCGCAGATACCTGGAGCCTGGCAAGTATCGCTTCGGCGGGTGGGCCGGAAGTGGTCTTGGTGCAGAAATACAAAAATCCAACGGGGGGCAACCAGGAGCAGGAGGCATGGGCCAAGTTACGCGGGCAGCCCGCTCCTCCGCTCGCCGCGATGACCTGGATCAATACAGGCCCTCAGTCGGCGAAGTCGCTCCGCAACAAAATCGTCGTGATCGATTTTTGGGCCATCAACTGCGGTCCCTGTGTGGCCGCCTTGCCGGACGTTCAGCGCGTCGCCAGTCAGTACCGAGACAGAGGGGTGGTGGTGATCGGAGTGCATGACGCAAGTCTCCGGCGTGCGCAATTGGCGGCCTTTGTGCGCCAACACAAGCTCACCTATCCCGTGGCTATAGACGCACCGGACAAGTCACCCGGCTCCTTTGGGCAGACCTTCCGACGCTACGGCGTGATAGGTATCCCCGTCGTGGTGGTTATTGACACTAAGAAGAAAGTAGCCTATATGGACCACTCTCTGTTTGACGCGGTAAAGACCATAGACACCTTGCTGTCTCATCGGAAAAAAGATGAGCCTGACTGAGAACCGGCGTTTCCTGGGATCGAATAACCTTTGCCTCGTGGGAAAATGGGAAGCCGGTAAACCGTGTCAAAATCTATCTTCCAGGGCGCAATCCACCGCTTGCTCCAGGGGCATGGCCTGTCCCTCGGTCCAGGCGGCGGCAAAGGCCGCGTCCCCTACGGCGGCCCGCGCCTGCACCACCTGCCGGTCGTACCGCGCTTGCTCGTTGGGAGATCGGTGCAAACCTACGGTCTTGCGCAGCGCCTCCGCCGCGCCCCACAGCCGCCCCGCACGCTCCGGCTGCTCCGTCGCCTTGAGGTTGGCAAACGCTTCCAACAAGAAGGCGATGCGCTGCTTATCCCCCAACTCCTGTGCGACCGCCAGGCTCTCCCCGTAGAGCGCTCTAGCGGCGGCGTAGTCGCCCTGAAACTTGGCAACATTCCCCAGGCCCTGCAGGTTGATGGCCTCCCAGGCTCGATACCCAATATCGCGGCTTTGGGCGAGCGACTCCGTGTATCTGGCCTTTGCCGTCTCGTAATCCTCTTGCGCAAAAGCCACATTCCCCAGGTTATTAAGAGAGTAGGTGATGCCCTGTCTATCTCCCAACGGTTGCTGAATCTCCAGGCTCTCCTCATTCAGCCTGCGGGCGGTTGCGTAATCGGCCTGGTCCGCGATGACCGCTGCCAGACTATTGAGAGCGGTGGCGATGCCCCGTTTGTCCTCCAGCGCCCTCTGGATCTCCACCCCCCCCTCGAACATAGTCCTGGCAATATCAAGGTCTCCGAGTGAATGGACCGCACTCCCCAAGCTGGTGAGGGTGGTGGCGATGCCATGCCTATCCCCCAACTCCTGCTGGAGCGCCAGGCACTCCTCGAATAGCCCCTTTGCAACCGCAATGTCTCCCTGGGAGTAGGCCATAATTCCCAGGTTGTAGTGTGCGGTCGCGCTGCCTCGTCTGTCTCCCAACTCCTTCAAGATCACCAGGCTCTCCTCATGCAGTCTCCGGGCGGTCCTCAAGTCCCCCAGAGCGTGGACCACATTCCCCAGATTATTGAGAGCAGCAGCGCTGCCCTGCCGGTCTCCCATCTCCCGCCGGATCGCCAGGCTCTCCTCATAGCGCGTCTTTGCCAGCCCATAGTCTCCCTGCGCAAAGGCCACGATCCCCAGATTGTTGAGCGAACTGGCGATGCCCGGTTTGTCTTTCATCTCCTGCCGGATCGCCAGGCTCTCCTCATGCAAGCGTTGGGCAGTTTCATAATCTCCCTGATAATACGTGAGGTTCCCCAGGTTGTTGAGCGAGAGAGCGATCCCCTGTCTATCTCCTATTTCCCGTCGGATCGTCAGGCTCTCCTCATACTGCGCCCTGGCGATCCCGTAATCGCCCTGTTCATAGGCCAGCATGCCCGCCCCGTTCAGCGCCTTCGCCCGCGCCGCCGTTCGGGACTGTGCCTCTGCGCGCCCCAGAAGTTCCGACAGGTAACTGCGGCCTTCGCGCCAATGCGCGCGCGTACTCCAGAAGCGCCACAACGCACCGGCCAGCCGCAAGCCGGCCTCTACGGAAGGGCGAAGAGATCCTGCTTCCTCCCCGCTTGTCGCCTCCTGCGGCCTGTCGCCACCCTCCTGGGTCTGCAGACACCACTCCAGGGTGGCGCGCAGGTTGTCGTGCTCACACTCCAACCGCTCCAGCCAGAACGCCTGCTCCGGCCCGACCTGGTGCGGCTCGGCTTGCTCCGCCAGCCCCAGGAAGTAGTCTCGGTGTCGATCTCGCAGGAGCGCCTCCTTACTACTCGCACGCAGCTTCTCCCCCGCATACTCCCGCAGCGTCTCCAGCATCCGGAAGCGCATCTCTTGCCCCTGCTCCTCAGCCACGACCAGCGAGTTTTCCCGAAGTTGCGCCAGGTAGTCCAGCGCCATTCCCGGGCCCGAAGCCAGGCAGAGCGGTTCGTCCGCCTCACACACCGCTTCCGCCCCGGCTAGATCCCATCCGCCTCGAAAGACCGATAGCCGTGTGAGGAAGTCCTGCAGGGGCTTGGAGAGCAGATTATAGCTCCAGTCCAGGGTGGCCCGCAGGGTCCGATGCCGCGTGTCCATGTCGCGTCGCCGGCTCACCAGCAGGTCGAACCGGCGGTCCAACTGCGCCAGCATCTGCGACAAGGAGAGCACCTGCGCGCGGGTCGCGGCCAACTCCAGCGCCAGCGGGATGCCCTCCAGGCTGGCGCACAACTGCCCCAGAGCGCCCGCGTTGTGGGGAGTCAATTGGAAGTCGGGTTTGACCCGCTGCGCCCGATCCACAAACAACTGCACGCTCTCGTAGAGGGACAACTGCTCCGGAGCGCCCTCGCCGGGCGGCGTCGGCAGCGGTGCCACCACAAATTCATGTTCGCTCCCCAGTTCCAGGGCGCGCCGTGAGGTCACCAGGCAGGTGAGCGTCGGAGCGCCCTCCAGCAGCGTCTGCACCAGGCGGGCGGCCTCCTCCACCAGGTGCTCCAGATTGTCCAGCACCAGCAGGCACGGCTGGCGGCCCAGTTCGGCGATCACCTGCTCCAGTGCGGGGACCTTGGGCGCACGGGGCAGTTGCAGCACTTTCAGAATGGCCTCGGCCATCGAGCCCGCCTCCGACAGATCCGCCAGGGGCACAAACCAGACCGCTCCCGCCAGGCTCTCCACCCTCTGGCGCGCCGCCTCGATGGCCAGGCGTGTCTTGCCGATCCCTCCTGGCCCGCTCAGCGTCACCAGGCGCGTCGAGGGCAGCCGCAACAGCTCCTGCAGCAGCCGACACTCCTCGACCCGCCCGAAGAAGCGGGTGAGAGGTAGCGGCAGGCGGCTGACATACCCGGTCGCCGTTCGCGGCGGGGGAAACGTCCGGGGCGGGCGCTGCGGGTCGTCGACCTGAAAGAGCGTCTCCATCTCGGTCTGCCCCCGCAGGCGAAACATGCCCAGGTTCTGTAGCCGAACGCCCACCTCACACTCGCAACGCACCAGGCTGCCGGTGGCTTCCGAACAGAGGATCTGGCCGTTGTGGGTGGCCTGGAGGAGGCGGAGCGCATGCTGCAGGACGCCTCCCTGATAGCGGATTGACTCCGGCGACACATCCCCGCTATGCAGCGCCATGCGCACCCATGGCTCCTCCGTCATCGCGGGATCTGTTGCAGTTACCTCCTCCTGCTCCTCCAGCGCCTGCTGACAGGCCAGTGCGCACGCCAGGGCCTCCCCGGCGCTCTGGAACACCCCACCCAGGACCTCCTTGGCCTGTTTCAGCACATAGCCTCCATGGCGGCGCAAAACCGGCTGGAGCTGCCCGATGCGCTCTCGACTCTGACCTCGGCCCTCCGGGCTTGCAGCCTGCGACCCCGTATCGGCCTCCGCAGCCAGCAGGAAGGTCACGGTCCCGGTCGGATACGACTCCAGGTCGGACGGCGGACGACGGGTATGGTGGGTTCGAAGCGTTTTGATACCGGTCGGGGGCAAAGCTGAGGACGCCCGGATTTCGGAAGGGGTAGGGGCTATGGGAAGGGATGGGGAGGCGGCCAGGCTCTGCTGGATCTCCTGAGCCAGGCGGTCGGTCGCGGCGGTAGGGCGCACGCCCATCTCCTGCTCCAGGCGGCTCTCCAACTCCCGATACTGTTGGAGCGCCGCCGCCGGTTGCCCGGCGGCTACCAGCAGACGCATCAGGTCCCGATACGCCTCTTCCCGCAGCGGGTCGGCGGCCACGGCGCGATGGGCATAGTCCAGCGCCAGGGCGAACTGTCTCTCCTGGGCCAGCGAGCGGACCAGACGTCGTGTCGCCTGCAGAAACCTCTCCAGGAGGCGCGCCGCCTCCCCCAGCACCCACTCCTCATAGTAGCCGGGCAACAGCGGCCCGGTATAGAGCTCCAATGCCTGGCGCAGGCTCTCGATCTGCTCGAAGGCGTTGGGCGTCTGCTCGGCCTCCTGTAGGCGCTCCTCAAACTCCGCCACATCCGTTTGGATCGCCGCGCCATTCAGCCCTACCGTAAATCGATCCGCCAGCAGCACCATGCCCATCGGCACGCCGGGCGGTTCGAGCTGGTGACGCAGAGAGGAGAGGGCGTTGCTGAGACTGTTGCGCGCCGCTTCCGGCGGCACATCCGGCCAGAGCAGGGTCATGAGCGTCTCCCGATGGTGGGCCGGCTCGGGATGGTAGGCGAGGAAGGCCAACAACGCCCCGACCTTGTGGGTGCGAAAGCGGGAGATCAACCGCTCGCCTTGCCGCACGCGTAAGCCGCCCAACAGTTCGATCCGACAGTGAGGTTCCATGCCACACCTCCGCGCGACCATCGCCCTGCATACCAGCGCGATGGAACAACCCGACGACACCGACTTGATTCGAGCGCCTTCTCTCGAATTCCTTTTTATCGCCTGCTACCGTGCACGCATTGGGGAAGCGTTCTGTCGGCGTAGGGCCTTATAGAAGATAAAGCCTGGGGATCGGGTTTTCGGACACCGCCCGTGAGCGGGCGAGGGCATGAGGAGGTTTTTCTGGTGCGTATCCGGCGGATGCACCCCATGAGCAACAGGGTTCCTCCCGGATATTCGAGAGGAACCCCTGTGAGAGCGCCTAACCTATCGGCTCATCGAGAAGGCCGGTCGAACGCTGCACAGTGCCAGTTTGTCCGCGAAGGTCGACGCCAATCGATGCACCACTGACGGGGACAATCTGCATATGTATGCAGGTAGGCGTGGAGTGTCAGCATGGGGAAGTCTTCACTCATGCTCCAACGAGAAGCTGAGCTCTTTGACAGGCTCGCCGAACAGCGTGGTATCCGACCCTTCGCCGCTCACCTCACCCGTGATCTCCATTTTCCCCCGGCTCTTCTCCAAGTGTCCGGTAAACCGAAGACCGGTCGTATCGGTGGGGTGCGTGGCAGGGTGCTCGAAATCGATGTAGAAGGTGAGCGTTTTGCCGAGATCGCCATTTACGCGATACAACTTATTTTTCGCCCCGGCTTTGTCTTCTTTGCCTTGCAGGTCGCCGATGCGCGCATCCTTGTCGGCCATGTAGACATCGGTTTTCGGCAGATGACGCCAGGTAAGGGTTCCGGTAAAGACCGGTTTCTTACTCCCCTTCTCCATCACCTGCATCTTCCAGGCGCCGAGCATGGGCTCGTTGGCAAAGCGCTCGGCGTTCGGCTTGGTCACGTTGACGATGAACCCGGCCTCATCTACGGCGGGCAGGTAGTTGTAGTCCAGCAGATAGTAGTTGTCGTACTTGACGGCGACGTCTTTCAGATTGCGATCCAGTTTGCCGGCATCGTAGTGGATGGGGCCCCAACTGTTTTTGAACACAAAGAAGTGGCGGCGACGGTCGTAGCCGACAATCAGAACGGCATGCCCGCCGTCCACCGTGGTGTTCTTCGGGTCCTTTGTCCAGATAGGGCGCGCCGGAGTGCCATAATCGTTCTGATACAGCGTCATTCCAATCGCGACGCTATAGCCGTGAGCGATCAGCCACTCGATGCAGCGTGGGTCCTGGTAATCGCTCTGGGAGAGTGAGATGTAGTTTGCGACGCCGTAGTGCGTTCCGGTCCGAACCGCCTCCGGAAACTGCGCAGACGCCATGTTCCACTTATTGAGCGGCTCCTGCGGGAATTTGCGGTTGCTCCAATCGTAGTGTTCCAGCCCGGATCCTTTATAGTAGGAGGAGGTGTACTCTTCGTAGGAGGCGTCTCCAATGTAGGGGTCTTCGGTCTCGCTCCCCATGCCGTAGTCGGTCAACAGTTGCAGGTTGTAGACGGCGCTTCCGCCGCTCAGCGAGCCGAGCAGGTCTTCGGTGAGATGGGCATTGTTCAGAGGCAGCTTGTTCGTCGTACTGTCATCCGTCAGACTGGTCACATCGCGGAGCCATACCAGGTGCTGTTCGGAGAGATCCAATGTGCCATGGCCCTCCTTTTTGTAGGCGGCCTCCAGGGCGGCAGTGGCGGCAAAGTAGGTGCAGGTCCCTCTTCCACCCTGGTTCTTAATAGGGG
>DATGIG010000697.1:0-4368 GCA_035295825.1 Chthonomonadaceae bacterium | reverse complement strand
ATCGACAGGAAGAGGAGCAGGAAATCGCCCGACGGGAACAGGTCATGCTGGAATTGATGGCGGAAACGGAACGCCTGGGCCTCTATAAGTGATCGCCGTTCTGGATGCCTGTGTGATCTATCCGCCCGCGCTTCGGGATGTCTTGATGTGGCTGGCCGTCGTGGTCGCCTACGAACCACGCTGGACGGAAGAGATCCATGCGGAATGGATGCGCAACGTACTGGAGGATCGCCCCGACGTCACCCCGGAGCAACTGGAGCGTACGCGCCGCCTGATGGATCAGGTAAGCCCAAAATGCCTGGTAAGCGGCTACGAAACGCGTATCCCGAGCCTCCAACTGCCCGATGTAAACGACCGGCATGTGCTGGCGGCAGCAATCGAGGCAGGCGCGACCGTGATCGTCACCTTCAATCTCTCGGATTTCCCTCGCGCCGCTCTTGAACCCTACGGCATTCGTGCGCTCGCCCCGGACCCATTCCTGGAGATGCTGTACAAACAGAACTCGCCCAGGTTTCTGCAAGGATTACAGCGGCACCGCACTTCGCTGAAGAACCCGTCAAAGACCACAGACGAATATATCGACGCGCTTATCTCTCAGGGACTGAAGCGTACCGGCCACCTTCTGCAAGCACACAAAGCGGAGATCTGATCGCTTCTATTGGCAAAGACGGTTTCTTCAGTTGAACTTCCAAACCCACACGTTCGTGCTTGCTCCTGTGCTAAACTGAATCATTCAAATCAACGCTTAGGGATAAGGAGAAAGAAGACGTATGCAGTATAGACGGCTGGGATCATCTGGTATTAAGATTTCTGAAATTTGCCTGGGAAGCTGGCTCACGTATGGCAATGCGACGGAGGATCGGATTGCCGAGGAGTGCATTGACCATGCCTACGAACTGGGTGTCAACTTCTTCGACACCGCCAATGTCTATGCGCGGGGCAAGAGCGAGGAGGTGGTGGGGCGGGCGTTGCGCAAATTCCCCCGCGATTCCTATGTGGTGGCCACCAAGGTCTTCTTTCCGATGAACGACGGCCCGATGCCCAACAACCGGGGCCTGTCGCGCAAGCATATCATGGAGCAGTGCGAGGCCAGCTTGAAGCGGCTGGGGATGGACTATATCGATCTCTATCAGTGCCACCGCTACGATCATGAGACGCCGCTGGAGGAGACGCTGCGGGCGCTGGACGACCTGGTCTCGCAGGGCAAGGTCCTGTACCTCGGGTTCAGCCAATGGACCGCACCCCAGATCACGGATGCGGTGAAGTTCCAGGAGAAGCACAATCTGGACCGATTTGTCTCCAGCCAACCCTACTACAATCTGCTGGGCCGCGACCTGGAGAAGGCGGTGCTTCCGGCCTGTGAGCGGGAGGGCATCGGCCAGATTGTCTTCTCTCCCCTGGCGCAGGGGGTCCTCACCGGCAAATACAAGCCCGGCCAGCCTCCGCCTGCCGACAGCCGCGCCGCCGACCCGAAGCAGAACATGTTTCTAAACGGCGGCAGGCTCGACGAGAGCGTCCTGGAGAAGGTGCAGCGGCTCGTGCCGATTGCGGAGGGATTACACCTGAGCCTGGCGCAACTCGCCCTCGCCTGGTGCCTGCGGCACAAGAGCGTCAGCAGCGTTATCATCGGGGCGTCGCGCCCCTCTCAGGTGGACGACAACGCGGGTGCCTCGGGCGTCACGCTCTCCTCGGAGACCCTCAAAGCCATTGACGCGGCGCTGGCGTAAATAAGCCCCCTCATCCCTGCCCGCTCTACCGCTTGTCTCCGAAGAGGTCGCACCTTCGGTGCAGTCCAAATTCGCTTATTACGCGAATTTCGCGGCGCGGCAGAGAACACCCCCTCTCCCCTTGTGGGAGAGGGGCTAATAAGGAAGCGTATGAAAGGGATCATCATCGCGGGGGGGTTGGGCACGCGTATGCGCCCGCTCACGTATCGGCTGCCCAAGCCCCTCCTGCCGGTTGCCAATCGCCCGTTCCTGGAGTATCAGGTGGCGCTGCTGCGGCAGCACGGCATCGAGGACCTGGTCTTCGCCACCAACTATATGGCGGATAAGATCGAGGCGCATTTCGGCGATGGGGAGCGCTTCGGCGTCCGCATGCGCTACGCCATGGAGGAGACGCCCCTGGGTACGGGCGGCGCGATCCGCAACGCCGCCGACCTGTTTCCGGGGGAGGCGGTCGCGGTGTTCAACGGCGATGTGCTGACGGATTTCGACATCGGCAAAGTCCTGGCCCTCCATCAGGAGAAGGGCGCTATCGCCACGATTACCCTCGCCGAAGTGCCCAGCCCCAACCCCTTCGGGGTGCTGATCCTGGATGCGCAGGGGCGCATTTTAGAGTGGCGTGAACCCAGTGAGGCCACCAAGCAGGCGCTGGCCCAGAACCCCAATATCACCCCGACCGGGATGGACCTCATCAATGCGGGCTTCTACGTCCTGGCGCCGGAGTTCATCACCCGCATTCCCTCCGGCAACCCCTCCTCCGTAGAACGCGATATTTTCCCGCCGCTGCTGGCCGAGGCCGCACCCGTCTATGGCATCGCCCCCGGCGGCTACTGGATGGATGTGGGCCGCCCCGAACAGTTGATGATCGCCACGCAGGCCATCCTGGGCGGCAAGGTGCGGACTGTCGTGCCGGGCATCCAGGTAGGGGCTGGAAGCCGGATTTCTACGGAGGCTGAGATGGATGCCGTCACCGCAGTGGGATCGGGCGCGGTCATCGAGGCCGGGGCAAAGCTGGAGCGGTGCGTCCTTATGGACGGCGTCACGATAGGCAAAGGGGCGTACTTGCGCAACGTGCTCGTGGATGCGGGCGCGCGAGTGGATGAGGACGTCGTTATTTTGGGACGCGAGGGCGGGCCGACGCCCGTCATCGCCAGCGGCAGCACGCTCTGCCGGGGAACGCGCTGGCAGAGTTGACCGCCCGGACCCAAAAGTGAGGGACCTATGCCACGACATGATATCATCGTTATGGTGGACGTGTGATCGGCGTCATTCTCTCGGGATCTCTGGAAGATGGCGTGGCCGAACGTACCCGGGAACTTCAAACGGCGTATGACGCGCTTAATAAGCATAGCGTGGAACTAAAATACTCCGAAAAGCATATTCAGAAGTTGAACGAAAGATTACGCCGGGCCGGGATTTCCGCCCGAATTCGAACCGAAGCAGATGCAGCATACGGGCCTGGAACTGATCGAAAGTCTGGGGCGCTGGGACCTCTATGGGGAGATCCTCTATGAGAACCGGCCCGAGAGCGGCGCGTACGTCGTGGTTATCCTCCCGCTTATCCATTAACGTTACCTGGAATGATGGAGGCAGATTATGCTACAGAGTCACGATCACTTCCGCCACGAACTGGAGGCTCTGTACGGGCGTGTAGGCAGGCTGAAACGTCGTAAAGAGCAGAAGGCGGCTCCCCCGAACGAGATGGTGGAAGAGGCATTTGCCGAATTGCAGACCCTGATGGAAGAGCTGCAGGTCGCGGAAGAGAACCTGCGCCAGCAGAACGAAGAGCTCCTTGCCGCGGCTCAGTGCCTGGATGCGGAGCGTCGGCGCTATGAAGACCTGTTCGAGTTCGCCCCGGACGGCTACCTGGTTACGGATGTTCGGGGCGTCATTCAAGAGGCCAATCGCGCCGCCGTCGCACTGTTGGGGCGGGCAGAACCGGACCTTATCGGCCAGGCCCTGACCGCCCTGATGCCGCAAGCGCTTCCCGCAGAGTGGGACGCACGGCTGGAGGAATTGCGGAACTTCCCGGTTTCGGATTCGGCGCACACCTGGGAGACCCAGCTTTCGGTACATGAGAAACCTCCGGTAGACGTCTCTCTGACCGTTTCGGCCATACGAGGCCGCATGGGGGCCGTTACCGGCTTGCGCTGGATGCTGCGCGACATCACCGCGAGCAGACAGGCTGAGGCGCAGCGGCATGCGGCGGTGCTGGCAGAGCGCAACCGGATCGCGCAGGAGCTTCATGACACCCTGGCGCAGGGCTTTACCGGGATCGCGGTCCAGTTGGAGGCGGCGGAAGAGGTCTTGCCTGCTTCGCAGGAGCGGGCGCAGAAGCACCTCGCCCGCGCCCGCAGCCTAGCGCGCGCGAGCCTGGCGGAGACGCTCCGCTCCGTGTGGGGGCTTCGCCCCCATGCGCTGGAGAGCGGCGATCTGCCCGGCGCGCTGGCCCATACCCTTGCGGAGATCACTTCAGGCACCTCGCTGCATACCTCCTTCCACACCCAGGGCGCTTCCTATCCGCTCCACGCTGCCGTGGAAGACAACCTCCTGCGTATCTGCCAGGAGGCACTGACCAATGTGCTCAAGCACGCGCAGGCGCAATCCGTAAGTGTTTGCCTCTCCTTCCGTCCGGAGACCGTAG
>DATGIG010000696.1:0-17329 GCA_035295825.1 Chthonomonadaceae bacterium | reverse complement strand
GAGAGGGTGCCGAGGGAGGCGAGCTTGGCGGATTGGACCAGTTGGACTTCCGCTTCGCTCAGATTGGAACGGCTCTTCTGGAGCGAGGCCGCCATGGTATTGAAGGCGGCTGCCAGATCCCCGATCTCATCGGGGGCATTCTCATTCACCCGCCTATCCAGGTCTCCCTGGGCAATGGAGTGGGTGACCTCGGCCAGATGCACGACCGGGCGCACGATCCTGCCCGCCATCAAGAGCGCCATGAAGCAGCCGATGGCGCAGAAGATCACCGTAACCAGGAGGGCCACGATCACCAGGCGACTATCGGCGCGCAGGAGAGCCTTATGCATCAGAGGAGGTATATTCTGCCCCGCATTGGCCGAGGCGACATCCGCCGCCTGTACCATCTGGCGGTCGCTCTGTGTCTCGATCTGTTTTGCCTGCTCCTGCATCGCCTGCTGCATCTGCGCCAGTTGGGTCTGCGTCTGGCGGGCAGTGGCCTGCTGCAGGCGCTGAAAGACCTGCTGCGAGTGGCTCTGCATCTGCTGGGTAGTGGCGGCGCTGATACGCCGGCTGTCGCTCTGCAGGTTCTGGGCGGCGTTCTTCTCTACATGCTGGATCTGGCTGCGCATAGCGGTCAGGGCCTGCTGGGTATTGGACTCGATCTGCTGTTGCAGCCGGATGCTCGGCATCAGCGCCTGGGTGATGGGCTGCCGTACAACGACTTCCCACCCCAACGAATTCACGATGCCGAAGCTCTCCACCACGTCTTTTGCCTCCTCGCGGGGCGGAATGAGCGGTGTGGAGTCTTTGTCCAGCACATAGACATACCCTTTAGGTCCGAAACGCGTGGAACGGAGGATATCCCACAATTCGGCCAGCGAGAGCCGCGCCGTCAGCGCGCCGGCAGCCTTGCCATGATAGACCTCCACGGGAACGGCGATCCGCAAAATCGGGGGGTTGGAGCCCTTCGGCTTCTCTTCCAGTAAAATAAAATTCTGATCTTTCATGGCGGTCTGGAAATAGGCCGCATCGGGATGGCTGCCGAGATCGCCGGAAGTCACCACACGGTCGGCAGCGGACATCGCCGTCTCCCGCCCCTTGCTATCCAGGACCGTAACGACCGTGAACATGGGATACCGGCGCACCAGCGCATCCAGGATTGCCTTCTGTCCCCCGAGATTATTGTCGGTAAAATCGGGCATCTGCGCGGTCAGCGTCAGCGCCATCACCGCCTGCTGCACATGGCTTTCGACCGCCAGTACCAACCGCTGCGCATCTTTCTGCATCAACTCATCGTTCAGATCCAGCAGGGCGCGGTCGATGTTGCCTTTCGAAGCCTCCTGCGTTTTGTGCGCGGTATCGGCAAAGAGCCGGGCCATCTGCTGATGCACCGTGGTCAGCGTTCTGCTCTGGGTATCCAGCGACTGGCGCATGGCGCCGCCAAAGCTGCTCTCCGTCAACGCAGCAAAGTCATTGGCCGATGCATTGAGCGAGTCCGCCTGAGTGTGAGTGATCTGATCCGAGACCGATTCGATCGCGCTCTTGGAGATGCTCTGCGTTTGTGCATTGGATTGGTGGATCGCCCGGCTGCCCAGGTTCTGAAACTCCTCTCCCGCCTCCTTGGTCGCCGTGGTATTGATATGCTCCATGGTCTTCGCCGTCCACACGATCTGTTCCCGGCTTACCAGGCCCAGGATGAGGACGGTAATGATCAGCGGAATGGCGGTAAGGGCCACAAAGGTGCGCACCAGGCGGCGCGCCATTTTACTCTTCCAAGCAAACGCACGCACGGCTATTTCTCCTCGTTATCTTTATCGTTCTCTTTATCAATGACTTCGTCCGCCAGGTGCAGTACTGCGGGGGGAATCGCAATACCGAGATCATGCGCTGTCAGCAGGTTGAGGGAGAGGAGCGTACGGCGCGGGCCGCGCACCCGCATCTGGGAGGTTTTGTCGCTCCCATCCAGGAGGTGCGCCGCCATGTCGGCAGTCACATCGCCCAGGTCTTCCAGGCTGGCTGAGAGCGCCAAAAGCGCCCCCGCACGGACGGTGGCGCCGGACATACCCAGGATCGGCAGATGGTGCGCCCGCGCGTACTCGAGGGTCGCGGTAAGCGCCTGCGGCCCGGTCGATGCCGGATCGGGGATCAACCAGAGCGCATTGGTATCCGCTTTGAGCTGGCTCAGCGCCTCTTTGCTGGCCTGGCCGCTCTTCACCGCAATGGGGTCCAACTCCATATTCAGTCGCTTGGCATCCTGCTTTGCATCTTCCAGAAACGCCAGGGAGGTCGGATCCTGGTCGGTATAGAGGATACCGATACGGTGGGTCTTCGGGGCCGTCTGTATCAGCGAGTCCAATTGCTTACCGGGGCTGACAAGCAGCGTTGTGCCGGTAAAGTTGCCCCCCGGAGCATCCAGGGATTTCGCCACCCCCAGGGCCACGGGGTCCAATACCATGCTGAAAAGGACGGGGAGGGTCGGTTTCTGCTCCGCCACCTGCCGGGTCGCATCCGTTCCCATGGTAACCACCAGTTGGGGTTTGTCGGCCAGAATGGATTGGACCAACCGTGTATCGGCATCCTCCTTGCCGCTCAAGGCGACGACTTTCAGGTCAAGCTTGCCCTTGCCGCTATATCCCCGCGATTTCAACCCATTGGTAAAGCCCTGCACGGTCGGATTGTAAAAGGGAATATCGCGCGTCTTAATAACCACAATCTTGACACGAGAGCCATCGCTGCTCCCCTGAGCCAGGGTCCATCCCAACGCCATCAGGAACAGGATTGCATTCCCGATGCCGATCCACACCGACTTTTTCAGGAGGCGTCTCATGAATAGCGACTTTCAAGGGCGTCAGACGGCGTGTATCGCCTGCACCACGCATTGATTATATGATTGCGGTTCGACCCATGCATGCTCTCCTATCATCGGACAAAATCGGAAAATATTTATAGGCGGGCGTCCCAAGCTTAAAGTTCGCCGCACCGTTCCGATGCGCATACCTCGCATCGGACCTGCGCAAAATCGTGCAGGATTCCAGGCATCTCAGGCGGAATCCCCTCTCATTCCTGGCCATAAGCCGCCGATCCCTATTCCCACAAGGAGCCCTATCGTGAACTCTTCGCTTCCTTCTCGCTCTCACCCCCTCCGCGTATCCGTGCTGTTGTGGATGGGCCTTAGCCTGCTTCCCACAACGGCCCTCGCACAGCCGCAGGGAGGCAGAGATCCCTTCAAACCGCCGCTGGCAACCATGCACTACGCTCGCTCCCGCGACTACCATGTACGCCACCTGAGCCTGGTATTGGAGGCGGACTATAGCAAGCACGCGATGAAGGGCGTCGTCACGCACTATCTGTCGCCGCTGCGCGACCGGCTGTCCAGCGTCGTGCTGGATGCAGGCAGCAAACTCAAAATCGAAGCGTGTCGGCTGGACGCGAAGCCGGTAGCTTTTACCCACACGGGCGATACCCTCACCCTCACGCCGCCTGCGCCTCTGGCGCGCGGCAAAGAGGTCGCCGTCGAGATCCGCTATAGCTTTCAGGGGAACGCGTCTCTGGGCGCCGCGAATGGTGACGGAGGCTTGCGCTGGATAGACCCCAATCCCCGCCTCCCCATCCTCCACCCCGGCTTCTGGACACAGGGCGAGACCGAAGCCAACCACGCCTGGGTTCCCTGCTATGACTATCCCAACGACAAATGCACCAGCGACGTCACAGTCACGGTTCCAGAGAGCTGGGAGGTGATCGGCAACGGAATACAGGGCAAGACGACTGCCGATCCCGCAAAACATACCCGCACCTTCCGCTGGGAGATGAAACAGCCCCATGCCACCTACCTGCTCTCCCTCGTTGCGGGGGAACTGGATGTACAGAAGGACGTCTGGGCGGGCGTGCCTGTCTACTATGCGGTGCCGAAGGGCTATGGCGAGTACATCTCCGGCTCTTTCGGCAATACACCGGATATGCTCCAGTTCTTCTCCGACACCCTGGGCGTCAAGTATCCCTGGCCCAAGTACGCACAGGACTATGTGTACGGCTTCCCCGGCGGCATGGAGAACGTCAGCGCGACCACACTGGGCAGCTTTGACCTGATAGACAAGCGCAGCGGCAACTATCCGGTCTCCTCTCTAACGTCGCACGAACTGGCGCATCAGTGGTTCGGCGATATGGTCACCTGCGGCCACTGGGGCGACATCTGGCTCAATGAGAGCTTCGCCACCTTCTTCGAACTGCTCTATGAAGAGCATCACACCGGCAAAGACAGCTACGATGAGGAGCGCTCCGGCTATCTGAATGCCTATCTGCGTGGCGCAAGCCGCAGCGTCCATCCGATCTCCACGGAACTCTACCAGACGCCCGACATGCTCATCATGAGCATGGGACATACCTATTATAAGGGGGGGCTGGTCCTCCACATGCTGCGCCGGGAGTTGGGCGATGCGGATTTCTTCCGCTCTCTGGGCCGCTACCTGAAGGACAACGCCTACCAACCGGTGGACACCCACGCGCTGGTGAAGGCGATCTCGGACGAGACGGGACGCAACATGGAGGCGTTCTTCGACCAGTGGATCTTCAAGCCGGGCCACCCGAAACTCGACTTCTCCTGGACCTACGATGAGGCGGGCAAGGCGGTCGTCGCGCACATCAAGCAGACGCAAGACACCGCCAACGGAACGCCGATCTTTACCCTGCCTCTGGAGTTTGCGCTGCTGCGAAGCGCGGGCGGGACCGGGGGCCATGTGGAGCGGCAACAGTTCACCTGCAACCAGGCCGAGCAGGAGTTCCGGATCCCGGCAACCATCAAGCCCGATGTGGTGCTGCTCGACCCCGACCACGACCTGATCAAAGAGTTGAAGGGACCAACCTGGACGAGCGCAGAAGCCGCTGTGGTCCTCCGCTATGCGCCCTGCAGCCTGGATCGCCGTGCCGCCCGCAGTATCCTCATGTCCGACACAAACGCCTCCAAAGAAGAGGTTCTCAAGCTGATGGTGGACGCCCTCCGGACGGAGACCAGCGAATCCAACGCAGTACCCATTATCCGGCAACTGAGCGATGCGGCGCAGGAGAGCTACCGCCCGATCTTCCGCACCGAGGCAAAATCGAAACAGATCGAACGACGCGCCGCCGCGTTGGAGGCGCTGAGCAAGCTGCCCGCCACCCCGGAGGATACGGCGCTGCTACGGAGTGCGGCCCTGAGCGATACCGAGTACTATACGGTGGTGGAGCGGGCGATGGCCGGCCTTTCACGCTGGAGTGTCGCCGCCAACCTGGATGTCTATAAGCATCAGATCGAGGCCCACTCCCAGCGCGACCGCCTCGCACTGGCCGCCGTGCGGGTCCTCAGCGACAAGCCGACCGACGCGGAAGCGCCGCTCCTCCTCTCCGCCACCGACCGGAAACACGCCGCAGCGACCTGCCGCAACGCGGTGGATGCGCTGGCCAAGATCGCGCCGACCGATCCGGCCATCCATGCCCGCCTGCTGGCCCTGCTCAAAGAGGCCGACGAGCCGACCGTGCAGACCGCCGCCATTCAGGCCCTGCGCGACCGGAAAGACAAGGACGCCATCCCGGCCCTGCGCGCCCTGGCAACCGGCGCGAAAGATAGCGGCGTCCGCGACAGCGCCAAGGACGCCGCCGACACCATCGAAGGCAAAGCCGGCATGTGAGTGTGGAGAGGAAACCCTGTTTTCCCGATGAAACGACTCCTGATTGCTAACCGAGGCGAGATTGCTGTCCGTATCCTTCGGGCCTGCCGTGAGGTAGGCGTCTCACCCATTGCCGTCTACTCCGAGGCCGACCGAAACGCGCCCCATGTCGCCCTCGCGGACGCCGCCGTCTGTATCGGCCCGGCTTCGGCGGCAGAATCCTACCTGCGCATAGATCATCTACTGGCCGCCGCGCGCCAGACCGAGGCGGATGCCATCCATCCGGGCTATGGCTTTCTCTCGGAGCGGGCGGAGTTCGCGCAGGCGTGCGCCGACGCGGGGATCACCTTTGTCGGCCCCTCGGCAGCGGTTATCCGCTTGTTGGGCGACAAGATCGCCGCCAAGCAGACGATGCAGGCGGCGGGCGTGCCCACCGTGCCGGGCTACAACGGCGACGACCAGAGCGACGCACGGCTGGAGCGGGAAGCCGCTCAGATCGGGACGCCCCTGCTCATCAAAGCGGCGGCGGGCGGCGGCGGGCGGGGCATGCGTATAGTGCAGGATAGGACCGATTTCGGCGCATTGCTGGAAGAGGCGCGCCGGGAGGCGATGGCCGCCTTCGGGGATGATCGGGTGCTGCTGGAGCGCTATATCGCCCGGTCGCGCCATGTGGAGTTCCAGATCTTCGGCGACACACAGGGCAACGTCGTCCATCTGTTCGAGCGGGAGTGCTCCATCCAGCGCCGCCACCAGAAGATCATCGAGGAGAGCCCCTCGCCCGTGCTGACGACGGAACTGCGGACGAAGATGGCGGCGGCGGCGGTCCAGGCGGGCAAAGCAGCAGGCTATGTGAATGCGGGCACGGTGGAGTTTCTGCTGGAGGAGCGGGAGGACGGTGACCATCGCTTCTACTTCCTGGAGGTGAACACCCGCCTTCAGGTCGAGCATCCGGTCACGGAGACCCTCACCGGGCTGGATCTGGTGCGCTTACAGTTGCAGGTCGCGGACGGGCAGCCGCTTCCCTTCGCTCAGGCCGATATTCACGCCTCCGGGCATGCCATCGAAGTACGGATCTATGCGGAAGACGCCGCGACAGGCTTCCTGCCCTCGGTGGGAACGCTGGCGCAGTGGCTGCCTCCCGTCGGCCCTGGCATTCGCGTGGATTCCGGCGTGGAGCGGGGCAGTGAGGTTTCGCCCTACTACGACCCGATGCTGGCGAAACTGATCGTCCATGGAGCGACCCGCGACGCAGCCCTGGCGCGCCTGGAGCAGGCGCTCCTCTCTTTCGCGGTCCTGGGCGTCCGCACCAATATCTCCTACCTGCTCGCCATTGTGCGCCACCCGATCTTTCGCGCCGGGAAGGCGACCACCCGGTTCCTGGCGGAGCAGTTTGCAGGCTGGAAACCGGAGCCGAGCCTGCCCAACGAGGTCCTGCTGGCCCTGGCCGCCGAAACGCTCACCTACCGCAAACCCCAGACGGTCGCTGCCAACGGCAGGAGCGCAGTATCCACTCCCTGGCAAGAGAGTAGTGCGTGGAGGAATGTGTAGTCTGAACTATGATTTTCCTGATTTTCGGATTTACTATGATTGGGGCGGTGCGTAATCATAGTTCATCCTGAAATCCGATAAATCATGGTTCTGACAAGGAGGGCCTCATGCCGGATTCGAAATTCGCCGATGAGACGGAAGTAAAGGCCGCCCAACTGGTGACCCCCGAATGGGCCAACTTCTTCGGCAACGCGCACGGCGGCGAGGTGCTGCGCCTGGTGGACAATATCGCCTACGTCTGCGCGGCCCGCTACGCCGCAACGGTCGCGGTCACCGCCGCCGTGGACCGCGTGGACTTCTACGAGCCGATCCATGTCGGGGAGTTGCTGAACCTGGTCGCGCGGATCAGCTATGTGGGGCGCAGTTCGATGGAGGTCGAGATCAATGTCTATGCCGAGGACATTCCGACCGGCAGCGTGCGGCATACCAACACCTGCCATCTCACCATGATCGCCCTCAAGGACGGCAAACCGACGCCGGTGCCGCGCCTCATCTGCCGAACCCGCGAGGATAAGGCCCGCTACATCCAGGCCCGGATGCGGCGGGAGATGGGCCTGCGCTATCGTGAGGAGCGGGACAAATTCCTGCAGCAGATCGAGAGCATGGACGACGCGGAGTTGGATGCGCTGTTTCAGGAGAATGGGTAGCGGCGGGGGGTGCGGATGCAGCTAACTTTCCAATATCAGGACGAACTTATCACGCTCCAGGCGGAGCCGGAGGGGGAGGGCTGGCGCGTCCGCCTGCCGGATGGCACGGAGCACATTCTTGTGGCAGTGCGTTTGCCGGGCGAGGTGATGCAGATCACGCTGCCGGGGTCGGACGCCGATGTCGCGTGCTCCTTTCGCGCCCCCTTCGCCCGCACCGAGCGGGGCATCGAGATCGCGATGGACGGGGAGACCTATCTCTTTACGCCGACGACCGGCCAGAGAGCTTCTCGTAAACGCACGGCCTCTTCCGGCGCGTTGACCGCACCCATGGTCGGCGTGGTGGCGGAGGTGCTGGTGACGGAGGGGCAGACGGTCGAAGCGTATCAGCCGCTCGCCGTGGTGGAGGCGATGAAGGTGATGGCGACGATTGAAGCGCCCTTCGCCGGGATCGTCGAGAAGGTGTATGTCCGGAAGAGCGAGCGGGTTGCGCATGGCGCTCCCATCGTGGACATTCGCGCCGAAACACCCACCCTCACCTCATAAAACCCTCCATGCTCTCGTTGGGCTGTGAACCTATGTTCTTATCCGCCTCAGTTTTGCGGTGTGAGTTGCCCGTTGGGGAAATTATATTGCCAGGAAGTCGAGGCATATTCCTGGTTGGAGTTTCCAGGATCGAAATACATGCCCATGAAACTGTAGGTGGAAGAGTCAGCGGAGAACGATCCCACCGGTGCAGTTCCAAAGGGCGTGAGCGGGTTGAATGGCTGCAAGGCCGTCAGGTCGTAATAGTGGGTGGAGACGACATTCCTGTCCGACCAGTCCGTCCCTGGATAGGTTGTGTCGGGTGCAGGAAGGATAGACGCGTATTGTACGACCAGGTAATGGTCATCCAGTGAGAAATTCCAGACTTTCGGCCCCGGCACGTCGCTTTCCAATTGGCCCAGAACCTGAAGTTCCGGATAGGAATAGACATTGACGGCCCCGCTGTTATAGGTGGCGCCTGCCTGGGGAGTATAGCTGAAAAACAGGCTCTGATCCTGGGAAAAGCCATATACCTCTTCGTTCACTCTGGCGATCTGATTGCCGGTGGAGATGTTCCAGAAGATCGTATGATCTTTCTGCGCCGCGCCGACGGTCTGATCGTTGTCGAGCAGAAACACTTGACGTACCGGCACATTTGCATCCATTTGCAGCGTTTGCACGACATTGCCGGTTGTGACACTCGTCACGATCACCTGCCCCTGGACATTGCCGGTGACGGAATACTGATTGTCTGTAGCGGTATGGGCACTATCCACACTGACCGGAAAAGCACCGCCGCCGCCTTGTAAATGCAGTTTGCGGGTTGATTTGGTTGTCGCCTTGGTATGCGTCGAGGTCTTTGCCGCCCAGGTATGAACTGCAGCGACACCGAGTGCGGCAAGGCTACCCAGTGCGAGAACTCCATATTTGCGGTGTAATTTCATCTTCCTTACTCCTGTTGGGTAGCGAAGGCAGAAGACAGTCAGGCTCTTCTGAATCTAACTTACGGAAAAATGTCACAGAACATCACGAAAGGATTGGAACGAGCGTACGGCCAATGACGAGGACGCAGATGCGGAGGAGTTTGACGTGTATGCGGATTTGACCCACTCACATTCGTGGCGTGTTCTCAGTCCCGACGGCAGGGAAATTCCCATGGCGAGCGCTCCGCTCTTCCGCCACGGCGAGGTCAGTTGGAACCATCCAGAAACCCTGCCTTCCACCGAAGTAGCGGCCAATCTGCTGTGGAGGGAGCTTCTCGGCACTCCGGATCGTTCCTGAAGTTTGCCGTTAAGAAGATATGCTTTTCCTCGTTCATTTTACATCCATCGACGCCCAGACCGATCTTAATCCAATGCCTTAAACCTTCGGCTGGCTGGAAACGTAGGAAAGATGGTACTCGTTTTGGTTTCATAGCGAGAGAGGAAATACTTGTTCCATGCTGCATCTGTTGCTACAGATTGGACTCGGATTGCTTGCTCTCCTGTTAGGAACGATTCTTGCTGTTCCTGTCGCGTACTATGCGTGGTGGTGGAAGCGAGAACTTCTGGTGTGGCGCAGGAGCACAGAGAAACGATTAGAGGACAAGCAAGCCCAGCAGCCGGTTAATCCGATGTGGGCGGTGAAGCTGGCGGATCTATATCAGATGCGTATGTATCGCAGCACGGGAGACACTCGTCAGGAGCAGGCAGCCAAATCGTTTACATGGTATGAGCGTGCCTACCGGCTCACGTCAGCAGAGAGAAGGCGCTCAATGCTGAATAATCTGGCGCGAAGGGCCTATGATGCCAGTGTATACGACAAAGCAGGTGTGTATGCGACTGAGTTGCTCCATTCCCTGCCTCGTCAACCTAACTATGGAATCGGACATGCTATTCATGACGGTAACCTTGTCTTAGGAAGATTGGCGCTGAGGGGAGGAGATATTACGAAGGCAAAGGACTATCTCCTCAAATCAGGACAGACTCCCGGTGGCCCTGGCCTGAACACGGGTGGCCCAAGCATGATGCTGGCTAAAGAACTGCTCGAACAGGGAGAGAGCGAAACTGTACTAAGGTACTTTGCCTTATGCGCGGAATTTTGGAAAATGGACTATGGTAAGCTCAAGAAGTGGGCACAACAGGTACAACAAGGTCAAATCCCGGCTTTTGGAAAGCAACTCTACCGATAAGAGATGTATGGTCATGAATGGTTGAGTGCCATATAAATAGATAAAGTAGTGCCACGGAAAGAGAAAACTCACAATTGTGTGACACATCCCGTTTCATATTATATCTGATAACGTCCTTTATCGGGTACTATAGACAGCCGCCCCAAGACAGGGTACAATAGCCGCAGCATACCTGCGTATGACATACCAGGGTATGCCACCCAGACCAACGAACATCCAGACCCACCTAACAAAGGAGACCACCTATGACACTAACCATTGAACTTACGCCCCAGGAAGAAGCCTGGATCAATGCCCAGACCCGGCAGCATGGACTCTCCCCTGCGGAGATCGTCCGGCAACTCATGGATGAACGGATCCCCGGCCTGAATGGAACCCATACCGCGCCGTCGGAAACGAAACCTATCATTGAACTTGACGCCAAACAAAGGGCAGCTATCGCCTATCTGGATGCGCGGATCAAGGAAGGTGAGAACGCTACGCCGGAAGAAGTGCGCCAGGCTACAGAAGAATTTGAGGAACTCAAGCGCAACCTGAACGCCAATCGCGCAGCGACCGGCGAAAGGCTTGTCTTTCCATGAGCCGACACATCCTGCTCGACTCTTCTCCGCTAAGTGCGCTTTGTTTGCCCGTTGCGAAAGGGGCACCTCAGAGTCCTATCACACAATGGAGCCGCGCGTGCATTGCCGCCGGGCATCGCCTCTATGTTCCAGAGATCATTGACTATGAGCTCCGCCGTGAACTCTTGCGCGCCGGCAAGACGGCCAGCCTTACCGAACTGGATAACTTGAAGCTTTTTCTCAACTATCTGCCGCTCACAACCGATGCCATGCTTCGCGCTGCCGATCTGTGGGCGTATGCCCGTAATTCGGGAATCCCAACCGGTGATCCGAAAAGGCTCGATATTGATGTGATCCTGGCTGCCCAGGCGCTCACCTTGCCGGTTGCGCCTGCGGATTTGATCGTTGCCACATCGAACGTCAGCCATATCTCTCGCTTCGTGAAAGCCGATCTCTGGACAAATATCCACCCATGACACTAACAACGGACCTGGTTCTTTATACCGAGCAGCCTTCCTCTGGAGAACTCTTTTCGCCGGTCGAGGGGACCCACCTGGTTCTGCCCCGGATCATCGCCGACGCGGACCAGCGCACTCAGGAGCGCTTCTTTGAATTTTTCGCGGCCAATATCCGCAACGGGAACACCCGCCGGGCTTACGCCCGTCAGGTCGCGCGCTTTCTCGCCTGGTGCGAACTTCGCGGTGTCACGGCGCTGGAGCAGATACGCCCGATGACTGTGGCGGCCTACATCAAGGAGCTGGGGGGCGAGAACGTCCACGGCAAAGAGCAGACGGTGAAGCAGGCACTGGCAGCGATCCGGATGCTGTTCGATTGGTTGGTGGTCGGCCAGGTCGTGCCGATGAATCCCGCACACAGCGTCCGAGGCCCGAAGTACAGCATCAAGAAGGGTAAGACGCCGGTCTTGAGCAAAGAGGATGTGCGGCGCCTGCTGGACAGCATAGACACCGGCCACGTCGTCGGCCTGCGCGATCGCGCTTTGATCGGGCTGATGGTGTTCAGTTTCGCGCGGATCGGGGCAGTTGTGGGAATGACAGTCGAGGACTATTACCAGATCGGCAAGCGTCGGTGGATCCGCCTGCATGAGAAAGGCGGGAAATTCCATGAAGTGCCCGTGCATCACCTCGCGAAAGAATATCTTGACGCCTATTTGGATGCCGCCGGGATCCGTTTGCAAGGGCAGACTCCCCTCTTCCGCACCAGCCGGGGCCGGAGCCGTAAACTTACCGAAAATGGGCTTTCTGAACGCGAGGCACTGGACCTGGTGAAGCGACGGGCGACGAAAGCGGGCCTGCCTGCGACGATCTGCAACCACACCTTCCGGGCATCGGGCATTACTGCCTATCTGGAGAACGGCGGCACGGTAGAGAACGCCCAGGCCATCGCCGCCCATGAAAGCCCCAGGACGACGAAATTATACGACCGGCGGGGAGATCAGATCAACCTTGATGAGATCGAGAGGATCGTGATTTAACCGGTCCTTCAATGGGATGATCGGGATCATTGGGCCATGCATTCATCCTGGCGGTGAAATACTTGACATTCGAGACTTGATCTGTTGGTCTCAAACTTTGGGAGAATGCGTCAAGGGGAGCGATGGGAAATTTTCCCTGCGGCCCTTGACCCGCTATTTGGATTGGAAAGAGGGCACAAGAAGTGCCATAATGTTACTAATGCCGCCCCTTAAAAATTCGGCGGCATAAACTTTGGAGGCTATCCATGAAGATCCTCGTTCCGATCAAGCGCGTCCCTGATCCGTATGGGAGAGTGCGCCTGACATCGGGCGGACAAATAGACGAGAGCGACATCAAGTGGGTCATCAACCCTTTTGATGAGATCGCGCTCGAAGAGGCGGTGCGCCTGCGGGAGCGGGGTGCCAATGTGGAGATTGCCACCGTCGCCATCGGCCCCTCGGCCTGGGAGGAGCAGCTCCGCACATCGCTCGCCATGGGCGCGGACCGTGCCCTGCATGTGCTGGACGATGGCCCGACGGACCCCGGCGTTATCAGCCACCTGCTCGCCGCCGTCTGCCGCCGCGAAAATCCGGATCTGGTCCTGATGGGCAAGCAGGCCATTGACGACGACTTCAACCAGACCGGGCAGAGGCTCGCCGCTCTGCTGGGCTGGCCCCAGGCAACCTTTGCCTCGCAGATCGAATTGGCCCCAGATGGGAGCCGAGCCAGGGTGACCCGCGAGGTGGACAGCGGGCGCGAGACCCTGGAGGTCGCCCTGCCTGCCGTCATCACCACCGACCTGCGCCTGAACGAACCTCGCTATGTGGCCCTTCCCGCCATCATCAAGGCGCGCAACAAGCCCCTGCAGCGGCTCGAAGCCTCGGAGCTTGGCCCGCGCCCACAGCCGCGCGTGATCGTGCAATCGCTGGAAGCGCCCCCGCCGCGCAAGGCGGGCCGGAGAGTAGGCAGCGTGGACGAGCTGATCACCGCGCTTCGGGAGGAGGCTAAGGTACTATGACGAAGCTGCTGGTGCTTGCCGAGACGGATGGCGCTTCCGTCCTGCCTGACACGCTGCCTACGCTGGCCTTTGCGCAGTCCTGGGCTGCCGCGACCGGCGGCAGTTACGATCTGCTGCTGACCGGTGGGCCGGAGATCGCCCAGGCTGCAACGGATTGGCAGAGCTACGGCGCGGGCCATGTGCTGGTCGCGGCCTCCCCAGACCTGACTCACCCGGTCGCGGATCGGTTGGCTGCCGTAGTAAACGCCGCCCTGCAGCAGACGGGTGCGACTTCGCTGGCCGCCCCCTCCTCCACTTTCGGGCGCGATGTGCTGCCCCGGATCGCCGCCCTGCGGGATCTACCCATGCTCTCCGACGTCCTGAGCGTCACGAACTCCGGCAATGGCCTCACCTTTCGCCGCCCGATGTATGCCGGCAACCTGATCGCCACGGTCACTCTCGTCGGCAATGAGGGGGTCTTCAGCGTGCGGGGCACGGCCTTCGGTAAGCCGGAGCCCTCCGCCACCGCCAGCCCCATTGAGGCTTTCACTGGAGAGATGACGCCCACGCAGGGCACGACCTGGATCGGCCTGGATGCCCCGGAGCGGAAGCGCCCGGATCTGACGGCGGCGCGCGTCGTCGTCTCCGGCGGTCGCCCCTTACGGGATGCGGAGACCTTCGAGCGCCTGCTGGGCGGGCTTGCCGACAAGCTCGGCGGCGCTGTCGGCGCCACCCGCGCCGCCGTGGACAGCGGCATCGCCCCCAACGAACTTCAGGTCGGACAGACCGGCAAGGTGGTCGCGCCGGAACTCTATATCGCGGCGGGCATCTCCGGCAGCATCCAGCACCTGGCGGGCATGAAGGACTCGAAGGTGATCGTGGCCATCAACACGGATCCCGATGCGCCCATCTTCCAGGTCGCCGACTACGGCCTCGTCGCCGACCTCCACCAGGCCGTTCCGGAACTGACACGCAAGTTATGACGCCCACCCGAACGATCTTCTTCCATATCTCCGGCCTCAGCCAGGCCATCTTCTACCTGCTGGCGCTTGTGAGCAGCACCGTCTGTATCTGGGGGTTCTACCGGCGCTATCGGCTCTGGCGGGGGGGCAAACCCTTTCCAAAAATCCGGGACTGGCCCGCCCGCCTGCGGTCGCTGTTCGATCAGGCGGTGTTGCACCGCCGGACGCGCCGCCGCCGCTACGCCGGATCGCTGCATGTCGGGATCTTCTTCGGGATGATCGCCCTGTTTATCGGCACGGTCATCGTCGGTATCGAACACTACGGGGAGCTCCTCACCCACCACATCTGGTTCTACAAGGGCGCGTTCTATCTACTCTGTAAGGTCCTGCTGGACCTGTTCGGCCTGGGCCTGCTGATCGGAACCGGCATGGCGCTGGCTCGACGCCTGATGGCCCGCCCCCGAAACCTGGGCCACACCTGGAAGGATGACGGCTTTCTCGCGCTCCTGCTGCTCGCCACCCTGACGGGCTTTCTGCTGGAGGGAGCGGGGCTTGCCGCCGATCCCAACCGCGCCCCTTACCTCGCCTTCTCTCCGATAGGCCGCTGGTTTTCACTGCCACTGGAAGGTATCACCCCTGCTACCTATGCCATCTTCTGGTGGGTCCATATGCCGCTGGTGCTGGGCGTCATCGCGGCGCTTCCCTATGGGCGCTGGCTGCACCTCTTTGTTATCCCTGCGACCATTGTGCTGCAATCGGAACGCCCGATGGGTGCGCTGGAATCCATCTCCATGGAGGAGGTAGAGGAGACAGGGCGCATCGGCCTCGCGGAGGTCACCGATCTGGACCGCTGGCAGCGTATGAGCCTCGACGGCTGTATGGAGTGCGGGCGCTGCACCGACGCCTGCCCCGCCAACGCCGTGGGCAAAGAGCTGAACCCCAAGCAGATCGTGCTGGATCTGCGGGCGTTGCTCACGACAGTGGAAGAGGCCTCACGCAAAGACGCAAAGGCGCGAAGAAGAGAAGCCTTGCAGGATCCTTCCCCCTCCCCCATTCATGAGGGAGGAGGTCAGGGGGTGGGGGACTCCACCGACGTCATCTCCGATGCTTCGTTGTGGGCGTGCACCAATTGCCATGCCTGCGTGCGGGAGTGCCCGGCGCTGATCCGCCATGTGGACATCATTGACGGCATCCGGCGGTATCGGGTCGCGGAGGGGCGTCTGGCGGGCACGGCGGCCACCATGCTGCGCCAGTTGTCGAGCCGGGAGAACCCCTGGGGCTTACCGGCTTCCCAACGGCTGGACTGGGCAAAGGGGCTGGAGATCCCCACTGCAAATGCCGAGGATGGACGTGAAGTGCTGTTCTGGGTGGGCTGCGCGGGCGCGTTCGAGCCTCGGGCGCAGAAGACAGTACGGGCCATTGCGGAGTTGCTCCAGCGCGCGGGCGTGAAGTTCACGGTCTTGGGGCCGAAGGAGCGCTGCACCGGCGATCCGGCCCGGCGCACCGGCGATGAATTTTTGTTTCAGCAGTTGGCGGAGGCCAATGTCGCTACGCTCAATGGGGTCGGAGCGAAGACCATTATCACGCAGTGCCCGCACTGCTTCCACACCATGAAGAATGAGTATCCCGCATTTGGGGGCGAGTATACCGTGCTGCACCACACCCAGTTTCTGGCCCAACTTGTGGAGGAGGGGCGTCTGCAGTTGCCATCGAACTTCGCCGAGAGCGTCACCTATCACGATCCCTGCTTCCTCGCGCGGGTCAACAACGAGACCGCCGCGCCCCGGAAGCTGCTCAATGGCGCGCTGCAGATCCCGCTGGTAGAGGTGGAGCGGCGTGAAAGCAAGACCTTCTGCTGCGGCGCGGGCGGGGGCAGGATGTGGATGGAGGAGGACCGCAGCCAGCGCCCAGGGATCAACCGGGCCAACGAACTGCTGGCGACCGGAGCGAAGACGGTCGCCGTGGGCTGCCCCTTCTGCAAGGTCATGGTAGGCGACAGCATCGCGCAGGTCGGCGGCGAGAACGCCCCGCCGGTACTGGATGTGGCGGAGGTGATGGTCGCTGCCCTGGCAAAAGCCGAACCGCTCAAAGTCGAGCGAGGAGATATCTGAAATGGAAACACCCCAGGCGCCCGTCGGGGGCGCATTTCTTATCGGGGAGGCGAATACGCCGATCCTGACCCCCGAAACCCTCCCCGCAGAGACCCGGCTCATCGGCAAGACGGTGGAAGACTTCCTGCGGAGGGAGGTTCAGCCCATCGCCGACCGCCTGGAGGCGCACGAGGAGGGTCTGATGCACTGCCTGCTACAGCAGGCGGGCGAACTGGGCCTGCTGGGCGCGGGCATCCCGGAACGTTACGGCGGCTACGATCTGCCCAAGTCCGCCATCGCGCTCCTCACCGAGAAAGCGGCCATCAACCCCTCCTTCGCCATCTCGGCGGGCGTGCATTCGGGGGTCGGCCAGTTGCCGCTGCTCTACTTCGGCACGGAGGCGCAGAAACACCAATACTTGCCGCAACTTGCCAGCGGCGCATGGATCGGCGCGTTCGCCCTGAGCGAGGCGGGCAGCGGCTCCGACGCCCTGGCTGCGAAAACCCGGGCGACGCTCTCGCCGGATGGGAAACACTATCTCCTCCGTGGCGAGAAGATGTGGATCACCAACGGCGGATTCGCCGACCTCTTTACAGTCTTCGCGCAGGTGGATGGGGAGCAGTTCACCGCGTTTCTGGTGGAGCGGGATTTTCCTGGTGTCACGCTCGGCCGTGAGGAGCATAAGCTGGGGCTGCGCGGCTCTTCCACGCGCCGTCTGCTGCTGGAAGACGCGCAGGTTC
>DATGIG010000695.1:0-2358 GCA_035295825.1 Chthonomonadaceae bacterium | reverse complement strand
CGTCCGGTCCGGCCAGATCGATGCCGCAGACGTGCTCCGGCTCGGAGGCGGCCAGGTCCACGATAGCCCGGTTGACCGTCTCCGGCAGGCGGCTGTGCATGCAGAGGATCTGGCGCAGCCGAAGGGGAAAGTCCGGTTGATGGCTGGCGTCGGCAATGACCCGCACAATCTCGCGCATTTGGGCAATACGCTCCGCTTCAGAGAGGTGCGGCGCGGTGCGATAGTAGGGCGTATAGCGCAACTCCAGATAGAGGATACCCTCAAAGACAAACGCGCCGCGCACCAGCTTGGAGACGAAGTAGGGCAGCGTCTCCAACTGCTGGACCCCCTCGACCATGGTATGCAACTCCAGAAACTCCGTTAAGGTCGCACGAGGGTAGGTGACATAGGCTTCGAACGTCTCATAGTCCGGATACTCCTGCGCCAGGGGGTGTCCGTTGCGCTGAAGGTAGCGCCAGAAGATACGGGGGACCACCGCCCCGCCAAGATGCCGATGTAACTCTGCATGTAAGGCCATAAATCTCCATCCTTGTCTTTCACATCGGTTCCGCGTCTGCCGGTGAGCGTCCATCGGTAACGACCTCGGCAGGGACCGGGGCGGGAGCCGGCGCTTCCATCTCCAGAGCTGGCAGTTGGGCGAGGTCCGTGATGCCGAAATAGTGCAGAAAATCGGGCGTCGTCGCGTACTGCATCGGGCGACCCAGCGTCGCCTTTCTACCCGCCTCGCAGATCAGGCGGCGCTCCTGCAGCGTTTTCAGGACGCCCCCGACCGAGACACCGCGAACCGCCTCGATCTCCGGCGCGGTGATAGGTTGGCGATAGGCGATGATCGCGACCGTCTCCAGGGCGGCGCGCGAGAGCTTGCTGCTGCCGCGCGTCAGTAACCTGCCGATGACTTCCGCATGTTCCGGACGGGTGGAGAGCTGCCAGCCTCCGGCGATACGCAGCAATTGGAGCCCGCTCCCACGCTCCGTCAGGCTCACCTGAAGGCTGCGCAGCGCCGCCTCGACCGAAGCCTCCTCCATGGCCAGGGCGTGCACCAGGTCCTCCAAAGATACAGGCTCACCCGCTACGAATAACAGACACTCCAGCGCAGCTTCCATCATGAATGTTCGTCACGTCCCGGTTCACGGGAACATCCTCTCTCTTCCACTTAACCTGCGACAACCGCCTCCGTCTGCAAGGCATAAATCCAGATGGGGGCATGCATCCCCTTCTGCTCGAAGCGGGCGCGCGGCAGGCGCAGCAACTCCAGTAGGGCAAGAAATGTCAGCACAATGTCGTAGCGCGGGCACGGCAGTTCGAAGAGCGTATCAAAGACCAACCCCTCGGGGTAGATGGCATTCAGCTTGCGAACGATCTCCGCCATCTTCATACGCAGGCTCAGCCGACGGCGTGGGGTGACCGAAGTGACAGGTTTCTCCTCTACGCCCGCTTCGGTCAACAGGCGGTGCAGCGCCTGGTACAACTGAGAGACATGGGCCTCCCCGGCAGGAACGGGGAGCATGTAGTCGTCTGCATTCTCCAGAGCGCCCCGAAAGAAGATCAGCCGGCGTAGCTCCTCCCACTGGCGCAGGGCCTCGACCGTGCCCTGGTACTGCTGGTACTCCAATA
The DNA here is from genome assembly GCA_035295825.1 of Chthonomonadaceae bacterium. Taxonomy (GTDB): domain Bacteria; phylum Armatimonadota; class Chthonomonadetes; order Chthonomonadales; family Chthonomonadaceae; genus DATGIG01. Next base: position 744 of record DATGIG010000695.1, on the reverse strand, counting down.
GGCGGGCAACCAGCTCCGCGCGGGGATCTTCGGCTTCCTCCTCGGTCGCAGGGGGTTGTGGCAACAGCAGACGTGATTTGATCTCGATCAGCGTCGCGGCAATAACGACATACTCCCCCGCCACGCTCAGGTCGAGCTCCTCGATCCATGCGAGCATCTCCAGGTACTGTCGGGTGATCTCCGCAATGGGGATGTCGTAAATATCCACCTGATTCTCACGGATCAGGTGCAGGAGAAGATCCAGAGGGCCTTCGAACGCAGGCGTTTTGAAGTGAGGCATGGGTGTTTGCGACGCGTGTGGGAGACTTGTTGTAGTCACGACGTTCATCTTGCGTTTCATTCTACTCGTCTCTGTCGCGGTTGTCAACGGGATGGCGGCAACATCCAAAGAATTGTGGAAATCTCAAGATAAAGTGTTAAAAATACGAGGGGGTATGGAACGATGATCTTGAGTGACTGCAGGGGGCGAGGTGGTAGAGCCATTTACGAGCCTGTGGTGGGCCGATAAAGCTGTCGGCCTCGTATGTCTTCGGGCAATCCCGGAACACGACTGCGGCAGGATGCCGTAGGAACGCACTTCATGGAGGAGTAAAACACATGGGTTTGCAGATTAACACCAACGTGACCGCGCTCGACGCCCTGCGCAACTTGACCAATGTTTCCGCCGCCGTCAGCAGCAGCATCGAGAAACTCTCCAGCGGTCTGCGCATCAACCAGGCCGCCGATGATCCCGCAGGCTTGATC
>DATGIG010000694.1:0-16082 GCA_035295825.1 Chthonomonadaceae bacterium | reverse complement strand
CAACCACTGCGGCAGGAGGTAACGATAAGGCACCCTCGAAGCCCGTATCGACAACAAAGGTGATTTCAAGGTCGGGTTGACCGGAGCGACGCAGGATCACCCCAATCTGAGCCTCGTGTCCAACGACCTGACCCCGCATTACTGAGTGGTCCTGGTCAGCGTACCCCCCAATGCATAGACGGCATTGTAGCCGATCTTTTTGGTCCAGGTTGCTGCATCAGGGTGCTTGGCAAAGAGACGCCGACCGGCGGCTATCACATTAGCATCAATTGCGTAATCACCCGTTTCAATGTCAATGGCGATGATTTTACCGATGTTTGCCTCGGTTTCAACTTTGGCCCGCAAAGACTCGTAGATCTCTTCCCCACGGCGATCTATCTCTTCGCCGCTATAGCGTGGATGAGGCATCGCTTGATCTCCTTTCTTTGCTACTGCAAAATCGTTCGAAAAAAGAGATGGTGATCGAACAGCAGCTTCATGCCGATACCAACGTCTGCCGCTCCCGATCCGCTGCATAACTCAGACAGGCGAGAATGTCTTCCGCAGTCAGATACGGGAAGTCGGCCAGAACTTCTTCTTGGGTCATGCCGGCAGCCAAATAGGAGAGCACATCATAGACCGTGATCCGCATGCCACGAATAAACGGTTTGCCCCCTTGCTTCCCTGGTTCGATTGTCAGAATCTTCGAGTAATCCATAGTCATAGTATAGCCCGTTTTCCTAACCTGACAAGACGCACAAAGCCCACAAGACCAAGCCCAACGGGTGCGAATTCAGCGTCCCTGGACTGCACGTAGGGAGGATGTGGTTTCAAGCGACTTGCCTGCGAATAGATAGCGGGCTTGCATGTCTTCCAATGTCAGCCCTTTATATTCGTCGAGGATCTCTTCTTCCGTCGCGCCATGCGCCCGTAGGTTCAGGATAAATTCGACTGTTAAGCGCGTGCCTCGAATAACGGGCTTGCCGGCCATTACATTGGGATTGCAAGTAATATGCTCAAGCAGTTTCTGGTCTTGCATTGTAAACCTCCGATTACATCACGACCGGTATCTACCACGAAATCAAGGGGCAAATCCGGCTGGCTCGGTAGACGAAACATGATTGGGGGCAGGGCATGTCGCCTCGAAACACTGCCGACCATCATGAAGTGGTCTGCTCCAATGTTTTCCGGTGTTTCGACCTTATCTCTTAGGGTGGCGTAGAGTTGCAGCGCCTTTACGCCCAGTTCACCCTTGCCTGTCGACGCAGTTGATGTTGCCATCGGATTCCCTCCTATTCAGGATCAGGTGTCATTACCACTTCCTCAGCGTACTCCATCAACGCCCGTGCCGCTTCTGTGGCATACCCCTTCATCTATGGAATCTGCGGCTCGCCAATCGTTACTGGACCTCCCCCACGGAATAATACTCGAAGTTCCCTATCATCCATTAATGCGGTTCCGAGCAATGGACGCTTACCCATTGCCAGAACCCGAACTGCCCGTTCGACACCTTCCCAAACGACAATGGCTTCATAGACAGGTATCTGCACCTGGCTATCATCGGCCAATCCTGCGGGAGTATGATGCTGATAGGACAATCCCATCGCCAGGACTGCCGCATGTGGCAGGGTCAGAAAGCCTGCGAAACCCGTATCTACGACAAACTCGATGAGGAGATCGGGCTGGCCCAAAAGGCGAAACGTAACAGGTACCAGTGCCCGGCGGTTAGAGACCTGTCCCGTAATCATGCCTCGGTTCGCTCCATCACGCCACCAAGTGATTCCGCAACATTGTAACCGATACGAATACCATAGAGCGGGGCATCGGGCCGTTTCGCGTGCAGATGATGGGATGCTTCCAGACCAAGTTCATCTACTTCATAGTCACCGGTCTCTACGTCTATAATGACCATCTTACCGATATTTTCCGGTATCTCGACCTTTGCACGTATACCATCGGCGTAGAGAGCTTTGCCGCGCTGTGCCACTTCATCGCCACTCATCTGTGTGTATGTAGCCATCTCAGCCTCCCGGTAGAAGTGAAGCGCAGGTGATTGCGCTTCACTTCATTATACGCTGAAATCAAGTCGTAGTGTAAGCCATACAGAAAGGACCAACGACCAAAGTCAGCCGCGGGCCACTCGTCAACCCTTCGGTGCATACAAACTTCGTGTGGCCCGTCCGCTCACCGGATTGTTGGGCCGCAACCCCTCTCGCCTATTTGCCTATCGCATCGTGCGGCGGACGACCATGCATTGCCGATAGATACCCGGTGCACTCCATCGGCAAAACAGTTCCACTACGGCCTGGAGAAGGCTGTCATGGGTGGTCTTCGGCGGCTAACCCTTCGACATATTCCAACATACCGGCCTCAGCTAACTCACGATCTTCTGTAGCAAACTCGGCGAAGGGGCGGGGGTCGGATGGGGGCGGGGCCTTAAGCGTCAGCGTGGTGCGCGCTACGCCTTGCCAGCGCATTCTGCCCTTGAACCCGCAGCCAGTACACGCGACAATCAGCATATTCGGCTCATGCGGCTCATCAAACTTCGGGCCGATCACTTTGAAAATCGTATGTCCACAGTCGGGACACTCCGCCGATTTCGTCGGCTTTTCGTCTTCATGGGGAGAAGACGCGCCTTCGGAGCCGACCGTGAGACGCAGCACAGGGCGGTCGAGCGCTTCAACCTTCTTCGCCATTCCGCTCGCAACCTGCTCGCAGAACCCGCAGTACGTCGCCTCACTCGCCAGTTCACGTCCGCACAGCTTACATTGCATAGGACACTCCTTTTCCCGAGCCATAAGGTGAAATTCGGATGGAAATCGGGTTTGATGCGACAAAAAGAGGTTGACAGGCGGACGTGTAGGAGGTTATACTAATTTATGTCTTGAGATGACGATGGGTCTTTATCGGGAAGGAGAGATATGAATTCCCAACTTGCCCCACGCCCGCCGGTAATCTTTGCCCATGAGAGCGAAGCGGAGATCGCCCGCCTGCTGGACTTTTATGGGATCCACTGGCACTATGAGCCGCGTTCGTTCCCTCTGGAATGGGATGCGCAGGGACGACCTACGCAGTCCTTCACCCCCGATTTCTATCTCCCCGACTACGACCTCTTCCTGGAAGTCACCACCGTACGCCCCGCTCTTATCAACCGTAAGAACCGCAAACTCCGTAAGCTCCGCGAACACTACCCTGAGATCAATATCAAACTGCTGACGCTGAAAGACGTGGAGGCGCTGTTCCTGAAATACGGACGAAGGCGCGAGGAAGCGGGGAGAGAGGAGGCAGAAAAAAACCTGAGCGACGAGGGTTCTTTCGCTGACTTCGACGAAGCCTCTTCGCATGCCCCGGACACTGCCCCCGTCCCAACAAACCTTTCGACCCATCAAGACGGAATGGAGCGCACCGAACCATGAAAGCGACTTCCCCGCCTACCCTTCCGGGCGGCTCTCCGCTTCCCGTCGCCATCACCGCTCCGTCTCCGTCGCGACCTACCTTGCGGCATATCGCGCCCGTTGATACAGTGGGGTGACCGCTTCGGGTCGCCTCATCAAGCCGTCAGTGCAGAGAATCTCTTTCGCTCAGGTCCCGCCGTTTTGGATTGCTCCGAACAGCGTGAACACATATTACAACGGATTCTGAATTCTGTCAAGGGTGTCCGCAAAATATTTTTTCGGGTCCTTTGGGGAGGTCCTCCAACGTGCAGACAGACATCGCGAAGATACTCATTCCGGCTACCAAGTTGCGGGCGCGGGTTCGGTCATTGGGCCGCAAAATCACCCGTGATTATGCCGGGCGCGACCTGCACCTGGTTACTGTGATGAAGGGCGGGCTCTTCTTTCTGACGGATCTGGCCCGCGCCATCGAGCGGCCTCTCTCCCTCGATTGCCTGGGGATCTCCAGCTACGCCGGGCAGTCGCATGGGACGGTGCGTATCACCAAGGACCTGGACGACGACATCGAGGGCCGCCATGTCCTCATCGTCGAGGACATCATCGACACCGGCCTGACGCTCGCCTACATCCGCCGCCAACTGCTGCTCCGCCAACCCGCCTCCTTAACCATCTGTACTCTGCTGGATCGCCCCTATCGCCGCATCGTAGATATTGATGTCGCCTATGTCGGCTTTGCCATCCCCGACGAATTCGTCGTCGGCTACGGCCTGGATTGGCGGGGGCAATACCGCAACCTGCCCTACATCGCGACCCTCCACCCCGAAGTCTACCGCCGCGAATAGCGCCCCACAAAATGCGCAGGAATCCCGCCCCAAAGGGGCTAAAATAGGCGGCGTATCACTCACGAATCGGGAAGAGAGTTATGTCCAGAGTGCGTTATGACCTGCATCTGCATACTGAGTTCTCGCCGGACTCCGACACGCACCTCGATGCCATCGAGAAGCACGCGCTGGCGCAGGGGCTGACCGGATTGGCGGTCACCGACCACGACGCCATCGAGGGCGCGTTGCGCCTGCGTGAACGCGTCAAGGCGCTGCATGTCATCGTCGGCGAAGAGGTCACGTCCAAAGACGGCGACGTGATCGGACTGTTCCTGCGCGAACGCATCCCGCCGGGCATGTCCGCGCTGGAGACGATGCAGGCGATACACGCCCAGGGCGGCCTGGTCTACCTGCCTCATCCCTTCGACAAGCCCAGAGCGCGGAAGACGGGAGGCGCGTCGCTCCTCTCCGTGCTCCCCGAAGTGGACATCATCGAGACCTTCAATGGCAAGGTGGGGCGGGATCACTACAATCTGTACGCCTCCGAGTTCGCCCGCAAGCACGACAAGATCGGCGGAGGCGGCAGCGACGCCCACCACCTGCATGCCATCGGGACCGTCGCCAATGAGTTCGACGCGCCCGCAGATCTCGATGACCCGGCCCAGTTTCTCCAGGCCCTCGCCTCCGCCCACATCACCGGCAAACGCCGCAGCAAGCTGGGCGGGTGGCTGGTGCGCGGACGACGGCCCCTCAGCCTGGCATGGCGACGCTTACGTTATGGCAAATCCTGATCCCGCTCCCCCGTCCCCGCCGCGCTGTCTGATCCTCGCCAATCCCAAGGCCGGGCGCCTGGCGTTGCGCGAGGCCCTCGCCCGTTTCGCTGGCCGTTTCGCCAGGGCGCGCCCCTGGTCTTTGCCATCGGACGCGCCTCTCAGCCTGACGCTGCTCGCCGAAGCCGCCGCTCATGTCGGGCTGGTAGCCAATGTGGAGGCCCTTCCGCCTCGGGAGCGCCTGGGTGAGCTGATCCGCAGCGCGGAACAAGAGGGCTACGACACAGTCGTGGCTGTCGGAGGGGATGGAACCGTCCACAACCTCGTCCAGCACCTCGTCGGCTCCCCACTGCGCCTGGGCATCCTGCCGCTGGGCACCGCCAACAACTTTGCCCACGCCCTGGACATCCCCTTCTCCCTGGAAGCGTCCCTGCAGGTGCTGGCGCAGGGCGTCGAGCGGCAGGTGGACGTGGGGCGCATCGGCGGAGAGTACTTTATCGAGGGGGCGGGCGTCGGGCTGTTTGCCGACGTGCTCTGCGCACTGGGGACGGACGAAGCGCATCGGCATCAGGTGTTCCATATCCTCCGCACGGCACTGCCCATCTACTGGAACCCCCGCGCGCGCAATCTGAAGCTCACCCTGGATGGCGTGACGCACAGCCAGGAGGCCAGCGTAGTCGTGGTCTCCAACGCGACCTACCTGGGAGAGAGCTGGCCGATTGCACCCGAGGCCCATCTCGATGACGGCCTGTTCAATGTGCTGATCGTCGGAGCGCTCTCCCGCTGGGAGCTTATCCGGTTCGTCTTCGCGCTGCTGCGCCGCCGGCATCTGGCGCTCCCGAAGGTACAACACGCCCTGGCAAAGAGGGTCTCGATCCGGCGGGTGCATCGGGCGCACCACCGACTGCCGGTCCACGCGGACGACCATATCGCCGCCCTCCTGCCGGTCCGCATGGAGGTCGCCCCCGCCGCCCTGCGCGTCCTGGCTCCTTGCAAAGCAGAGTGATTTGCGCTACAATGGGCGCGATACGCATCCCGCCAGGTGAGCCGCCGGAAGCTCGATGCGGGCCGTGCGCGCTATCGGGAGAGACCTGCTATGCCCCTGTTTGCCGGTGTCTATGAGACGAATATCACGCCGCCTCCGGGCGTCTGGATGAGCGGCTACGCCCTGCGCCCCTCCGGTGCGGTCGGCGTTCATGACGAACTCTACGCCCGCGCCCTGGTGCTGGAGGATGGGCATCAGCGCCTTGTGCTGGTGGTCGCGGACCTGATCGCCCTGCCGTACGCGATGTCCCAGCAGATACGGGGCAAGATCGCCGAGGCGCTGGGCATCGAGGCGAAAGCCGTGATGCTCCACTGCACCCACACACACGGCGGACCCTATCTGGGCACGTTTCGGACCATGGGCGAAGCGGACCCGGCCTATTCGGACGTGCTGGCGCGCAAGCTGATCGGTGTCGCCACGCAGGCGGCCTCTCGCCTCGTTCCCGCACACCTCACCTACGGCGAGACCTCGGCGCAGATCGGGGTCAACCGGCGGCGCAGCGGGGCGGATGGGCGCATCTCCGGCCATGTGGATTATGGCGGCGTGGTCGTCCCGACCGTGCAGACACTCTGCATTGACGGCGCAGACGGACGGCTTATGGCCTTGCTGTGCTGCCATGCCTGCCACCCCACGACGATGGAGCGCGACAACCTGCAGTTTACGGGGGATTGGCCCGGCGCGGCGGTAGCGCACCTCCAAGCCCGCTTTCGCAAAGAGGGGGAGGAGAAGGGGATTGCCGAGGGTGCCCTGCCGTTCTGCCTGGTAGGCTGTTGCGGCGACATCAACCCCGTGCGCCGGGGGACCTGGGAGGCAGTCGCGGAGAACGGGCGACAGGTCGCCGAGGCCGCCCATACCGCGCGATGGGCGGCGCATGGCCGACTGGAGGGAGGGCTGCGCGCCGAAGAGGTCTCCCTCGAATTGCCGCTCCTGCCACCTCCGGAGGACGCCGCGCTGCACAGTCTGGAGCGCGATTGGGAGACGAAACTGCAGCGGGCGGGCGACGAGGGGCAGGTGGGACAGGTTTTAATGGCGGAGGGGCATCTGGCCTGGGTGCGCGAATGCCTGCGCCTCAATGCGGAGCGCAGCTACGCCGTTGCCCAATCCTTCTCCATCCAGCACTTTTCCCTGGAGGGCGTCTCCCTGCTGGGCTTTCCCGCCGAGATATTCGCGCAGTACGCGCTGGACTTCTCCCGGCAGACACGGCAGCCCGTGATCGCTCTGGGCTATACCAACGGCTGCTGGAACTACGTCCCCACAGCCGCGGAGTATGCACGGGGCGGCTATGAGGTCGCAGAGGCGTACAAATACTATGGGACGCAGATGTTCGCCCCGGACTGCGAGCCGCGTATCCGGCAGGCTGTCTACCCATTGCTGGGCATTGACGATCCTGATACGTCGCCCTACGAACTCCTGGCGGGCCGCCCACGCGGCTAACATTCTCGCCCCCACCCCAACCCCTCCCCCAAATTTGGGGGAGGGAACTCTCGGTCGGAAGGCTTTGTTAGGAACGCGAACTGAGTGAAGTGTGGTAGCAGAATGAGCCAAAAGGCCCATACGGTTCGGAGCGTCCGGGGGTATTATGACAGTACGAAAAAAGAAAACGCCTGTAACCGCGAACAGGCGTGCCCCGTACTCTCGTAAAGAAAGCAGGCGATGACACTCTCCGAAGGGTTCTATGCGGCCGGATACCTGGTCGGTCTGGGGGCGTTCCTGGGAATGGCCCAGCGCCGGCGTATGCTCACGGACGGCGTGCTGGGCCTGATGGCGGTCGGGCTGCTCGGCGGCATGGTCTTCGCGAACCTGACGCAGCGCTTGTTAGGCCGAACTGCCGGGAAGACAGTGCTGGGCGCCATCGCGGGCGGCTACCTGTGCGTGATGGTGTGTAAGCGGCTCTGGGGGATCCGGAGGCCGCTCGGCGACCTGTTCGCCGTGGCGATCAGCGCGGGCGAGGCAGTGGGACGCTGGGGCTGTTTCTTCGGCGGATGCTGCTATGGCAGAGTCTGCCACCTGCCGTGGGCCGTCTGGCAGGAGCAGGCCTGGCGGCATCCCACGCAGGTCTATCTTTCGCTGGCTAATTTGGCGATCCTGGGCATTCTGCTCTGGCAGGAGCGCCGCAATCCGCAGGAAAACACTCTGTTCTTTCTGCAGGGCCTGCTCTATTGCGCGGCCCGCTTCACCATCGAGTTCTGGCGTGACAACACCCCGGCGGCGCTCGGCCTCTCGCTGGCGCAGTGGGCGTGTCTGCTTGGAGGCGCCTTCTTTGCCGCCCGTCTCTACAGCCTGACCCAATCTGTGAGGAGGACTTATGAAGCCCTGTCCTAACTGTCAACAACCGGTGGCATGGACGGCCACGTTCTGCCCGAATTGCGGCTATGTGCTGATGCCTGCCCCACAGGAGAGGCTCCTCACAAGCATTCCCTGGGTGGACGTTATGTTGGGCATCCTTGCCGCCCTGGCCTCGCCATGGTTTATGGGCGTCGGATTGATCGTTGCCATCGTCCTCTACTTTGTGTACCGGTCGACTTACACCTATTTTGCGCGGGGCCTGCTCATCGGCCTGATCGTCCTGGGTGTATTGATCCTGGGCGGATTGGCCCTCTGCATCGGCATTATCGCTACGTCAGCGCATAAATAGGCGCTCCGAACCGCTGTCTCAGGGACAAGCAACGGCCCGTGATTGTATCTTAAGGAACGCGTTCATGGAGATGATCTTCTGTTTCCGCTGTGGAACCCGGTTCGATCCCGAACTTCTCGCCTGCCCGGTCTGCAAGGCGGAGGTCGTCCCGCCGAAGCCGGATGAGACCAAGGCCAAGAAGGCCCCGAAACCGGCGCCGACGCTGGCGCTGCCGGCGTTGCCGCAACTGCCGGATATCACCGTGAATATGGTGGAGCGCCCTCCGGCGGAGGGCACGCTGACCGGGGCGGTCTGGTTGGATGTGGTGAGCGGATTGCTGGGAGGGTTGGCGGTACCGGGAGCTGTCGGATGGTCGGTGTTCTCGGCGATGAGCGAGATGCCGTTCTCCTATCTGTTCGCCCTCCTGCTCCTCGCCCTGCCGGTCGGGCTGGAGATCGCCCTGTTCGCCTACCTGCGGAAGCGCTACCCGTCGTTCTCCATCGGGCTGGGCGTCAGCGCTTTTCTCTGCCTGGGAGCGTGGGGGATCGTCGCCCTGCTCTTTGCAGGTTCTTCGCTCTTTATGTACTTCCGCAGCTAGCTGCCGCCCGATGGAGGAGGGGAAACCACCATGAAAACGCCGGACGGCACGTGGACGGAAGCGACAGAGGGCCTCTGCCCGACCTGCCTGCGCACGGTCCCGGCGACCCTGTTCGAGCGGGATGGGCAGATCTGGATGGAGCGCGATTGCCCTCGGCACGGCACGTCCCGCGCCCTGCTCGCCTCCGACGCCGCTGAGTACCTGCGCTTCCGGCAGTACGTCCCGGAGCGGATGGGGGGATGCTGCTGCGGCCCCGAGAGTGCGTGCGAGACCGGCCCGCCCACCTGTGTGCTGCTTCTGGAGATCACCCTGGCCTGCAACCTCCGTTGCCCCACCTGCTACGCCGACGCGCACGGCCACGACTTCATGTCCCTGGAGGAGGCCCGCCGCCGCCTGGACGCCTTCTTTCGCACCCAGAGCACGCTCGATGTACTGATGCTCTCCGGCGGCGAGCCGACCATCCATCCGCAGTTCGCCGACATCCTGGCGCTGGCGCTGGCCTATCCCATCGGGCGTATCCTGGTCAATACCAATGGCCTGCGGATCCAGCAGAGCGACGCCCTGCTCGCCACCCTCGCCGCCCATCGCGACCGCGTCGAACTCTTCTTCTCCTTCTCCAGCTTCCGCCCGGAGGTCCACGCACGGCTCTATGGCAAGGACCTGCGCGAAGTAAAGCTCTCCGCACTCCGTAGGGCGCAGGAGGCGGGCCTATTTGTGACGCTGGTTCCCACCCTGGAGCGGGGGGTCAATGATGACGAGATCGGCGACCTCTACCGCTTCGCCCTCTCGCTGGATAACATCAACGGCCTCAACTTCCAGCCTGTGATGAGCGCGGGCCGCTACGAGCACGGCTACGACGGCGCGGGCCGCCTGACGCTCACCGATGTCCTCCACGAACTGGAGTGCCAGACCGGCGGCGCGCTCCGCTCCTCCGACTTCGTCGGCCTGCCCTGCTCCCACCCCGACTGCTGCGTCCTCACCTACGGCTTCCTGGATACCCCACGCAAAGTCATCACGCCGCTGCCTCGCCATCTCGATATCGCTCGCTATATGGAGCTCTTCTCCGACCGCATCAGTTTCTCCGGCCTGCTCCAGAGCGCAACGCGGCGCGTCTGGTCGGACGTGAGCAACCTGCGGGGCCGCCAGACCCTGCGCGACCTGGCCCTCCTCTTCCGCCAGGCCGGTATCCGCGACATCCTGCCCCTTATCGGCAAGCCGGACCTCCTCGGCAAGCGGGTCTTCCGCATCGTGGTCAAGCCCTTCATGGACGCCCACACCTACGACTGCAAACGCATCGAGCAGTGCTGCACCAAGCTCCTCAATGAGCAGGGCGAGGCGGTCTCCTTCTGCGAGTACAATGTTTTCCACCGGGGCCGCAAACTCCCCGCCCGCGAGAACCTCATCCCCCTCGTCCTCCGCCCGTAAGTCAGGAGTTCTGTGCTTGTGTGAGTTCCGAGATGTATGATACAATAGGGATGAGTTCCGACAGTGCTTGAAAGGACCCTTCTATGATCGCCGATATCGAACGCCTCAGTATTGCTGAACGCATCCAACTGGTGGAAGACATCTGGGATTCGATTGCCTCTGCGCCGGAGGAGCTGCCCATCCCCCAGGCTCAACGCGACGAACTGGACCGTCGCCTTCAAGCTCATCATGACAACCCCCAGGAAGGTGATTCATGGAAGATCGTCCAGAGCAGGATCAAGAGCAAGTAGAAACATACACCATCTCCATTCGTCCTGAAGCTGAGGAGGAAATGAACGAAGCCTATCAGTATTATGAGGACAAGGCTGAGGGATTGGGTATGGAATTTCTACGAGCAGTGGACGCATGTTTCTCTGCGATGGAACGTCATCCGCGAATGTATCAGGTGGTACACAAAGAGGTACGGCGCGCATTGCTGCGCCGTTTCCCTTACGGCATTTTCTACTTGATCGAAGATACGAAGTTAGTGGTAATCGCCTGCTTCCATGCCAACCGAAACCCGAAACATTGGCAGAGGCGCATCGAGTAACGCGAAATCGGTAAGAGCGTCAATATGACGCACGAGAGCTCGATGTTGGCGGCAGGAGGCAGCATGAAGAAAAACTGGGTGGGTTATGCGTTTATCAGCCCGTGGATCATCGGGTTCCTCGTCTTTACCCTCTACCCCTTCCTCGCCAGCTTCTACTTCGCGTTTACCCGCTACGACATCGTCTCGCCGCCGCACTGGGTGGGCATGACCAACTACCGGATGCTGTTCACCACCGATCCGCAGTTCTGGAAGGCGCTGGGCGTCACCTTCCGGTTTGCGGCGTGCGCGGTCCCGCTGGGCGTCGTGCTCGGGGTGGGGCTGGCGCTGCTGCTCAACCTCAATCTGCGAGGCATGAGCCTCTTCCGCACCATCTTCTACCTGCCCTCCATCGTCCCGACCATCGCCACCGCATTTGTGTTTCTCTGGATCTTGAATCCGGAGATCGGGCTGGTCAACCGCCTGCTGAAGAACTTCGGCATCGAAGGCCCAGCCTGGCTGCAGGACACGGCGTGGGCGCCCTGGAGCCTGGTGCTGATGTCTCTGTGGGGCGTGGGGGGCAGCATGGTCATCTATCTGGCCGGGCTGAAAGACATCCCGACCCATCTCTATGAAGCGGCGATCATAGACGGCGCAAGCCCCTTCCAGCGCCTGCGCCACATCACGCTGCCGATGCTGACCCCGGTGATCTTCTTCAATGTGGTGATGGGGGTCATCGGCGCGTTCCAGTACTTCACCGAAGCCTATGTGATGACGCGGGGCGGCCCCGAAGACAGCACGCTCTTCTATGCCCTCTACCTCTTCCAGCGCGCCTGGCGCTACCTGGACATGGGCTACGCCAGTGCGATGGCCTGGATCCTCTTCCTGGTCGTGATGGTGCTGACCAGCCTGATCTTTCGCTCGCAACGGAGGTGGGTGCATTATGAAGGCTGAGGAGAACGGGACATCCACGCGCCGTCAGTGGATCCGGAACGCGGTCGGGATCACCGCTGCCACGGCGCTGGGCGGCTACGCGGCATTCTCCGGCGGGGCGAGGCGGATCCGCAAGGGGCGGAAGGAGGTGCGGCTCTGGCATCTGCTGGGCGCGGAGTGGCTGGAGCCGGTCGAGCGGGCCGTCGCGCGCTATAACGAGAGCCAGAGCCGATACGAAGTCGTGCCGCTCCTCATCACCGATTCCGAAGCCGATTCCAAGCTGCTGCTCTCGGTGGCCGGGAACGACCCACCGGACGTGATGCTGGTCTGGACGCAGGGGACCAGCGTCTGGGGCAGCGGCGGTCTGCTCCAGCCGCTCGATACGTTCATGACCCCCGAGGAGCGGCAGCGCTTCCTGACGGAGGCCTATCCTGTGGTCCGCAAGAGCGGCTGGTATCGGGGCCACCTTTACGGCATCACCATGGGCTTCGACCTCTTCGTCTGCTACTACCGCCCCGAACACTTCCGCGAGGCCGGGCTGGACCCCGACCGCTTTCCGGCGACGCTCGAAGAGGTCGTCGAGGTGGGCAAGAAGCTGGACCGCTTCGACAGCTCCAAGCATATCACCCGCCTGGGCTTTCTGCCCCAGACCTGGGAGAACTATGTGGCCTCGTTCGGAGGCAACTTCTACGACGAGAAGACCGGGCAGGTGACGCTGAATACGCCGGAGAACCTGCGGGCGCTGGAGTTCCTGGTCGAGACCCGCAAGCGCCTGGGCCTGAACGAGGTGATCCGCTTCCAGAGCGGGCTGCCCAGCGACAGCGGGGCGTCCTGGCCGTTTATCAGCGGGACCTTTTCGATCACGGTGGATGGCGAGTGGCGCGTCGAGCAGATGCGGCGCTCCGCCCCCAAGTTGGAGTACCGCACTATCCCGATACCGCCGCCCGCCGGGGGCAAGTCGCTGGCGAGCTTCTCCAGCATCAACTACCTGGTGATCCCGCGCGGGGCGCGGAACCCGGAGGGGGGCTGGGAGTTTACCAAGTTCTGGACCGGGCTGGACGACCCGGAGGCCGCTGCGGAGTTCTTCCCCTGGTACGGCTGGATGCCGCTCTTTCCCCGGAGCGCCAAAACGCCGGTGTATGAGGCGTGGCTCAAGACCGTGCCCCAGTATCGCACCTTTCTGCGGGTGGCGGAGAGCGAGAACATCGTCACCACGCCGCCGGTGCCCTACCAGCTCTATCTGATGGATTGGATCACCCGTGCGGACGACCTGGCGATGCGGGGTACGCTGACGCCGCGTCAGGCATTGGAGCAGTTGGAGGCGGATGTCGCGCGGGAGCGTCAACGTCGGAGGGACCTGGGCTATGCGGAGTAGCGGCCCTCTGGGGCTTACGCCGGCCCAGCGCGTGCTGGCCTACCTGGCGCTGATCGCGCTCTCCATTCTGCCCCTGCTCCCGCTGGTCTGGATGGTCTCTTCCTCGCTCAAGACGGATGCCCAGATCTTCCCGGCGGAGGGGCAGAGCGCGGGACCTCTCACGCTGGCGCAACTGATCCCCCATCCCTTCCGGTGGAGCAACTACCCGCAGGCGCTGACGACGATCCCCATCCTCACCTACTTGAAAAACACGCTCTTCCTCTGTATGGTGACGGTGTTGGGGACGGTCTTCTCCAGCGCCACGGTCGCCTACGGCTTCGCTCGCCTGCAGTTCAAGGGAAAGCAGCCGCTCTTTATGCTGATGATCGCGACGATGGTCCTGCCGGGGCAGGTGACCATGATCCCGGTCTTTGCCCTCTTTCGCTGGCTGGGCTGGTACGGGACCTATCTGCCGCTGACGGTCCCCTCCTTCTTCGGGTCCGCCTTCTATATCTTTCTGCTGACGCAGTTCTACCGCACGCTGCCGGAGGATCTAAGCGAGGCGGCGCGGGTGGACGGGGCGAGCGAGTGGCGGATCTTCTGGCAGATCATCCTGCCCCTCTCGAAGCCCGCCCTGGCGACCTGCGCGCTCTTTCAGTTCCTCGGCACCTGGAACGACTTCTTCGGCCCGCTGCTCTATATGAACGATTCGTCCCGCTACACGCTGGCGTATGGCCTGCAGCAGTTCCTCTCGGCCCACGGCAGCGAGTGGGCCAACCTGATGGCCGCCGCAACGCTCTTCACCCTCCCGGTGATCGTCCTGTTCTTCTTCGCGCAGCGCACTTTTATCCAGGGCATCGCGACTACCGGCGGCAAGAACTGACCCAGGAAGAGACCTCACGCAAAGACGCAAAGGCGCAAAGATAAAGAAGAAAGAGAAGCAGCAGGAAACCAGGAAGGCAAGAAGCCAGGAACCCATTCAGCGATGCCGCTGATCGCGAAGCGCGCGGGCTGTGCGCACAGCTTTCTCAGCGGCGAGGCTCCGATTATGGACAGGCCGCAAGAGCTAGGGTACAATAGGTCAGTTTTGAGATTATCGACAACGGATGCTGTGATGGGTTGGTGATCGGTCAGGTGATGCCGGTCAATAATAGAGGGTTTTGGTATGGCAACACATCTCCGAATTGAACTCTTCGGAGGGTTGCGTGTTCTTCAGGGCGAGCAGGTCATCACCCGCTTCAGCACCCATAAGACCGCCGCTCTGCTGGCTTACCTCGCCTTCTTCCGCAAACACGCCCATCCCCGCGAGACCCTCATCGAGATGCTCTGGCCGGAGTGTGAACCCGACGCCGGCAGAAACCGCCTCAGCACCGCCCTCTCCTCCCTGCGCCATCAGTTGGAACCACCCGCTACACCGCCGGGAACGCTCCTGTTGGCGGACCGCACCTCGGTCCACCTCAACCCCGAAGCCTTCACTACCGACGTCGCCGACTTCGACGCCGCTCTGCAGGCCGCGCGCCAGACTGCCGACGAACGACAGCGAATGCAGCATCTAATTCAAGCCGTCCGTCTGTATGGGGGCGAGTTGCTTCCCGGCTACTACGAGGAGTGGGTGCTGACCCGGCAGCAGCAGTATGCGAGCCGGTACTTCACGGCGCTGCGGCATCTGACGGCGCACCTGGCGAAGGAAGGCCAAATCGAGGAGGCGCTGGAGTACGCGCGCCAGGCCGTGGGGGCCGAACCCGCCCATGAGGAGGCGCATCTGGTATTGATGCGCCTGCTGTATGCCTCCGGCCAGGCGGAAGCGGCCCTGGGGCAGTATCGGGAACTGGAGCGGCGGTTGCAGGAGCAGTTGGGGCAGTCACCCTCGGCAACGGCGCGCAGGTTGGCGCAGCAGATGGCGGCAGCGCCCCCCTCCGCCCCGCCCCCAACGCCTCCTCTTATGGCCATTCCTACTCCGATAGCGACTGCGCCGGAGGCGATGCTCTCTCCGTTGCCGACCGGCACCGTCACGCTATTGCTCACCTCCCTCGGGCGTCTCCAGGGACCGGAGCGGGGTGTGTTGGGTATTCCCGCGGAGCCTCTGGCGGACTTCCGCGCTCGTTGTCGCCGTCTGATAAGCGTCCATGGAGGCCGAGAGCAGCGGGAGGAGGGAGGCGCGTTCGACCTGGTCTTCTCGCGGGCCAGCGACGCGCTGATGTGCGTCCTCACCATGCAGCGCGTGCTCGCTGAGGCTTCGGAGACGCTCTCCCTGCGCGCCGCGCTGGACGTCGGCGAAATCAGCTCCAAGGAGGGGGAGGGGTATCGCACGCTCCACGACCGGGCGATGCGGCTCTTGCTTGCCGGGCATGGCGGCCAGATCCTCTGCTCCGAGAGTGCGGTGGTGCTGTTGCGGCGGGACCTGGAAGCCGGATTGCGCCTGAACGATCTGGGAGCCTTCCGTTTTGCCGGGGTCTCCTCTCCGGAGCGCGTCTTCTCGGTGGAGTATCCCGGCATATCCTCCGCCCCCTTCCCACCTTTGAGGGCGGCTCCGGCCCACACCGGCCACCTCCCTTTGCAGCGCACCCGCTTTTTCGGACGCGA
>DATGIG010000693.1:0-10586 GCA_035295825.1 Chthonomonadaceae bacterium | reverse complement strand
CAAACATCCTGTTTCAGGTGATGGAACACGGCCAAGAACTGGCCGCAAACCCGGCGCACAGAAAGGCCATCTAGGGCGTTTCTGTGCGCCGGGTTTGCGGGGCATTCCGAGAGGATCCGAACCGTATGGTCTTCGGCCCAGGTGGGAATAATGACGGCAAGCTGACTCAACGATCCTGAACTACGATGGGCCATAGGCTTTCCCGTTCCCTGGTCCGTGTGCCAGTGTAGGACTTCAGAATAGGAGACTGCGGCAACAGCCTCGAAGCCTGCTTCAGGCAAAGAGGGCTTCGAGGGCTTGCTCGCTGGCGCTCTTGAACGGCGCGTTGGTGAGCTTCTGGTAGACGCCGAGGCGGGCGACCAACTCGGCCTGCGTGCCCTCGTCCATGATAGGTTCCGCGTCCTGGACGAGGATCTTGTTATTTATCGCTGGGTTTGCTATAATGTTTGTGTCTTCCCTTGCTAGTGATGGACGAATGGGCTCCATGCTTCTTGCTCTCTTCTGTAAACAATCGCTTCCTTCCTAGCTACCCACTCCGCATTCTTCTCATTCGCTTTCCAGCCTTTGTCAACTCTGGAAAGCCAGGGATCCTTTTTTATGGACATTCGGTGCCGGATCGAGATGTTGGGCGGGCTGCGCGTGCATCAGGGAGAGTGGGTCATCACCCACTTCCAGAAGCAGAAGACCGGTGTCCTGCTCGCCTACCTGGCCTACCATCTCCACCAGGCGCATCCGCGCGAGGCACTGATCGAACGGCTCTGGCCGCATTCCGGACTCGTGGCAGCCCCTCGACTCGACCACCGAGGAAGAGGTGACCTTCCTGGCCCCGCTCGACAATGTGAGCGCGCGCGGCAGAGCGAAGGTCCTCTTCGGCTTCGATTACGTCTGGGAAGTCTACAAACCGGAGCATCTTCGCCAATACGGCTATTACGCCCTTCCGATCCTGTGGGGCGACCGGCTGGTAGGCCGCTTCGACAGCAAGCTCGATCGGGCAACCAACACCTTCGTCGTTCTGGGTTTCTGGCTGGCGGAGAAGGCGCTGGGCAACGATGCGCTTTTCGCGGAGGCATTGGCGCGAGGTTTTGCCCGCTTTGTCCGCTTCCTCGGCGCGCGCACAATGGATGCGACAGCCATCGAGGAGCCGAGGTTGCGTTTTCTTTGCTCCCAGGACCCCGCCTGCCTGGGCGAGCGCGACCATCGAACGGATCGCTAGCGCGTTCATTGCGCGAACCCCTTATAAAGAAGCCTCCTGGACTTCTGTTCAAGAAACGGGCGTTTG
Organism: Chthonomonadaceae bacterium; assembly: GCA_035295825.1. Taxonomy (GTDB): domain Bacteria; phylum Armatimonadota; class Chthonomonadetes; order Chthonomonadales; family Chthonomonadaceae; genus DATGIG01. The sequence continues at coordinate 9,307 of DATGIG010000693.1, read as the reverse complement.
CGATAGAGCCAGGAGCGCATCCAGCCAGGGAAATCAAGGAGAAAGCCATGGAGATCAAGAGAAACGGGTCCCGGCCTTCGAGCAAGGGACCCTCGGATTGGTTCACCGGCACGGTCCGCATCGCCCCGCTGTTCCAGGCGCCCGAACCGGCGCGCGCTGCCGGCGCCAGCGTCACCTTCGAGCCCGGCGCCCGCACGGCCTGGCACACCCACCCGCTGGGACAGACCCTTATTGTGACGGCGGGACTCGGCTGGGCGCAGCGCGAGGGCGGGCCGGTCGAGGAGATCCGGCCGGGCGACGTGGTCTGGTTCCCACCGGGCGAGAAGCACTGGCATGGAGCCACGTCTGCCGCTGCCATGACACACATCGCCATTAAAGAGCGGCTTGATGGCAAGATGGTCGAGTGGATGGAGCATGTCAGCGATGAACAGTATCAGGCTCAGCCGAATGCCCGCTAAGCGGCAAGCAAGGGCATAAGAATGCGAGGAGCGGTTCTCTATGGTCCGAATATGGTCATCGTTAAGCCCTGTTCCCAGGCCGCGGAGGTCTCATCAGGCTGCTTCATCATTGGGGAGGAGAACCATCGCCATGGCATAATCTAAAGCTTTATCCAGGGTCCATTTCTGCCCTTCATTTCGGGCTGCTACATAGGATGATTCCGTCAGGGCAGCATGTATATCGCTTATCAAGCGACCATCTCTGTCCCGCTTTATGGGGCAAGGAGGCAGCGCATGGGTCTGCCGTAATGCCTGGGAAGCTTCATAGAACTGCGCGGCGCGCTCCGGCTGGCCTGCCAGCATAGACAACTCTACATACGCCTCCAGGATCTCCATGAGATCGCTCTTCGAGTCTAGCTCTCGCATCAGGGCTGCGGCCTCCACGTAGTAGCGATGGGCGGTCGCAACGTCTTTCTGTCCCCTGGTGCTATCTCCGAGATGCCGCAAGTTACTGGCCTCCGCATTGCGGCTCCCGATCCGGCGGTTGATGGCCAGCGCCTGTTCCAGGGCAGAATGCGCCGCGCTATAATCTTCCATGCCGCACAGCGCACTCCCCAGCAGGTCCAGATCCCACGCTTCTCCGGCCGAGTTATCCAGCTCGCGGTTGATGGCAAGCGCCTCTTCCAGCAGGGGACAAGCGGACGCATAGTCCCCTTGAGCATAGGTGATAAACCCCAGACTGGCTAACGACCAGGCCTCTCCGCTACGATTGCCGAAGGCACGGTAAATCTCCAGGGCCTGCGCAAACGCGTCCTGCGCCCGCCTGGGATCTCCCTGGCCGTGATAGACATAGCCCAGACTGCTCAGAACCCACACCTCATTCATGCGGTCACCAAGATTTCGGTGTATGTCCAGCGCCGCTTCATGGAGGGAACACGCCGCCGCAAAATCACCCTGTTCTCGCAGGATATAACCAATCTGGCCCAGGCTCTTCGCTTCGCCATGCCTGTTGCCAATGTTTTGATAGATCGCCAGCGCCTGTTCCAGCTGGGATCGCGCGTCTGCATAGTTGCCCTGATTTGAGGCTACATCTCCCAGATGGAAGAGCATGTCTGCCTCTCCACTCCTACCGTCGAGGGCGCGCATCATTGTAAGCGCCTGCTCAAACAGCAACGTGGCCTGTACGTAGTCGCCCTGGCACTGCGCCAGGTTGCCCGCTCCACAGAGCGCGCCTGCGAGTTCGCGCGTCGGGTGGTCCGTCCCCTTCTTTCGGATCATAGACATCAGGCGTTCGCGGCCCTCGGAGAGATGGCCGTGCAGCCACCAAAAGCGCCAAAGACACCCTGCAAGCCTCAGTCCCTGGTCAAGGCGCGCTGATCCTTCCGTTTGGTCGTCGCTCTGCTGAAACCAGATCATTGCGGCACGCAGGTTGCTATGTTCTTTCTCCAGACGCTCCAACCACCTCTTCTGCTCCGGCCCCAGTATCTGCGGTTCGGCTTGCTCTGCCAGAGCCAGATAGTACACGGCATGACGCTGCCTGACCGCCTCGACTTCCTCTCCGCAACCGGCAAGGCGCTCTCGACTGTACTGGCGTATGGTTTCCAGGAGACGGTACCAGCCCTGGCCGCTCTGCTCTTCGTAGACCACCAGGGACTTATTCACCAGGTTGGTAAGCAGGTCCAGCACTTCGTGCGAGGGGACAGGGAAAACCTCTTCCCCTATTCCCTGTAACCTGTAACCTGTAACCTGTTCTGCAGCTTCTAGCGTCCAGCCGCCCGCGAATACGGACAGCCGCCGCAGCAGCCGCTTCTCCGGCTCGTTCAGCAAGCCATACGACCAGTCTAGCGAGGCCTGGAGGGTATATTGGCGGGGGCGAGCGCTGCGGCTGCCGCCCGTCAGCAACCGAAAGCGGTCTTCCAGCCGCGCATCGATCTCCGTGATGGAAAGGGCGCTTACCCGCGCGGCTGCCAGCTCGATCGCCAATGGAGTGCCGTCCAGGCGCCGGCATATCTGTGCGATGGTTTTCACTACTGACAAAGTTATCGGCAAATCTGGCCGAGTATGGCGCGCGCGTTCAACGAAGAGCCGGACTGCAGGATACTCCACCAGGATGGAGATCTCGTCTTTTTCAGCGCGTGTCTTGCCTGCCCCCTGCCCGGCCGAAAGGGGGTTTCTGGAGGGAGGGGGAAAGGGCAGCGAAGGCACACGCCAGACGACTTCTCCCGTGAGCCCGAGCGGCTGGCGGCTGGTGGCCATAACATGCAGGCTAGGGCAGTGACTCAAGAGCGCGTCTACGGTTTGTGCGCAGCCGTCGATAAGATGTTCGCAGTTGTCCAGCACCAGCAGGAGAGGCTTCGCTTGCAGGAACTCGACCAGATTCTCTAGCGGGCGGCGCGCCGGATTGGCCGTTACGCCAAGCGCCGTGGCGATCGAGGAGGCGATGAAAAGGTCCTCAAAAAGCGGCGATAAGTCTACGAAACAGACGCCACCAGCATAGTTATTGACCGATGTTTCAGCGGCTGTGATCGCCAGCCGGGTCTTGCCGATACCGCCTTCTCCGGTTAGCGTAAGGAGGCGCGTGGTCTTCAGATAGGTGACCACCTCCTGTATCTCCAGTTCCCGTCCGATCAGGTGGGTGAGCGCCTGGGGAAGACGGCGCGAGGCTAACGGGGCAGGAGCCGCAGCGGCGACAAGCGAATCGCTTTCCTGCCTTTGCAGGCGCTGGTAGAGGGCGGCGGTCTCCTCGGCAGGTTCGGCATGCATCTGCCGATGCAGATAGAGCCGAAAGTCCCGATAGACCTGCTTCATGGCCGCGTACTCGCCGAGCGCGGCCAGCGCCTCCAGCAGGGCTCGCAATGCGGTTTCGTGGAAGGGATCTGTGGCGAGGATCTGGCGCAGATAGCGGGCGGCGGAATCGGGATCGTGGGAATTCATGGAATGCGCTGCCAGCGTTTCCAGTGCCAGCAGGTAAGCCTGCTCCCTGGCCCGCCGCTCCGGCAGGACCCAGTCCTCCGCGTAGTCTTCCAGCAGCGCTCCCCGATACAGCGCCACCGCCTGCTCCAGTGACGCCGTATCGCCGCGTTTGATCGCGGCGTCAAAGGCCAGCACATCCACACTGGCCTCTGTCAGGTCGAGCCGCAGCGATCGGGAGTAACCCGGAGAGAGACGGTTGCCTTCCGGACCGAGAGCCTGTCGCAGGTCCGTCAGGTTGCGACGCAGATTATAGAGTGCCTGCGTCGGGCTGCTGTCGGGCCAGAGGGTAGCGGCGAGCCAGTCGCGCTCCGATTCCCGATTCCCTCGCAAGACCAGCAGACCGAGGAGCCGCTGTCCCTGGCGCGAACGCAGACGCGCCAGCGGCTTGCCGTGGACATGCGCCGCAAACCCTCCCAGCAACCGAACCTCCAGAGGTGCTGGGCTCTGTTTCTGCTCACCAGCTTCCATCCACGTTCTACCCCGGGCAAGCTATCTATCTAGAATTCGCCAGATCGTTTTACTGCACTATTTTGCTTAGTTTCGACAGAACGGGCTAAATTCCTTTGTTTCGGCAACGATTCCGGCAATGTTGGTCCCTTATACTAATGCGTAGACCGGTTCCCTTGACCGGTCACTTCGACGGCTATAACGATGGCGTCATCGGGACCGCCTCTGCGTACTACGGGAACGGCCTGGAGGGACAGGCCGCTTATGACGGTGGGACGCTGGCGGTTTTAATGGCAACGTCGCCGTAACCGGCGCCCTCTGCGCAGGCGCTAACGATATTAAGATCGATCACCCGCTCGACCCGGCCAACAAGTATCTGGTTCACTCATGTGTCGAGAGCGACCAGATGACCAACCTCTACAGCCGATTCAGGAGCCTCTTGAAAGTGAAACTGCTTCCGTATCGCCGGCGGGCAGTCAGGAACGGAAGTCCAACAAACGCTTTACATCTTTCCCGGAGTGGTATTCAGCCACTCTGTTTTGAAAGGAAACCGCAGTCATGTCATCAGCATATCGTCCAATCCGCTCTCGGCCCGTGTGCCGCAACTTCGTTCTGGCTTGCATCGCCATCATTACCCTGGCGGTGCTTGCGCTCCTGGCGCCCAGAGCAGCGTCCGCTCAGGGCTATGTCGTCGTCGACTTGGGCTCACTCGGAGGTGACTACGCTTTCGCCGTCGGCCTCAACGATCAGGGGCAAGTGGTCGGCGAGGCGTATCTTGCCGATAACACGACCTATCATCCTTTCTTGTGGGACTCCATCCATGGCATGCAGGATCTTGGAACGGTTTCGGGATTGCCCGATGGTTTTGCCGAGGCCATTAACAACATCGGCCAGGTGGTCGGGGCTTGCGATGACGGAGTCGTCGTCACCCAACACGGGTTCTTGTGGGACAGCGTTCACGGCATGCAGGACCTCGGTACGGCCGGGAGTGGCGATAGCGGCTTTGAAGCCATAAACGATGCCGGCCAGATCTGCGGATACTACCTTCCTGGTTCCGGTCATGCGATCCTGCACAGCGGAAGCGGTCCCTTGAGCAGTTCGGACGATCTGGGCGTCCTGCCGGGTGGCACGTACAGTTATGCCTTGGGCCTCAACAATGCCGGGCAGTTAGTCGGTGAAGGAAATACGGCCAGCGGCGAGGAGCATGCCATCCTCTGGGACGGTTTCAATGGAATGCACGATCTGGGGACGCTTCCCGGTGGCACGTTCGCCTGGGCCAACGACATCAACGACAGCGGCGATGTCGCTGGTCTTTCAAACACCGTGTTGGGACCGTATCATGCCTTCGTCTACAGCGGCGGGGTGATGACCGATCTGGGCACGCTGCCAGGCTATCCGCATAGCATGGCGTTCGGCATTGATCCCAGCGGCAGTCAGGTGGTCGGCATGGCGACCCTGTACGGATTTCCGCTCTATCCCTGGGAGGACCCAATGCATGCGGTCTTGTGGCGCGATGGGCTGATCTATGACCTGAATTCCCTGATCGCTCCTGGCTCCGGTTGGATGGCGGAACTTGCCATCCGTATCAACGCCCATGGACAGATCACCGGCAGCGGCTACAATGGCAGCCAGTATCGAGCCATTCTGCTCGATCCGATCGTGCTTTCTAGCCTGACGGTCAGTCCCACCACGGTTGCAGGCAGCAAGAACGCCACCGGTAAGCTCACCCTGACCGCTCCTGCCGTCGTGGATGCCTATGTCAACCTGCAAAGCCAGAACCCGGCAGCTACCGTCCCCGCCAGCGTAAAGATCGCTGCCGGGCATACCAGCGCCTCTTTTCCCATCAAGACCACCGCCGTAGCCGCTGCCACGACCGGGCAAATCATTGCCTTCGATGGCGTCTACCAGAGCGCCCTCTTGACCGTGCGGCCTATCGGCGTCAAATCGATCTCGCTCAGTGCCTCCTCGGTGGTGGGCGGCAACAGTGTGAGCGGCAAGGTAACTCTGGAAAGTGCTGCCGCTCCTGGCAGCATTACGGTCAGCCTCTCAAGCACCAATCCGGCTGTCGCCAGTCCGACGGTCAGCAGCATCACCATTCCGGCCGGCAGCCTGACGGGGACCTTCACCGTTGCCACCAGCCATGTCAGTGCCAACACATCCGTGACCATTAAGGCCACCGCCAACAGAATCACCAAAGGCAAAGCTCTTACGGTTACTCCCTGATAGGAACGCGAGTGTTTGAGGCGGAGCCGGTCATCTGGCTCCGCTTTCTTTTGAAGTTGGCGATTTGTATGGATCTCGGAAGTCTAAGCTAAAAGCAAGAACTCAGGCAGGCCATTGATCGGTAAAATACGTAGACTAAATTCCACGTAGGAAGCGTACGGCTTCTTTTTCATAGGTGTGAAAAGGATTTTTTAGATCTAACTGGCGATTACGTTCGATGTAGACGGCGTCCCAATCAATGACATAGCGGGTGCCGGGGCGGGCAATGAGCTGCGAGACGATCTGGCCGCGTCCGAGAGCACGCGTGTTCTCCGGCGGCGTAACGGTCGCCTCCTCCACCTGCTCGTCCGTGACGAGGCGGAGGATGGCGCCCGACTGCTCCAGGCCATAGTAGAGGCCCTGGCTCGGATGGACGTTGTGGTACTCCAGGTCCAGGCTCTGCAGGATGTCGTCCTGCCAGGTGACGCCGGTCTCATTGATGTACTGCTGGTAAAGTACGCGCTTGGCGGACCAGTCCAGCCGGTCGGCGGTGGAAAGCGGGTCGCGCTCCAGGTCGTCGAGGATAGCTTCCCACTCGGTCAGCACCATGTCCGTCTGCGCGTCGCGGCGGTGCAGGTAGCGCTTGGCGGCGTCCAGATAGCGGCGCTGCAGGTCCACGGCGGAGATGGTCTTGCCGCTGCGCAGGCGCACCGGCCACTTGAAGCTCGTGTCGCGGGAGACGGAGCGCAGGGTCTCCAGCGGGTCGGCGACCTCCACGTCCGGCGGGACGGTCCCCTCTTCGATCAGGTCGAGCACGAGGCTGGTCGTGCCGGCTTTCAACATGCAGGCGTACTCGCTCATGTTGCTCTCGCCGAAGAGGATATGCAGCCGGTGCAGGTTGCTGTAGGAGTAGTAAGAATCCCATTTGGGGTTGATGATGGCCCGGTTGAAGCGCACGCGGGAGGAGATGGTCTTGACGATGTGGTCGGCGCGCTGGCTGAGCTGGAAGTCAACGGAAGGGTCAATCTCGACGCCGTAAAAATTCGAGACCCAGACGTAGTCCACCTCATGCTCGCCCAGGGTCATGATGTTGCTCTTGCTGCTGGGGCGGGTGAGGCGATGGCCCCCTACCCTGCCGATGCCCGCAAAGATCTGGCGCGTGACCAGGAAGGGCAGCAGGTAGGAGAGCGCATCGGTGAAGAAGCGGTCCTCGATCTGGACCAGATAGTTCTCATGGCAGCCGAAGGTATGACCGCCGAAATGGTCAATGCTGTTGTTATGGAAGCTGACGGCCTCGTCCAGCTTCAAATCGGTGAGGAGCTGGGCCAGCAGCAGCCGTCCGGCCTTGTCATGGCGGACCAGATCGAGCAGATCGCAGCATTCGGCGGTGGCGTACTCCTCATGGCTGCCGACCGCATCTATGTAGAGCCTGCCGCCATTACGTAAGAACCCGCCCGCGCGCGCCGGCTCGAAAGCGTAGTCGCGCGCGTGCAGATCAATCACGCCCAGCTTCTTATCGTAGAACGCATAGTCCTTGACCTTCTCGACGATGTCCTCCGAAGAGCCGACGACGGGGTCGCGCACCATGCAGCCGAACTCGGTCTCGATACCGAAAATGCGTCTATCCATGCCTGGCTACTTGACTTCCTTCAGGATGGGTTCCAGTTCTGCTTCCGTAAGCAGGCGGAAATGGCTCTCCCGGTTGGCGCGCCGCTCCAGCACGCCGGCTTCCAGCGTCGCGGTCTTCAGTTCGTCACGGAGGAAAACGGCGTCCGACTCCACTTCGTCAATCTCGCGCAGCGGGTCGAACTCTTCCTCGTCGTTGCGCCCGCGAAAACTGCGCCGCAGGGCCTCCCGCGCGCCGACGATCCAGGCCGAGAGCCCTTTGCGGAGCGCCTCGTCCCGGGTCCATTTGAGGTCCGGCTCGCCGATCCGCTCGAGCATACGCTCCTCGGCCTCCCGCGCGCCCGCGATGACGGCCGCGCCGGTGGTGGCGCGAAACTCGCCATCGTAGTTGAGGCTGACGAACACATCCCCGCCGGACGTGCGTCCCATCTCGGCAAATAGGCCCCGGACCACAAAGGGCATGGCGCCGAACTGGTCGCCGAACGCTTTCTTGAGAGCCGGGCTGAGCGCGAAGCCGATAAGCCGCTGCACGGAAACGTCGTCGGGACTGCGCTCGAAGCCTTCCTGGTGGGCGATCTGGATCATGCTCCGGCGAATGTCTTCGATGTCGGACTGCTTGCCGATAGCCGAGAACATCTGGCGGTCGTATATCTCATAGATCTTGCGCTGGGAGCGGCGCAGGGTGAGCAGCAGCATGCCGCCCTCGTAGCCGAGGCCGACGACCGGGCTGCCCTCGCGCAGCCCTTCCTCGATATACTCTTTCCGGTGCCCCAGCGCCTCATTGAAGTCGAAGGGTGTGAACATCACTTTCTCTTTTCAGGCCGTCCTCAGCGGCGGTGCGCGATCCGTTCCCCGCCCGAGCGGTCTATCTCTTCGATCAGGCCGCGCAGCGTCTCCTCCGGCACGTCCTCGATGCCCTCGACAGTGATAGTTTTGGCCAGCGGCAGGACCTTCGCCCAGCCGCCCGTGGCCGCGTCGAGGTCAGCGGCGATGTCAATCAAGTAGAGCGCCTCTTTGAGGGCCTCGTCCCGCGTCATGGCGTGGAATGGCTTTTTGGTCTTGACGATATAGTCGAAGACGCCGCGAATCTGCAGGGAGCCGCTGCCCGCCGCGCCGAACTCGGTGCTCTCGAAGCGCGCGCCCATGCCGTCGTAAAAGAAGATGCGCCCTTCGCCGCTCTCCGGATCGTAGGTGGAGAGGAGCGGAATGAACCCGCCGATGCCCTGCAGCGCCTCCGGAATGCCGGCACGCACCACTTTGGCCAGCTCGGCCAGCTTGCCCTCCAGGCTCATCGGCTGCAGGTAGGTGCGCTCGAACAGCTTGAAAGCCGTGCGCAGGTAGCGCACCACCTCCATCGCTCGCGCGAACGAGCCGGAGATAGCCAGCAGCGTGTAGTCGTCTATCGGCAGCACCTTCTCCGCCCGGTCGTACATAACGGCGAAGTTGGCCGTGGCCCGGCGGTCGCCGACGTTGAGGACGCCCTTATCGAACTTGACCGCGATGACTGTCGTGCCGTGCGTATCCACGACGCCCGGCCCGGCTGGGCTATCCGCCGGCCGGCCGGGCGACGCTATCTGCATGGGGCGCGTCAAGGGATGCCCGCTCTTTTCGAGCAGGCTCCA
>DATGIG010000692.1:0-10529 GCA_035295825.1 Chthonomonadaceae bacterium | reverse complement strand
TTCTCCAGCGTGCCGGCGGCGCTTATCCGGTCATTCAACTGTACCTGGAGATCTGCCAATTTGATATAGAGGTGGATATCATTCGGCTGTGATCCCATCGCGATCCGCACCGAGTTTACTTGTTGGTCCAACTCCTGGCGCTGTTTCAAAATCCTATCGATTTGGTCCGCTTCTTTTTCTCGGTTCAGATGACGATAGGTCTTGCTGAGAGAGGCGTACACTTCGTTCTGATCGGGGGTGGTCGCCAGCGCACGCTCCAGATACCGGGCAGCCGCCTCCCAGTGCTGCCGCTGCCGTTCCAGTTCGCCGCGCAAAAACGGCAGCAGGGGGTATTGCGGATTGAGCTGTTCCAGGATGCCGATCTCCCGATCCGCCGCATTCAGATCGTCGGGGCCACGTGAGTTCGCAAGCAGGATATTCGCCAGGTTCTCCTGGACTTTGAAATCCTTGGGCGCCAGGCTTGCTGCCTTTGTCGCCGCAGCGATACCCTCATCCACTTTGCCGACAGCGGCATCCACGCTGCTGCAGAGCGCAAGAACACGTGGATTCTGCGGGGCAAGTTGCAGCGCTCTGGTTATTGCGTCCTGCGCCTTGGCCGATTGTTGCATCTGAAGATAACAGATTGCCAGTTCATACCATGCATCCACATCCTTGGGGTCCAGCGCGACGACCGCTTCATACTGTTCGGAGGCATGCAAATAGGAGGCTTTCCGCCGATAGAGGCGTCCGAGAGCGAGATGGGCCGGGATAAACCGCGGCGTGCTCTCCGTTGTTGTTTTCAGTACCTGAAACGCCTCCGGCAGGCGTTTGGTGTCCAGGAGCAACTCACCCAATCCGGTTGCCACTTCCGGATCCGACGGATTGAGGGTATGCGCTTGTCTCAGCGCCGGTTCCGCCATATTGGCGTCGCCATCCTTCGCCAGGCGCAGCCCCAACTGTCTCCATCCTACGAAATCGTTCGGGTGGTCGTCGAGCGTCCGGCGCAGGGTGACCAGATCCATATGTTTGTAGCGATTTTCGGCATTCCAGGGGCCATACCACCAAACGGCGCTTCCGCAGCCGAGGGCCAGCAGCACCAGAACCGAGCTCCATAAGAACCGGTTTCCTGTGGATCGGGATTCCATTACGGTTCTACTCTCCTGAGAGCGTTAGCGGCCTCTCCCGCGCGCCTTACCTCGATGGAGGCCGATCCTTTTCGGCTCCACAGGCAATCCGTGTTGGCACAGCGCGGTAAGGAGGCGCTAACGCACATTTTTCGCAGCGCTCTCCTTGGCCAGTTTTTCCAGGGCTTTGAGGCGACACTCTTCAAGCTGTTGCTTTGCGGTCGCATCGTCTTTTGCCAGCTTCAACGCTTCATGGCACTCTTCTGCCGCCGCCCCATAGTCTGCCTCTTTCTCCAGGGCGGCAGCCAGAGCAAGATGTGCCTTCGGATCGTTGGGCACAGCGCTTACCGCTTTCCGTTGCGTCACGACTTCCGGACCTCCCTCGAGCCGTTGGGAGAGCCGGGCCAGCAGGCGTGTCTGCTCCTCCTTCTTCCCCTGCCGCTGTGCGACCTCCGCCAGCGTTTTCAGACAGGCGGGATCGTTGGCATCCATCTTCAGTCCGTTTTCTGCGGCGCTCCTGGCCCCTTTCAGGTCGTTTTCCAGCGAGAAGACCTGCCCTAGCGCGGCATAATCGTCTGCGCGCGCCCCCTGCCCTCTCGCCGCCTCATCGGCCAGCATTGCCGCGGTTCCCAGCGTCTTTGCGTCCTGTTGCTTCGCGATCAGCAGGCGCGCCAGCCCCGACTTTAATGCGCTGCCATGATAAGAGCCCACGACCCCGATGCCGCTATAGAGCACCTCTTCCGCTTCGGCGGATTTACCCAGCGGAACCCCGGCCGTATAGACGAACTCATAGATTTCCGCCATTCTGGGGTTCTGTTTCACCAGGGAAACGGCCTTATCCCAGGCCTCTTGATAGCGCTTTTTCGCGATCAGACAGCGTAGCCAGACCTCCTGGTTGACGTCTGCATTGGGAGCAAGCTTGTTTCCCTGCTCGAAGTGCTCCAGGGCGTCCGTCACCAATCCGGCTTCTCCATAGATCTGCCCGAGCGACATATGCGCCTCGGCAATCCCCGGATTCAGCGCCAGCGCCTTACGGTAAGCCTGAACCGTCTCGACGGGACGCGCCAGGTCGGTAGCACAGCGCGCCATGCCCAGCCAGTACTGCGCGTTCTCCGGATACTCCCGTGTCAGTTGCTGTATAACAGCAAACGCCTCTTCAAGCCGCCCTTCCTGATTCAGCCGATGCGCCAGCATGAAGTTCAGTTCGCCATCCTTCGGGTTCCGGGCTCCCTCCTGCTTCAGTGTATCTACCGAGAGCGAGTTCATCCAATACTGACGGCCGGTATGGCTGAAGTAGTAGATCCCGACCAATGCCATCACACTCACGCAGAGCCAACCGCCGAAGCGGAGGCGGCGCTGAGCAAGAGAACGTTGTTGTGGTATCATCGTCATGGTTCCTGGATTTTTAGATCCCCCGGGATAGGGGGGTTCAACACGGTGCTCCTCTTCCCGGAAGGCCATCGCACTTCAACACGATCCACGGCTTTCCGTGCACCCAGACCAAAATGGAGTCGTGCGTCGCTCGCCGATTCGTAACTTCCCCCTGTGGTACACTCTGCACTCCACTTCTGCTCCCCCGCGATGACCGTGACCCGCGCGCCCAACGCCATGCGATTGCTGGTTGTGCCGGTCAGTTGGACCCGCAGCCAGTTTCCCCGGTTGGGGAAACGATTGAGGAGCAGGCGGGCCGGACCTTCCAGATCGGCGACAAGAATATCCATCCCGCCATCATCATTCAGGTCGCCGATTGCCAACCCGCGTCCCACTGCGGGCGTGGTAAAGCCCGGTCCCGCTTCTTGAGAACGCTCTACAAAGTTCTTACCCTCCTGATTGAGAAAAAGCTGCATCGGTTGCTGGTAGTGGGTCTTGGCGTCAATCTTGTCTTCGTTGTCACGCACATGTCCGTTGGCGATCACGACGTCGAGCCAGCCGTCATTGTTCACATCCACAAACTTTGTGCCGAAGCCCACATAGGAGGCAGTCGGCGGGCCGATCCCCATGGAGGCGCTCACGTTGCGGTAGAAGCCATCCGGGGTTGCGGCATACAAACTGTCCGGCTCGGCTTCAAAGGTAGTGACAAAGAGGCTGAGCAGGCCGTCCCGATTGAGATCGGCAAAGTCCACGCCCATGGCGCCCTGGGGTCTGCCATCTTCCGAGAGGGAGACGCCGCGCTCGGCGGCTACCTCCACAAAGCGTTTCCCCCCCTGGTTGATGAAGAGGTCTCCGGGCATCTCGTCATTGCCCAGGTACAGGTCGGGCCAGCCATCGCCGTTGACATCGGCAAACGTGACGCCCAGGCACTTGCCATGCGCCTTATCCAGGCCCATCTCCTTGGTCACGTCTTTAAACTTGAGATGTCCCAGATTGCGGTAGAGGCTGCCGAACTGCGGGTCGTACATATCCGGTCCACAGGCCGATTTGATCTGATCGCCTGCGCCAAACCCACAGAACTGAATGGTGTGCGGATCGAATTTGACATAGCGCCCAATATATACATCCAACAAACCATCATGATCTATATCGGCGAAGCCGGCGCTGGTCGCCCATGCCGTCGGCGAGGGCGCTTCCAGTCCGGACCCTTTGGTGACATCTTCAAACTTACCGTGGCCCAAATTGTGAAAGAGGCGCACGATACCGTAGCCGGTAACCAATAGATCCGGGCGCCCATCGTTGTCTATGTCGCCGACAGCGCAACCTGTATAAAACCCCGGTTCCTCCAGGCCGCTGCCCTGCGTGACATCCGTGAAGGTTCCATCCCCGTTGTTATGGTAAAGCGCGCAGCGTCCATTCCCCGCTCCGGTCTGCCCCACCAGAAAAATATCGGCACGACCATCCCCATCGTAGTCGAAAATGGCGCAGCCGACCCCCATCGTCTCCAGGGCGGTCAACGGGCTTCTGCCATGATGGCTCAGGGAAAAGTGGATTCCTGCCGCAGCGGCACGATCTTCAAACCAGTCGCGACCGTCCTTTGCGACATCAGGCAGGCCAGCCGATTGGGGCAGGGATTTCGGCGGAGGGGGGCAACCCAGAACCGACAGGCAAGCCAGCAACGCAGCCACACGCGCAGAGAGCGCCCACCGAAAGAGGGAGCGCTGCCTCATCGGGAACCGTTCTGGAGCGCCTGTTGCTGCGCTTTACGTCGGAGTTCGGCGTCATACTCCTGCATCTCTTTGCCGACCGCCTCATCGTGCGCCCCCAGATGCTGATAGAGCGTATACTCTTTTTTGGCGCCGTCTTCGTTCTCTATCTTACGATAAACGCGCGCCAACTGCAAGTGCAGATCGCGGTTCTGAGGTTCGGCAATAATGCGGGTCGTCAGATCGGTCATCTGGCGTTTGATAGCTCCCAGGGCTTGCGAGCCGGCAATAAGCTCCTGGCCCTCTTTCGTTTTACCCAACTTGACCAGGCAGAAGCCCTCATGATAGATGGGCTTATCATCGGAGGAGTTTTCCAGTTTGCGTGCGATGCGAAACTGTTCGACGGCCTTTTCCCACTCCTCCTGGCGCTCGTAAATGCGCCCCAATTCAAAGTAGGAGTCGGGCAGCGTGGGACCGAGCCGGATGGCCTCCTTCAACTCCTGTTCCGCCTTCTGACGTAGCTCTGCAGAATCACCCATTTGTACATAGAGTTGCCCCAGCCAGAAGTGGGTCACAGGGTCGTCCGGATTGAGCGCCAGCGCCTTCTCGAATTGCTGCTTGGCATCTTGAAATTTGTAGTAGTGACGGCTCAACTGTCCCAGATCGCGCCAATAGTCCGCCTTGTCCGGGGCCAGCATCACCGCATGGTTGATCGCCTCGACCGCCAGCGCGGGCTGATGCGCCTCACCATAGACTTTCCCCAATCCATACCAGGCGGCGGCGTTTTTCGGATCCAGCTCGGTCGCTCTCTTGAGGGGATCAATGGCACGCTTGGCGCTGCCTGCGGAATCATAGGTCTGGGCGATTCCCATATAGGCGAAAACATCCTTGGGATCCATTTTGGTTGCGGTTTCGAAGGCCTGGTTCGCCTGTTGAAGTTTGCCCTCGCGCATCAGGGCGGTTCCCAACCCGACCTGAGCCCTTTCCATCTTGGGATCTAATTTCAGAGAACGTTGGAATGCCTGTTCGGCGCTTTCAGGATTGTTGGCTCTCAAGAGCGCGGAGCCATAATAGAAGAAGGTCAGCGGGTCGTTGGGGCTATCATGGATCGCAAGCGCCAGCTCATCTACCGAGAGCGTTTTCAATTGTCTCTCTTGCGCCCAGTGGCTCTGACGTACACCGATGCTGACGCCGATGGCAATCAGCCCGAGCACTGCGAGAATCATCAGCCGCCAGGGGCGTCGCTTGTTGACGCCGGTAGGAGGGGATGTCGCGGTAGATTCCATAGATCAAATCCTGATAGAGACAGCCCGGAGAGGGATCTCCAGGCTGTCAGTCTCATGGCAACAGGAACAAATGCCATATGGCAGTCAGTTAGGGGCAGGTGCTGCCGTTGTTGTCGATGTACCAGGTGGCGCCAGGGTTGTCCTGTCCGGGAATGATCGTCTTATTCGCCGGATAGGTCTGCTGGAACCAGCCATGGCTGTTATCGGGCTGGGTGAAGTACTGGAGTTCCTGATGGCAGGGGGCATCCACCGGTTCGACCTTGACATACTTGACATGGCCGTCGGTGTAGCAGACGTTGGCGCCGCCATTATGGCGGGGCAGCGCCCAGGTGAAGCCCTGCCAGGGGAGGAAGCCGGAGACCAGAGAGGCATCGCTGCCCCAGATGGTGTCTTCCATCAGCCAGACGGTATTGGGGCGTCCCAGCCAGTCTACGCCGTTGCGACCGCCCCAGTCCTCATGTCCGTCCACGAGCAGCCAGCAGTCGGCAGGCGAGCTGATGCGGGCTTCGTTGACGGGCGTGCGGTTTACGCCCAACTGGTTATTGTAGAGATAGCTGACGGGGTTGCGGTTCCAGGACCAGGCGGTCGGATCGGCAGGATCCTCGTTGTCGTCGCCGGAGCTGGGGCAGTAGTAGATGGCTTTGTTCTTGATGTACGGAGCCGTAGAGTTTTGCCAGTCCCATGTACCAATTCCGTTCGGCATCCATCCGCCGAACGGCTCCCGCTCATCATAATCCTGGTTGTACATGCGGATTGCCAGTCCTAACTGGCGGATGTTACTACTGCAAGAGGCCTGGCGAGCCTTTGCGCGTGCCTGTGCAAAGACCGGAAAGAGAATGGCAGCCAGAATCGCGATAATCGCGATAACGACGAGCAATTCGATCAGGGTAAAACCGCCGAAGGTGCGGCGGGACTCATTGCGCCGATGCATTTCGGTCGCTCCTTTCTTAGGTTAGAAAAGTCGCCTTGATAAGACCGATAGTGAATCCCTAACTTTGATGTCTTGTGAACGCTTGCGAAAAATAGAGCGCTCAAGAGTATCGATTTACGGTTGCTGAGGAAAAAAGCATCTGCGGCGATAGATGGTTAGCCACCGCTCGATGGGGACGCTCCTCCCGTTCCTGGCATACCGCCGGAGCCTGGCATACCGCCGGAACTCGGCATACTGCCGGAACCCTGCATGCCCCCCCCCATACCACGACCTGCAGACCCAGCCATACCCGGTCCGCCGTGCACAGGGCCTTTTGAACTCCCATAAGGATTCTGCCCGGCCTCTTTCTTAAACATGAAGAACCATCCGAGGGCAACAATCAAGATGACAAGAACGATGATGGAGCCTGCTATCACTGCAGGGCTTGCTTGATTTCTCAGTTTTGTGTCACCTCCCTTCTAGGATTCTCTCTTCAAAAAACCTGCTGCTGAGGCTTTTACTATAACATATATCCAGGGAAATTTGCAAGGGGAGGATTTAATAAATCCACCTCTCGCATAATTTTAGCCCCTTTGTGATCACAAAACACCGCCACGCTGCTCTATCTTTACCCAGCGAAATCGCAGTATTCTACTCGCTCGCGGGATCAATTTCGTCTATCGCTCCATTGCGGCGCACCACCAGAAGCTTCGCATCACGCACCTCCGCAATGAGTTTTGCATGTTCGGGCGGATCGAAAGTTCCGAGCGGAGCGCGATGGCCGTAGGCAGCAAGGTAGAGGCCCTCTAATTGAGAATCACAGGAAATGAGGATCGCCTGATCGCCTTGACTTCTGACCGCGCGGACGTTCCCGGCAGCCAGCCATCGAAAACCATAACTCTCCGGATAGGTTGCATCTCCGATTTTGACCTGGCCTGGCGCAAGGTCAAACCGGTGTTTGCGCCACCGTTGCGCCGTCGGATCTATCAGGGCTTCCGGTTTGGAGATGTACTTGGGGATCATGGCCTCGAGCGAGGGCGGCTCAGCGCCCTTATGGTCGGTGCGATAGGCTTTCCATGCGTCATAGAATTGTGTGAGTTGCGCCCGAATTTGCTGGCGCTCCGGCTCCTGTAGCGCCAACTCCGGCTTCACGCCGTTTTTGGCCTTCATTACCTGATAACCCCAATAGCCCAGGACGCCCAGGGCTACAACCAGCAGAATGCCGCCATATATCCAGACCCTTCGCATTCTATCCTCCTCGATGAGATCGCATGCCGCCGCATGAAAAAGTGATTTTGCAACAACCCGCCGCGTCAGGGGGCCGGCTTCGGCTTTGAAATCAGATGGTCTACCATGGTCGCTGCAATGTCAGTTTTGGCAAAGGCTTTCTTTGGGCGCATATGGCACCCGATGCACCCATAGGAGGCATTTACGGGACACACTTTGCCCTGTGGCCCATCGGCGGCCTTGTTTCCGGCAGGGTGTGCGCCGGTCGCATGGCACTGTAGGCAAGCGGCCTCATATTTTCTGATATCGGTGCTGACATCGGTGTGCGGATCGTGACATCGCAGGCAGGAGAGCGGCTCGCCGTTTGCTGTCCGGCAGGCGCTACGCTGGAGCGCATACGGCTGAAAGCGATGGGTCTCCGTCGCCGCAATGCTTGCCGGGTCCACATCCTTGGGGTTCCGATGGCACGTCCCGCAGAGTTCGTTGAGGCGCGATCCGCTCCAGGTGTCCAGCTTCTCCATCCCGGCAGCCTTTAAGTTCCCGACCCGAATCGCTTCCACATGTTTTCGTCCCGGCCCATGGCACGATTCGCAGCCGACGCCGAAGAAGTGGGGATCTATTTTCAGGTCGGTGGTCGGAAGGGTGGTGCTGTGGCATCCCAGGCAACGGCGCGCCAACACCGGGCTGTTGCCCCGTCCGAACACATCGTCGTCAGGAAGCTGCTCCTCCTGGCCTGGGGTGACCTCCCAGATCTGCTGGTGCGGAAAGTAACTCATGTGGCCCTCCATCAGCGCGTTCATGCCGAGTATCGTGATGAAGGTCATCCCAATTTTGCCGGACCCCAGCACATAGTCCAGCGTTTGAGAGCGCTCGGTGGGCACCGAACGGGTCACCAAGAGATGTCCGTTCTGTTCGTCCAGCGTATATCCTGCCAGCGGGATGACGCCGAGCGGGGGAGCCAGAGCGCCCAGGCTCTCGCGGTTCGCAGCATGCATGGTGGTATCGTGACGACTGCCATGGTGGAGACGAAACTCCTTTTGGTGGCAATCGGCACAGGCATTGTTGCCCAAAAAATCGCTGTCGGCCTTCTTGGAGGTCAAGCCAATAGCGGGCGTAGCTTTATCTTCATGACACCCTGCTGTCAACAGCAGCGCTGCAGTCGATAGGGCGAGGAGAACCGCCGCCGTGCGGGCAAAGTTAAGCTGGAACATCATTACCATTCGGCTTTCGACAGAGCGAGGGCCGGAGGGAAAGCGTATTGTTTCCTGGGCTTGCACACAGTATAGCCAATCGCGCTTTCTCCCGTCAAGGGCGTTGGAGGTTCCGTAGAATCCCGTCCGGATCCGGAGCGAACGAATCGGGGATAGGGACAGGGTATTGTATAATAATACTATCCTATTCGACGGTCCTTTCGGGAATTACATAAAATGAACGTTCGCACTCCGTGTATGCCCTGTCTGACCCTGGCGCTGCTGGGGATTGTATCCTTTGTAGCGACTGCGCAGCATAGCGAGGCGGCCCCTTCTCTCCAGACCGTTCAGGAGACGTATCGCCTGCGTATCGAGAATATTCAATATGGGCGCGTGGAGATCAGCATCGATGGAGGCCGCCGCTACATCCTCCTCGGGCGCGTGCTGCATCCGGCGACCGCCACCGCCGCGGAGAAGAACGCGACCACCCCCAGCAGCGTGTTGCGCGGATCGGGTTTCGGGTTGGTACTCACGACAACGCCCGGCAATGCGCTCAAGCTTCGTCCCTTTGCACCCGTGGCGCCGACGGGTAAGGGCAAGAAACCGAACGCGCCTCCCGCTGCCGATCCCGCCGCCATTGTCACCAACCTGGAGCCGGAGAGCGGCCTTTTTGCCGACCTGCTGCCTCCCGACGGCAGTCCGGTGCGCGTCCAGATCGGCGAACAGGAGGCGGCGCCCTTCCCCTCTGAATATACCCCCGCCACGGAGGACGTCCTCAGCCTCTCCGTGCAGTTGCCGCTCCCACCCCTGGCAGCCGGTGCGCCGCCTCGGCCCGAGAGCGAACGCCTGGCCGCCTTTCGCACGGAACTCAAGAAGCGGGTCGAAGCCCTGGGAGATGCCTACGCCAGGGGGGCCGTGGCGCGGGCCGAGGCGGAAAAACGCAAAATCGTCTCCGGCTCCCTCATCATACGCCCCAAGCTGTCGCCCGATGAGATCGCCCCCATCAAGGCGGTCTCCTTCTTCGTGGACAACGATCCTATCGCTACGACGACGGTCGCTCCCTATACCCATGAGTGGGAGACACGCGACCTCCCGGATGGCGAACACGTCCTCGAAATTCGCGCGCTCAACGAGAAGGGGGGCTTCGTCACACGGATTCGCCTGCTGCTGGTCATCCGCAACACCATAGAATCCACCAAGCAAAAACCTCCTCTATTCCTTTCGGGGCGGCAATAGGGCGGCGTGGAGGGCGTCGTTGACGTTGGCGACGCCGGTGATCTGGAGGCCGGGGATTTTGGGCAGTTTGCCGGTGTTGTGTTTGGAGAGGATCGCCTTGGTGAATCCCTGGCGGGCAGCTTCGCGCAGGCGTTTCTCGACCTGCGCCACGGCCCGGACTTCGCCCGCCAGCCCCACCTCGCCGAGCAGGATGGTGGTGGGGTGGACCGGCTGCTCACGGAAGTTGGAGGCGATGGCGATGGCGGTCGCCAGGTCGGCGGCGGGCTCCAGGATCCGGATCCCGCCGGCCACGTTGACGTACACATCCTGCTCGGCGAGTTTGAGGCCGATGCGCTTCTCCAGCACGGCCAGGATCATGTTGACCCGGTTGGGGTCCATGCCGGTGACGGCACGGCGTGGGCTGGCCAGATTGGAGCGGGCCACGAGGGCCTGGACCTCTACCAGCAGGGCGCGGCTGCCCTCCAGGGTGCTGGCGACGGCGGACCCGGTCCCGTCCTCGG
>DATGIG010000691.1:0-5893 GCA_035295825.1 Chthonomonadaceae bacterium | reverse complement strand
GGATCCATCGCAGCTCCTGCAGTTGGACACGCGCGCCAAGCGGGTGGTCGATCTGGCCTACGACGAAGCCAGGCAGTTGGGCAATAACTACCTCGGCACCGAGCATCTGCTGCTGGGCCTCGCGCGGGAACCGGAGACGGCCGCCGGGCAGGTGCTGGCGTATTTCGGCGTGGAACTGGAGAGTCTCCGCAAGCTCGTTCACCAGAAGCAGACCGCCTGAATGCCTTTACGGAGGCAAAGGGGCAGAGCAGCCGCCCAGATGGAAGTCGCGGCAGACCTGCTGCGCGATCATCTGGACGTTCGGGTTAGCCGGGGAGGGCTGTAGGGTCTGCTTGCCGATGCTCCAGAGCATGATGCCAGCGGCGTGCCGGCGGATCACGGCGTTCGTCAGGTCCCGGACGGCGGCCAGCGAGGTGACATGCCCGCCCACATCCTCTGGTGGCGCCTCGATGCCCATCGCCACCCGGCCTTTGAAATAGTGCTGATAGGCCGCCAGCGCCTGCTTCGGATCGTAGCGGTCGGTCGCATCATACGACATGACATTGACCAGGTCCAGGTCGGAGGCTGCCGGGGAGCGGAACAGAGCCAGCATCATGCCGGTCCAGGGACTTTGCGGCTGCGCGTTGCGCCAGGCGCCCTCCCCATACGCGCCGACGCTCCATCCGGTGGCCGAGAGGATCGCCGGCCTGGGCAGCAGCCGGCGCGTGCTGCGGACGGCGTTCAGCAACGGCGTATCGGTCAAACAATGGATGTGCCCATCCTTGCCCGGTCCGCATCCCGGGTTGCCACTCTCGAAATCTATATCCGCGCCATCCAGTCCGAAATCCTTCACGAACCGCGCGACCGCCTGCGGATGATAACTACCCCAGTTCGTGTACGATTCGCCTCCAACGGAAATCAAAATGCGCGTCTGCGGACACCTGTGCCGCAGGGTTGTGATCGCCCGCTTGAGCATTCTTCCGTCATAGCGGAACTGCAAACCTGTCCCTTGCAGGCTCAATCCGCCGGCATACACCGCATCCGGCTTCATAAACGCCAGGTCCACCATATTGATGTAGCCCGGCATCCTCGCCAGCGCCGTCTTCCCAGGACCGGCGATGCTTTTGTTTTCCATCCAACTCGGAAAATACCCGATGAGAAGCTTTCTGCCTGCCGGGAGCGAGTTGCTGCGGGGCGACGCAACGTGCCGAGTCTCCTGGCTGCTTTCGGAAGGGTACGCTCCACACCGAGAAACCAGTCCGTTTGCAAGTTTCGGGAGAAACAGCCCGCTCAGCAACGCCAAGCCAATGGCACACGTCGCATATCGGCTGTTACCCCGGCACGGTTTTCTTATACGGCTTCGCACGCCTGCTTCTCCTGATAGCGTCAGAGCATATTCGGGCTAACATTGCGCTCCTGTGCCTCGAACACCAGTAATCCCTGTCCACCTGATTCGATATTGCCTCGGGACAGGCATCCTTCCAACGCTTCTGCTCGTCCCATCGCTTCAGCTACTTTCTTAATGTCGAGACGATTCAGCGTTTCAGCGGTAATTGGGCGTTTATTGTCTTCAAAGATACCGGACTGTAGATAACTCCTGACGATATCGGAATTCAAAAGCTCCTGGAGAAGATCGGCTTCCGCCTCGTTCTCAGAGCCAACAAAATAGCAGGTATCATCCACGAAAATGGGCTTTCCTCGATAGGGAGAAACCTTTGCGAAGTTTATCTCTTTGTGCAGTCCCGAAATGGCGACCTTATAAGGCGCGAAGGAATATTCACCGATGCCGAACAGGCAGTAATCTGGCTGCCCACGATAGATTGAGCTTTTGCGTTGCACGAAGAGAGGCTTGTGCTGTTCGAGATAATGCCAGGCACGCGGAAACAGCGAGCGCAATTGTCCGGTATCCCCACCGACTGCAGTCTGAGTAATAAGCACATAACGCGCCGGAATGGTCACTCCTTTTGCAATATCCCCAGCCTTCAGAAGCGGATAGAGTATATCCTCTTCGATATTGACTTCCTCCCCGAAGCCATTCCGCAGGCGTCCATCTTCTGATCTGAGTTCCATTACCTTCGCCAGGACGTGTTTCACCCCTGAGCGCCAGCGATAATAGTTGACCCCGCTCAAATGCCGTAACGGTAAGTAAGCATCTACATCGGACACGATCTGCCCATCCACCATTCCGAAGCGACTGGTGGCCGTATCGCTTTGGAGGGATTCATAGAAACAGGCGTACTGTTCTTCAGATCGCATCCAGGGCAGCTTCCCAACAAACAAGCAAGCGCTCACCGCGGCATCGAACCATTTTGCGGCGTCAATCCGGTAGACGGAGCCATCGGATAAGGATCTGCTATGACGCCAATGGTTGTCCAGCACTTTGCGCGCTACCCCTGTTTTGCAAAGCATGGCGATCGTGCAATCTCGTAGGCCAGCAGCCTCGATAAGCTTCAGGAGCATCCACTCGGAAATATCGAAATTGGCCTTTCCAGTCCGGGCGTCCAGGCCATCCAGTCGCTTAATATTCGATTTTTTTGGCAAGTTGCCCGCATCAAGCATACCTAATGTCGCATTTGTAACCCAGGGCGGATTGCCCAAAAACAGGATCGGCCCATCCAGAGATCGCAAGAAACCGACCCAATCGAATGTGAAGAAGTCCTGAGCGCAGAATTGAATGTTTAAACGAGGGTATAGCCTCTTGAGACGCCGTTGCGCTGTGCTTATATAGGCGGCATTGATATCGAAGCCGAAATAGACGGGATTCTCACCGAAGACGCTGGCTGCCGCTTCCAAGAAACTTCCTTCGCCACATGTAGGCTCGATGATGTCGCATGGGCTTATACCTCTGCGCTTTAGAAGCGAGCAGACTTCTTGAGCAAGTGAGAGAGGCGTTTGAAAGTCACCGAATTCGATTTTGCGGAGCTGGTTCCTCATAAGACCCTGATAATCCCTTCCACCTCTCCGGCTTTACCAATAACACGAGTATACTGCAGCCGCCATTGCAAGGCATTAGAAATAGTCAGATAGCCGGTCTGTGTCGGATTCCGTAGGATCTGTTGCGCAAGCTCCTGTGCCTGGATGTCGTCCACCGGCAGCATACGCTCGCTCAAGAAAGCGAGTATATCGTCCTCATTCCCGTCATTATCGAGAATGCGCAGCAAACCGGTCGTCGTCTGATAGTCTCCCGTGCGCTTCTTATCCACATAGATGACATGGCGAATCTGCAAATTAGCCGTTGTAGCCACCGGGTCATCCCGCTTATCATAGACAAAGATCAGCAGAGAGTATCCGAGACCATAGATTTTCTGTCGAGCTGACTGAAAGGGGCAGGAAGATTGTGGCTGTCGGATGCTGGTGGTTTTGAAGTCGATCCCCAATTCGGGAAGATCAATGCCTGTGGCGGAGTTGCCCGCCACAAACGCATAGCGCGCCTGCAGGTGGGTGCGAAACTTCTGTTCCAGGTAGGTGCCGACCGCCTTGCCATCGGTGATCCAATACAGAAGCGGCTCCTGATGCTGACTTTCCCATTCGGCGAACGCTCTGGCTTCCGACATCAAGATGTCCACGGTGAGCGGTGGTTTCCCAGCCATATCTTTCCTGCCCTGTTCTATCCTCCTAAAGATGCCTATCCCTCCTCGCTGGCGTATTTGTCGCGGAGGGAGGCGACGACGGCGGGATCGGCCAAAGTGGTCGTGTCTCCCAGGACGCGGCCTTCGGCCACGTCGCGCAGCAGGCGGCGCATGATCTTGCCGGAGCGGGTCTTGGGCAGGTCGGCGGTCAAGAGCACGTCGTCCGGGCGGCAGATGGCGCCCAGCTTTTTGGCGACCCAGTCCTTCAATTCGTTGCGCAGGGCTTCCGTGGCGGCCGTGTCCGTGATGGCAGGCATGCGGTCCTCCCGGATGATGCAGAAGGCGACCGGCGCCTGCCCTTTGACATCGTGCGTCTTGCCAATGACCGCCGCTTCCGCAACCGCCGGATGCTCGACCAGGGCGCTCTCCATCTCCATGGTGCTGATATTGTGGCCCGCCACCAGCATGATGTCGTCCACGCGCCCGAGCAGCCAGAAGTCGCCGTCTGTATCCCGCATCGCGCCGTCGCCGGGGAAGTAGAGGCCGCGGAAGCGGCTCCAGTAGACCTGCTTATATCGCTCGTCGTTGCCCCAGAGCGTGCGCAGCATCGAGGGCCAGGGCTTGCGGATGACCAGCACGCCCTTCTGGCCGTCGGGGACCGGCTGGCCTTTCTCATCCACCACGTCAGCAAAGATGCCGGGGAACGGCTTTGTGGCCGAACCCGGTTTCGTGGTCGTCAGGCCGGGCAGCGGCGTGATCATGATCGCGCCTGTCTCCGTCTGCCACCAGGTGTCCACGACCGGGCAGCGGCCGTGGCCGATATGCTCGAGGTACCAGAGCCAGGCTTCCGGATTGATCGGCTCCCCGACGGTGCCGAGCAGGCGCAGGCTGGAAAGGTCGTGCTTGCGCGGATGCTCGTCGCCCCACTTCATGCAGGCGCGGATCAGGGTCGGCGCCGTGTAGAGAATCGTGATCTTGTGCCGCTCGATCATCTCCCAGAACCGGTCTCGCGCCGGCCCCTGCCCGTCCCGGCCCCAGTCCGGCGAGCCTTCGTACATGAAGACCGTCGCGCCGTTAGCAAGCGGGCCGTAGACCACGTAGGAGTGGCCGGTCACCCAGCCGACGTCGGCGGTACACCAGTAGAGGTCGTTCTCTTTGAGGTCGAAGACCAGCTTGGTGGTGGCGTAGACGCCGGTCAGGTAGCCGCCGGTCGTGTGCAGGATGCCCTTGGGCTTGCCGGTGCTGCCGGAGGTGTAGAGGATATAGAGCGGGTCTTCGGCGTCCATCGGCTCCGGGGGGCAGACCGGCGCGGCCTGCGCCATCAGGTCGTGCCACCAGAGGTCCCGGCCGGGCTGCATGGTGATTGAAGCCTTCTCGCCCACGCGGCGCAGCACGATCACCCTCTCGACGCTCGGGCAGCCGGCGACGGCCTCGTCGGTGGTCTTCTTCAAGGGGACCACGTTGCCGCGCCGCCAGTAGCCGTCGGCGGTGATGACCACTTTAGCCCCGCAGTCGTTGGTGCGCTCCTGCAGGCTCTCGGCGGAGAAGCCGCCGAAGACCACCGAATGCGGCGCGCCGAGGCGCGTGCAGGCCAGCATCGCCACCGCCGCCTCCGGCACCATCGGCATGTAGAGGGAGACCCGGTCGCCCTTGCCTACGCCCAGCCCGCGCAGGACGTCGGCGAACTTGTTGACCTCCTGCGCCAGCTCCGCGTAGGTGAGCGTGCGCTGGTCGCCCGGCTCGCCCTCCCAGACGATGGCGCGCTTGTCCCGCCGCGGCCCGCGCAGGTGCCGGTCCAGGCAGTTGACGCTGACGTTGAGCTGCCCGCCGACGAACCATTGGGCATGGGGGGGTTCCCAATGCAGCACCTTCTCCCACGGCCGCGACCATTCCAACTCGCGCGCAAAGTCTTCCCAGAACTTCTCGAAATCGCGCTCGGCCCGCGCGTAGATGTCCGGGTCGTGGGCATTGGCCTGCCGGGCAAATTCCGGGGGCGGAGGAAAGGCCTTGTCCTGCTGCCACTCCGCCTGCGTCGTCTTGGACTCGCTTACCATACATCTCTCCTTCTCTGACCGCGATAGACTTGTGCTTTCATTCTCCATGCGCGCCGCCGAGTCCTGCCCTATCCTGAGCTCCATGAGATTGAGAAAAGAATCACAAAGAGACAACAACTATGGAAAAATACGGGTATAATGGGTTATCGTTCGGCCCCACGAAGGTCCCGGAAGCCCTATACCTCCAGGAAAGGAAGTGATGTGGTTGAAGTGGACCCCACTTCAGGCCGTGGCAGGCGCTGCGGTCATTTCCCTGTCCGCCCTCCTACCGCTCGCAGTCAGCGCGGACCC
>DATGIG010000690.1:0-4711 GCA_035295825.1 Chthonomonadaceae bacterium | reverse complement strand
CCTTCGGGCGAGAAGGTCACCGATTCGATCTCTTCGGGCTGGTGACGCGGGTCCGGGTTGAGGGAGGCGACCTGCGCGGGGAAGGGCAGCCGCGTGATTTCATGGGTCGTCAGATCATAACTATGCAGGCTCAACAGGTTTCGTCTCAGGTCAGGGGACTTGCTGGCCCAGAGCAGTTGGCGTCTGTCTGCAGAAAGACCCATTCCAAGCGCATCGGCGGAAGAAGGCAGTTTTTCGATGGCTTGCGTCCCTACGACGTAGACATGAGACTGGCCTGCGCTTTCGCTGCCGATGACGGCAACCGCCTCCCGATTGGGCAGATAGAGCATCTGGGCGAATCCATTGAGCCCCAGGCTCGCCGGGAATGCTTTCCGAGCAATCACTTGGCCCTGCGGCACGCTATACCAGAGAACTTCCAGCCCGCCCGCCTCGGCATTTCCGATCGCTGCAAATCGCTGGCTATCCTTGCGCCAGGCAAATGTCAGGCTTGTGTGCGTGGAGACCTTAGGGGCCTGGCGGGTCTGGGTATCGTAGAGGTTGAGGGTGTTGGAGAGATCGGCAAAGAGGATGTAGCGGCCGTCCGAAGACCAGCGGGCGAGCACAGCGCCATCGCCGCCCGGCAGCGCCTGAAAGCCGGTCCCATCTGTGTTCATGGTGAATAGACCGTTGGTCTGGCCTTCGACATTCCAGTAAAAGACGATCTGAGAACCGTCGGGAGAGAATTCGACCGGCATGCATCCGATCAGCAGAAAGGGCAGCGCGCACAGCGCTAACCCCAGGCAAAGATAGCGGCTCATCGCTTTCTCCTTTCGACTTGCCTCCACAAGACTACTCCCTTGCCCTTCTTTGCCTGCCTTCATAGGAAGCCAGGCTTTTCCAGATGTAGTTCAAACAGACATAGGCCGTGGCAGATCCGTCCGGTGCGGGAGGTAAACGATCTCCTTGCTCGATCTGTATCTGCCGGTCGGTTCCTACTTCACGATAGGTTCCGGACGAAACAGGTTCGCCTGACAAGTAAAGTTCATCCGCCATCAAATCGCCGAGAAGAAGAGAAATCATCGGTCTCACGATTCCTTCCTGGACTGGTCCGTCTTTCTGGGCGAATCGCAAACGTTGACCATGCAGAGCGTCGTTGCCACCCTGGCGGAACTGCCTGCAATCTCACTATACAAAATAAAGGAGGTGGCTACATCCGCGAAATGGCCGATTGTGGCATTAAAATCCGCCAAAAAGAGGATAGGCTTGCCCCTTTTTCTGCCGATATGGGCTTAAAGCCTCGTGGAAATACCGGAATCCGGCTAGAGGCGCAGCGCCCATATGGCGCAAAGCGATCGCTTCTTTCGATTCTGGAGGAAAACATGAGCATCCACGCAACGGACCTGTTTGGCGAAGGCTTTTATGCCTTGCTGGACTCTATTCCTGATGCCCTGGTCATCAGCGATGAGAACGGGAATATCTCGCTTGTCAATGCGCAGACCGAGAGGATTTTCGGCTACCGGCAGGAGGAGGTCCTGGGCTGGCCCATCGAGATATTGATGCCCCGGCGCTATGGCAGGACCCACAAAAAATATCGAGAGAGCTATATGGCCGCGCCGCGTCTGCGTCCTATGGATGGATCGCGGCCCCGGCTGGGACGGCGTAAAGACGGCACGGAGTTCCCGGTCGACGTTGGCTTGAGCCCGCTCCAAACCGGGCACGGCCTCTTCATTACCTGCATCATCCACGACGTTTCCGAGCATAAACGCTGCGTGCAGCAGCTCCAGGAACACAGCGCTCGATTAGAAGAGAGCAACGCCCGGCTGGCAGCCCTGGCGAGCACGGACGGGCTGACAGGCATTCCTAATCGCCGCGCTTTCGAGGAGAATCTGGAAAAGCAGTATTCCAACGCGATCCGGTATCATCTGCCGATCTCGGTGATCATTGCGGATATTGACAACTTCAAGCTGTTCAACGACACCTTCGGGCATCCAGCGGGAGATGCGGCGCTGCGCGCGGTCGCCGGGCTGCTGGATGAGGCGGTGCGGTCCGGTGATCTGGTCGCGCGCTATGGAGGGGAAGAGTTCGGCATCCTGCTGACCAATGCGCGCGCCGCGGAGTCCCTGGCGGTCAGCGAGCGGCTGCGCCGGGTCATCGCCGCCCATCCCTGGCCGCTCTCTCCCCTGACGATGAGCTTCGGGGTATCTACATTGACCTCCGCGCCTGTCTCCTGCTCGCAACTGCTCCAGGAAGCGGATCAGGCGCTCTATTTCTCCAAGCGCCAGGGCCGCAATGGCTGCACCCATTTTCAAACTATTTTCACCGCTCTCTGCCGTTCCCATCCGAAATAAGGATCGATCTTCAAATGGTCCTTGACGGTATGGACGCCCGTTCCTCACTCTGACAGATTACCGGACACTTTCAGCGGAAATTCGATCTGGACCCTGGCTCCGCCGTCGGACCGGCTAACAATCGGTCATTTTGCGGATGTATTTTCCCCGACACTTCTGTATCCTGTAATCATGTTTCTCACAGGTCGCAACGACAGAGGAAGGAGAGCCAGGATGCGCCTACTCCATTCGCTCGATCCGGTATGGCATCGTCTCGCGGCAATGTTTTCAAGACATGTTCTGCATCATCATTGCTATGCTTACCATGCAGCACGACAACCCAAGCTTTGCAGGACGTCGACACAAGACTGGCAGGCTCTGCGGGGCACCCAGCTTATCCGAACATTTCCCGCCAACTCCTCACCGCACCGGCAAGCCAGGCGGATCGACAGGGGGTTGCTCTATCTTTCTGGGGGCATTCTCTGTCTAGCCGCCCTGTGGTGGATGTATTCCCCGTGGTTTCTGGTGGTGGTGCAGGGCGACTCCATGTCCCCAACATACACCTCCGGGCAGGTGCTGATCGCTACCTCGCTAGGGCATGTGCAGCGTGGTGATGTCGTCATTGCGCGGACGGATGATGGCACGGTCATCAAGCGGATCGCCTATGTCGGCGGTGCTCAGGTGCCCCGGACTCCGGAACACCTGAGCGTTACGAACCCTTATGATATGTTTGCGCAGCCGGGCAGCCTCGGCGAGGGGTGGCGAGCCCGCGTTCCCGCTGAGATGGCCTAGCTGGTCGGTGACAACTTCTATCACTCCGATGCTTCCAGAGATTTCGGCGCGAATCCGGATAGGGCGGAAAGCAACGCCAGGCCATCCACCAACCGCGCAAGACTCTCTCGCTCCAGTCCATGCATATCCAGTATTACCACTATCAACACCCCCGCAGGCCATAGATGCCTTTTTGACCGACTTAGACCGCTACCGAAACGAACTCGACACGCTCATGACCGATCATTTCGAGATTTTTAAGTGAGCGCAGTATAGTAGCGGGTCCAGCGGAGAAAAAAGGCCGGGGAGCGTTTCCGGACGCTCCCCGGCCTGTTGTGAGGAGAACGTTTTGTTGCCTATTGAACCGTCAGCGTCTGCGTAAGGGTCCGTACCAGCGTGGTGCTGATTGTCACCTGCCCGGTATTGCTGGAGCTCACGTCAATGACGAACGTGGCGCTCGTGGCGCCGCCAGGGATGGTGACGCTGCTGCTGGAGGAGCCGTTGTTGTCGAACCAGGCGAGGCCGCCGTTGCTGCTGCTCAGATTGACTGTCACGCCACTCAGCGCCGCATCCGCCAGCGTCACCGTGCCGGTGACGCGGCCCCCGCGGTTGACGGTGTTCGTATTGAGCGTGAACGAGATCAGGGCCGGCGTCAGGGTCAGGACGGTCGCCTTCGAGCCTCCGTTGAAGGAGGACGATATGGTCACGTTGGTATTAGAGCCGACAAAGCCCGTATCAATGACGAACGAGGCGCTCGTAGCCCCGCCGACGACCGTGACGCCGCTGCTGGTGGAACCGTTGTTGTCGAAGACGGCCAGACCGCTATTGGAACTGAGGTTGACCGTTACACCGCCGGGGGGAGCCTGGGCCAGCAGGGTGACCGTCGCTGTCGAAGTCTGGCAGCCGCCGATGACCGTGCTCGGTCTGAGCGACACGCCCGACAGCGCCGGAGTGACCGTGATCTTGAACGTCTTGCTCAGGCCGGCGAGGCTGGCGGTGATCGAGGGAGTCTTATTGACTCCGACAAACTGCGTATCGATGACGAAGATGACGCTGAGGGCGCCTTTCGGCACGACAACACTGCTGCTGGAGGAGCCATTGTTGTCGAACCAGGCTGTGCCGCCGTCATTGGAGCTCAGATTGACGGTAACACCGCCAGGAGGAGCCGGAGCGAAGAGGTTAATCGTCCCTGTAGTATGCTGGCAGCCGCCGATGACGATCTTGGGATTGATCGCCAGCGACTTGAGCCAGGGGGTGATTGTCAGAGTCTGCTGCAGCGTCAGGTTGCCCAGACTCGTCTTGATCGTGACGGTCGTTTTGGCCTTGACGGCGAACGTATCTATGACGAACGTGGTGCTCGTGGCGCCCTTGGGCACGACGACGCTGCTGCTGGAGGAGCCGTTGTTGTCGAAGACGGCTTTATTGCCGTCGCTGCTGGAGAGGCTGACCGTGACGCCGCCGGTCGCGGAGGGCGCGAAGAGGGTGACGGTGCCGGTGCACTGCATCGAGCCGCCGACCACGGAGGTAGGAGTGAGCGTCAGGCTCTGAAGCCAGGGCGTGAGCGTGAGCGTTTTGGTGATCGTCAGCCCGGCCAGGCCGGCGGCGATGTTGACGCCCGTGCTGGCATTGACCGC
>DATGIG010000689.1:0-3329 GCA_035295825.1 Chthonomonadaceae bacterium | reverse complement strand
GGCGGGATAGATGTTGCGATACCAGTTGATCCGTCCGCGCGTCATCACCTTGGCATGTCCGTCGCAGAAGTTCACGTTGGAAGTGCTGGTATGGCGATAGCGGGGTACCATACCGCAGCCATCCCAGTTGCCGCCCGTGTGGCCGTTGAAGGGATAGTCGCAGTCGTGGTCTTTCGTCTGGTCCAGATCGTAGTGAGGGCCATCGTGGGTTGGCTGTCCATTCACCGGCGCCACATAATCCGTCCACACCCACTCCGCCGAATCGAAGTAGATATAGCCCCAGCCTACATTATTTTTGCCCTTCTCGCAGATGAGGATGGTATCCGCCGGTGTGGTAAGGGAAGCCAGGACCGCGGTTGGGACTTGCATGGTTTGGTTCCAGGGAGCGGAGCCGTCGTTGGAGATGCTGTTGTTGATGCCGTAGTTGCCGCTCTCATCAATGGGGAACGAAGGGCATCTGAAGACGCCGTCCTGACCCCAACTGACGATATTACCCGCGTTGTTCTTGCCGCGCGCGCCGTTCTTGATGTAGGGATAGACGACATCGGGCCACTCATGCTGGTCCGTCCACCCGCCGAAATCGTTAAAGTAGTCAGCCATGGGGTAGGTCTCGTCGTAGTCCTGCACATACATCATGATCCCCGTGCCGATCTGTTTCATGTTGGAAAGACACGATGTGCTGCGCGCTTTTTCCCGGGCTTGGGCGAAGACCGGGAAGAGAATGGCAGCCAAAATAGCGATGATAGCGATGACAACTAGCAGCTCGATGAGCGTAAAGGCAGAGCGTCTCATGGGTTTGGTCTCCTTTGATTTCTGTGTATCCGGCGACATAGCCAGGCAGGATCCACTGTGATGGAGCTATCTTGTTTTGGAAAGAAACACGAGGCACGATGTCTGAAAGTAGCGGAGGGAGGCATCGTTGCCGGGTCGGATGAACGATTGCATTGCCTGGAAAGTAATCTCACCCCCTTTCGTAAAGAAAAGCGTGTTCCTCCGGCCCAACGATGGCGCTGAGGATAGATCAGTTGAGATCCAGATGACCGGAACGCGGCGGCCCGCATGTGGCGCGCACGATCAACTC
Organism: Chthonomonadaceae bacterium; assembly: GCA_035295825.1. GTDB lineage: Bacteria > Armatimonadota > Chthonomonadetes > Chthonomonadales > Chthonomonadaceae > DATGIG01. Next base: position 2,248 of record DATGIG010000689.1, on the reverse strand, counting down.
CGTCGGGATCTCGATACATTGCAACGGGCGCTCCGGGATCTCCAGCCGCGCAATCAGGAAGCGCGCGGCCTGTCTGCCGACCTCCAGAGGGTTCTGGCGGACCGTCGTAAGATCCAGATATTTTGCAGCTTCTGCGTCGCCGTAGCCGATGAGCGACATGTCTTCCGGTACTCGTAGACCGCGTCGGCGTAATTGCTGCAGCATAATCAGCGCCATGTCGTCATGGGCGGTGAAGACGGCGGTGGGCGGATCCGCGCTGTCGAAGAGCGCAGCGGCGTCGCCCTCCGGGTTCTGTATATCGTAGGCGTCCGATACGATCAACGCCGGATCCATAGGGATACCCGACTCGCGTAATGCCGCCTCGTAGCCTTCGCGCCGCGCCCGTGAGTTGCTCAGGCGCTCACCGGCGCTCAGGTGCGCGATCCGCCGGTGTCCCAGTGCAATGAGATGCCGCACGGCCTCACGCGCCCCCACGAAGTCCTCCGTTGTCACGGTATCCACCAGATCGGCAGTTCCGGAATCGTCCGTGACGACACAGGATACTCCCTCCTTGACCAGCGGCGCGATCCACCCGCGTGCCTGATGTACGGTCCAGTGGTCCGCGATCCAGAGCAGGCCATCCACACGGTGCTCCAGCAGCAGGTTGACTTGCCGGAGTTCGCGGGCGGGATCGTGCTGGGTGTGTTCCAGCAGGACCCGGTAGTCTTGCCCGTCGCAGACCTCCTGGAAGCCCTGTACGACGTGTGCGAAGTAGGGGCTGTCCAGGCGCGAGACGATGACCCCCAGCGTGCGTGTCTTCCCCTTGACCATGCCGACCACGAGTCGGTTCGGGCGGTAGCCGAGCGACTGAGCCGCTTCAAGCACCCGGGTCCGCGTCTCTTCCGGGATCGGCAGGTTGGTGCGTCCGTTCAGTACGTAAGAGACCGTGGTGCGCGAGACGCCGGCAAGGCGCGCCACATCATGGCTGCTGGGTAGTTTTCGCATGAGCTTGAAAGATCATTGACATATGTCAATGCCCGCCCCAAAAATTAGTGACATATGTCACTTGGCGGAAGTATAACATGAACAGACGAAACTGTCAAGGGATTTTCACAAAATTTGCATCGTTTTCTGCCACGGTAGGCAGTAATGGTCCTTCAGATTAGCATGCGGGAGCAGGCAAGGAAAATCGTTACAACATCATGCGGGCCTTGACTTCCAGGTAGCGGTTGACCAGTTCGGCGGAGAGCTTGTCGGCGGGGGAGTCGACTACCAGGACGCCCCGCTGGCTCAGGGCGGCATTGGCGCGCTGCCGATCCTCCAGTACCTGCATGGCGACCGCCTTCTGGTAGACGGTCTCCGCCAGTTCGGCCTCCTGGTTCGCCGCCTGCAGCACCTTGCTGTCCAGGAGGGTGACGGCGGCGACCAGGTGGCGCGGCTGGAGCGCGGAGAGTTCGAGGATGGTCTGCCGGGAGGATTCGGGGTCCCAGAGGTCGGTGAAGCAGACCATCAGGGAGCGCTTGCGCCAGCGGGCCTGCAGGTAGGCCAGGGCTTCACGGTAGTCCGGCTCGGCGAGGCTGGCTTGCGCATTGTAGAGGCGCTCCAGGATGGCGTAGACCTGAGAGCGCCCCTTGCGCGGCGGCAGGTAGGACTGCACCGTATCAGCGAAGACCAGCAGGCCCACCTGGTCGTCGGCCAGGGAGGCGACATAGGCCAGCAGCAGGGCGGCGTTGATGGCATAGTCGAGCTTCTGGATGCCGTCTATCTCTGCCAGCATGGTGCGCCCCACGTCCAGCACCAGCATGATGGTCTGCGACTTCTCGACCTCATACTGCCGCGCGACCAGCTTGCCGCGCCGGGCGGTGGCCTTCCAGTCGATGCGGCGCATCTCATCGTCGGGCAGGTAGTCGCGCAGGCTCTCGAACTCCCTGCCCGCGCCCTGCAGACGCGCCTTACGGATTCCGATCTGCTGCAGGCGTCCTTTGCGGGCCATCATATCGAACTTGGCAGCCTCTTGCACGTTGGGGTAGACCTTTACCTCGGCAGGGGCGGGGATGCGTGTGAGCCGATGCACCATACCGAGCCGACCCCGTATCCGCAGGTAGATATCGCCGAAGCGATAGTCTCCCCGCGCCTGGGGCGTGAGGTGGTAGACGACGGCCTGTCGCGCGCCCTTGCCCACCCGAAACTCGAAAGGGATATCGTCCAGGTCGTTGGGGACCGATTCGGGGGGCGTATCACGCAGTTCAAACCGAAGGCGCGCCCCGCT
>DATGIG010000688.1:0-4295 GCA_035295825.1 Chthonomonadaceae bacterium | reverse complement strand
TTATACGCCCAGATGACGCTTGCGACGGGAATGTCGATGGTGGGAAAGACATCGGTGGGAGTGCTCTGGACGGTGACCACTCCCAGGATGAGGATCAACAGAGCCATCACCACAAATGTATACGGACGGCGTAAAGCGATTTGAACCATGCTTGCCTGAAATCCTTAGCCTTGTGAATTTGCCGAGTGACTCCCTGCGCGGTGTCGTGCGACGGCGACCGCCTGTCGCGTGGATCCGACACGTGGGAGGAATTCGGTCGTTTTACCTTGTGTTCATAAGGGGGATAAGGTAGAAGGCGCTGCCATGTCATGGTGTGCCGGCAACGTCGGCTCCTCCCCTTCCATTGGGTGCGGCTGCTTACGGCGCAGAATACTGTAAACAACCGGAACGAAATAGAGGGTCGTGATAGTCGCTACAATCAAGCCGCCGATGACGGCGCGGCCCAGTGGCGCGTTTTGCTCGCCGCCTTCTCCTAAGGCAAGCGCCATGGGAAGCATCCCCAGAATGATCGCGGCAGCGGTCATCAGGGAGGGGCGTAGCCGGGAGCATCCGGCTGTGAGCGCTGCTGTCACCGCATCTTCGCCCTCCTGGCGTCTATCGTTGGCGAAGGTAATCAACAGGACACTGTTGGCGGTTCCTACCCCGACGCACATGATCGCTCCCATCAGCGCAGGCACGCTAAACGTAGTAAAACAGGTGAACAGCATCAGGGCGATTCCACTGAGCACGCCCGGCAGAACCGAGAGGATGATCAGAGGATCGATCCAGGACTGGTAGTTAACGACCAGCAACAGATAGACCAGCAGCACGGAGAAGATCAGGCCGGCCCCCAACCCGAGGAACGAGGTTTTCATACTCTCGACCTGGCCCCGCACTACCACCGAGGTTCCGCGCGGTAGATGGGTCTGGTAGGTCTGTAGTACCCGGTCGATATCGCGCGAGACGCCGCCCAGGTCCCGACTTTGCACGTTGGCATAGATGTCGTAGGTCGGCTGCACATTGTAGTGGTTGACCACGGCGACATTCTCTTTGCGTCGGACGGTGGAGAGATTGCTGAGCGCCTGAATCGAGCTTCTGGAGCCGGTGACAATGGGTGTATTTTCGAGTTGTTGTAGGGAATCGAGTTTGTACTGGGGTGTCTGCACGGCCACCAGATAACTCACTCCATTCTTGGGATCGAGCCAGTAGTTGGGAAACGCCTGCCCACTGCTGCTCAGACTGATCAACAGATTGCTGGCGATGTCCTTCTGTGTCAACCCGAACTCCTGCGCACGCTCCCGATCCACATTCACCCGGATCTCGGGCATATCCACCACCTGATGAATATGCACGTCCGCAGCCCCCGCGACCCGCCGCACTCTGGCGGCGATCTGCTGGGTGAGCGCATAGTTCTCCTGAGAACGTCCCGTCACCTGAATATCGATGGGAGCGGGCAGTCCAAAGTTGAGGATCTGGGTGGTGATGTCGGCAGGTTGGAAGAAGAAGGTCAACTGCGGGAAGCGCTGTGGCAGTTGGGTGCGGAGTGTCTGGATAAAGTCCTGGGTAGGGGCGTGTCCTTCTTTGAGGGTGACGAGGATCTCTCCGTCGGAGGGTCCGATGGCTCCGGTGGTGGAGTAAGCGAAGTTGACGCCTCCGACGGGGAGGCCGATGTTATCGAGGATGAGGTCGAGTTGGTTGACAGGGATGGTTTTTCGGATCTGTGTTTCGACCTGTGCGAAGGCGCGTTCGGTCTCCTCGATGCGCGTTCCTGCGGGAGCGCGGACATGGAGGCGGAAGGAGCCGGCATCGATGGTGGGGAAGAAGTCCTGACCGATCGATGGCAACAAGGCCAGCGAGCCCGCAAAGAAGAGCAGAAAGCCGATCAGCGTCACGGCGCGATGGCGCAGAGACCAGATCAGGCCCCGACGATAGCTCTCGTAGAGCCGCCGAAAAAAGCGATCAAAGTGCAGATGGATTCGCCAGATCATGTCCTTATCGGCTGCGGTCTGCGCGGAGGACGCGGAAGCGCGCCCATACTGGCGCACTTTAACTTCCCGTTTGAGAAGATAACGGACAGCGACGGTCACAAACGTCCGCGAAAGGAGGTAGGAGGCGATCATGGCGTAGACGACGGCCATCGCCAGCGGCTTGAACAACGAGCCCGCCGCCCCGCCCAGAAACAGGATCGGTACGAATACGATACAGATCGCTAGCGTCGCCACCAACGAAGGCGCCGCGATCTGCTCCGCTCCCTCCAGAATGGCCGTCCGCAATGTCTTCCCTAACCCCAGGTTCCGATAGATATTCTCGATCACCACGATGGCGTTATCGACGAGAATGCCGACGGCGAGGGCGAGCCCTCCGAGGGTCATGACGTTGAGGGTCTGACCGGTCGCGCCCAGCACAATGATCGAACAGAGAATCGAGAGCGGGATCGAAGTCGCCACGATCAACGTGCTACGCCAACTTCCGAGGAACAAGAGAATCATGATCGCCGTGAGAATCGCCGCAATGACGGCCTCTCTCACGACTCCGTTGACGGAGGCTCTGACGAAGAGGGACTGATCAGCCATGAGCTGCAGATCGATGTCGGCAGGCAACGTCGCCTTGATCTTAGGCAACAACGCCTTCACACGCTCCACCACACTCAACGTGCTCGCATTCCCCCCCTTGAGGATCGTCAACAAACACGCCCGCTTCCCATCCCGATTGACGATGTTGGTCTGCACCGCATACCCATCGTGGACCTGAGCCACATCCCGCACGTACACCATCGCTCCATTCACCCGACGGATCGGCAAGGAGTTGAGCGTCGCCACCGCCTCCGGACTGCTGTTGAGACTGATCGTGTACTCCCGCGTTCCCATCTTGGCCGTCCCGGAGGGCAACATCAGGTTCTGCGCATTGATCGCCGCGCTCACATCGTAGGCGGAGAGCCCCTTGGCCTGCAACGCCTGGGGATCCAGATCGATCATGATCTGGCGGGGCTTGCCGCCATAGGGGGAGGGAGTGGAAGCGCCCTGCACCGTTGCTAACTGAACGCGCACGAAGTTCTGGGCGTAGTCGTAGATCTCTTGCTCGCTGCGGGTCTTGCTGCTGATGCCGATCTGGACGATGGGAACGCTGCTGGCGCTGTACTGGATGATCAGAGGCGGGGTGATGCCCGGAGGCAGGATCTTGAGCAGGGTCTGGGAGGTAGCCGTCAGTTGAGCGACGGCTCCTTCGACCTTGGCTCCCGGTTGGAAGAAGACCTTGATGACGCTGACGCCAGGCATGCTCTGGCTCTCGATGTGCTGGATGTCGTTGACGGCGGTGGTGTAGGAGCGTTCGGCGATGGTGACGATGCGTTTTTCCATGTCATCGGGGGAGGCGCCGTTATACGCCCAGATGACGCTTGCGACGGGAATGTCGATGGTGGGAAAGACATCGGTGGGAGTGCTCTGGACGGTGACCACTCCCAGGATGAGGATCAACAGAGCCATCACCACAAATGTATACGGACGGCGTAAGGCCATCAGTTCAATGGACATCGGAAACCCTCACCTTACATCCGCTTCCCAGAACTTCCAAAACAGCCCGCTGGTCGGCACAGGCGACAGCCTCTCCGGAGGGCGCGCCGGCTTCCCGAGAAAGATCCGCCGCTTCCAGTAAGATGTGCAGCATGGAGAGAACGGAGGCGCGCGCTTCCGGAGGTAGCCGGTTCAATGCCAGTGCGACACGCTGCAGCCGAATGTCCCGTCGGGAACGCATCAGGGCGGCTCCCTCGTCGGTGAGAAGAAACAGTCTGCTGCGGCGGTCTTCGGGAATCTCTTTCCTGCAGACCAGTCCGATTCGCTCCAGGCGCGTGGCGATCTGGGTGGCGGCGCTCATCGATACCTGGAGCGCGCTCGCGAGGCCGGAAAGCGTTTTGGGGCCCTCTTCCAGTACCAGACAGACACGTAACTGGGCAAGCGGCAATGCTTGCGTAAGATGATCGGCATCCAGAGTAAAAAGCCGACGATGCAGCGTGGAGAGCAGGCTCTCCAGTTCGAATGCTTGTTCAGGAAGCAGGGAACGACTCATAAAAATTCTCCGGTGGGTCGACATCCCGGGACGCACGGCGCATCTTCGGAGGTAAGGGCGCAAATCCGCCGCGAAAAAGTTCCGAAGGGTTAAAAATTTCTTCGGGAACTTTTCATGGCAGCTCATACGCCATATGAAGGGTGTAAGCGCCCTCTTAGTCCTGCGCCGGGCTTTGATCCGTGCGGAAGAGGCGCAACGCCCGGTATCCGATCGCGTACGACCTCCTACTACCTTATGGAAAAGCGCTGGACTGT
>DATGIG010000687.1:0-19518 GCA_035295825.1 Chthonomonadaceae bacterium | reverse complement strand
TTCTCGGTGACCGGCATCAAGGCGCAGAACAACAATGGGCGTTATGGCCTGTTCTTCCTCGCGCCGCAGCGTCCTCTCAAGCAGGGGGAATCCCTGCCGACCCGCCTGCGCTTTGTTCTGACGGCGAGTGTGGAGAGATGGGAGCAGATCGGCGGGCAAACGGAGGAGTTTAGTAAGCCCTCACCGCTGCTGACGGAGGATTTCCTGTTCGACGTGGAATTGCCGCAGACGACCTCCGTGATCGATGTAGACCGGCTCTCACAACAGTACACCGGAGATCCCGAGATTGCATGGGAGGGAGTGTGGCCCACCTTCGATCAGGGAGTGCTCTATGCGCGGGCGCAGTTCTTTAACACCCTCTGGCGTCGGGAGAAGAGTACGGAAGTGGAGTACTACCCCGATCCCGACAATTCGCATAAGCTGCTGAGCCGGTCACACCCGAGCCATGCCGGGGAGTATCTCAAAGCGGACATCACCTATTATGAGGCGGCGCTTGCCGCCGCCCGCTCCGCCCGCGACCGTCAGATCTTCCGCGCCAATCTGGCAACGCTCTATCGCCAGGATGGGCAGACGGAGCGCGCAAAGGCGCTCGAAAGCCAGAAATAGGCATCCACATACACAGGGCCAGAGCTATTCTCAGGATCGGGCAGGGGTTTCCCTGCCCGATCTTGAACTTTCTCTCCGTTGAAACCATCCCAGGTATGCCGTAGTAGTGCAGATAATACCCATTTTCCCCGCGTCTGCCGACGCGAGAAAGGAGTGTTCTTATGCCCCTGACTTCCCGAAGGACCCCGGTGCTGTGGCGCATCGGTGCGCTGGCCCTCGCCCTGACACTCAGCGGCTTTTCGACCCATAACGTCCGTGCGCAGCAGGAGCCGAACGCCGAAAAAGAGCGTATCCTGTTTGTCTCCGACCGGGACAAAGCGGACGATTACACCATCTACTCCATGAACCCGGACGGTTCGGACCAGACCCGCATCAGCAAGGGCGGCGGGATCGCATTCGACCCGGCCTGGTCGCCCGACCATAAGCAGATCCTCTACTCCTATGTCGCCAGCAGGGAGAAGCCGCAGAGCGACCTGATGGTGATGAAAGCCGATGGGTCCGCGCCGACCCTCCTCGTTCCCGGCGAAGAGCGGACCCTCTATCTCTCTCCCACCTGGTCGCCCGATGGCAAGCACATCGCCTACAGCGCCGTCCAGGTCGGCGACGGCAAGATCGACATTGCTCTCTATGTGATGGATGCGGACGGCAAGAATCGGAAGAAGCTGGGTGAGGGCGTCGCGCCGACCTGGTTTCCGGACGGCAAGCGGCTGCTCTTCTCTCCCCTTCCGAGTGCCGGCGACGCGCCGGACATGAAGAGCATGGACGCCGACGGGACCAACGTCAAAAGCCAGAACGTCAAGGGATTGGGAGCCATATTTTCGCCGGACGGCAAGCATATCGCGTTCACCAGCAACGGCAACGACCGCCCGAATATCTTTGTCATGGATGCGGATGGCAAGAACGTCACCCAGTTGACGAAGGACCCGGACACGCTGGCGCTCGGCCCGGTCTGGACCAAGGACGGGAAGCACATCCTCTTCACCCGGGCCCTGAAAGACGTTCAGGGGAAGCCGAAGATCCAGGTCTGTCTGATGGACGCGGACGGCGGCAACGTAAAGGCGCTCACCGGCGAGGATTCCTTCATCGGGGCCGGCACCTCGCTGGCGTTACTCATGCGCTCCATGGCGCATTGAGGCTAACGATGGAGATCCCCTTTAGCCGAGGCGAGGGCGGGACCTATCGGTCTCGATTTCGCCGTAAGAGGGCTTTATCGCACCCTGCTTCCTTTGTTGAGTATGGTATACTCTTTCTATACTCCAGGCTGAATGGGACAAATGATGACCACCGCGAATCTCAAGCGACAAAATTTTAATGTAACACCGGAAGAAGAGGCCGAGCTGAACCGCCTGCGTGAAACGCTGGCCGCCCCCAACATCAAAGAAGCCCTGTTGCGGGCTACGCGCGTCCTGCTGACACTGACCCAGGAGATCCAAGAAGGGCGTCGCCTCTATAGCGCGGATCGCAACGGGAAGGAGACCCGCTTGCTTCTGCCGGACATCGAATACACGCAGGGGCAGGTCTGGACATACCTAACCTCACGACCCCACTCCTGGAAGCGCCAACTGTATGTGAAGGGGCGACGGCTGACGGCAGCAAACGTCTGGTACGATATGCTGGCCAATCGCATGACGCTGCAGGAGGCTGCAGAGAATTGGGAACTGCCACTGGAAGCGATTGAGGAGATTGTGCGCTACTGCGAAACGCACAGGGATCTTATTGCGATGGAAGCAGACGAGGAAAAATACTTCCTTCAGGAGAAGGGGGTGCGCCTCACCTTACGGAGCAATGCATGAGGTTGCTTCTGGATGAGGACTCGCAAGGGAAACTTCTGGTGCGTCTGCTGCGCGACGCCGGGCATGATGTACAGACAGTGGGAGAAGTCGAATTGACTGCCCATATAGATCCGGAAGTCTTTGCCCATGCGTGCGGCGAAGGGCGTGTCTTGCTCACGCGCAATGGCAAGGATTTTCAGCCATTGCACGAAGCACACGACGGGCATCCGGGCATCCTGGTGGAGTATCAGGATCGAGACCCAAACAAGAACATCTCTGCAGCAGATCTGGTCCGCGCAATCGGCAATATCGAGGCGAGCGGTTGGGACCTTACCGGCCAGTTCGTCGCCCTCAACGCCTGGAGTTACTGATGAGGTTGTGCACGGATTACTGAGGCTCGCGATGGAGATCCCCTTTACCCGAGGCGAGGGCGGGACCTATACGACGGTCGCCCTGCGGGATGACGGCGTTCTGCTCCGAGTTCCGACCGCCCCACGGCGTGCAACGTCTTGCACTGAAACGGAGCCGCTGCTCTATGCCTGCCGAGCGTGAAATCCGGGCCGACTACAACACGGACACCCTCGTCGTCTATCAGGCGTATTCACCCGCCATTGCGCTGCCCTCCCTCGCAGCGCAGCGCTTTGTGCCGCCCTTCTCTTTTGGCCGCATGACCTGGATCAAGCCGTCGTTCCTATGGCTGATGGAGCGGAGTAACTGGGCGCAAAAGGCCGGTCAGGAGCACATCCTGGCGGTACGGATCACTCGCGCCGGTTGGGAAGAGGCGCTCTCCCTCGGCATTCTGACAGACGCTGACCCGCATGTCTATCCCTCCTATGCGGACTGGGAAGCGCAATTCCAGCAGGCGCAGGTGCATATCCAGTGGGACCCGGAGCGCTCCCTCCGGGGCAGCAGCCTGCCCTACGGCAGCATTCAGGTCGGGCTAAGCCGCCACATCATTCGCCGCTATGCAGAAGAGTGGACCGTCGCCATGGAAGACTACACGCCGCGCGTCAAGAAGATGGCGACCCTGCTGCGCACGGGCAAGGAGGCCCAGGCGCGAGCACACCTGCCCTCCGAGCGGATCTACCCCCTCTTCCCCGCTCTAAAACAGCGCCTTGGAGCCACCTAAACCAACGCTCCTAAAGTGAGTGCACCGTTTTGTCGGCGCAGGACGGGGCCTGCGCCCTACAACCATCCCTGGTGGCGCTCTGTAGGGCAGGGGCTCCGTCCCCTGCCGATGTATCACCACCTGGCCGTGAACGAAATTCGCGGGGGAATAGCGAATTTGGACTGCCCCGAAGGTGCGACCTTTATCCGCCTGTCGGGCCAACGGCCAACCGAATAAAACACGCAGGAAGACCCCCCGCAGTACGCGAATTATCACGAACAGAAACCTCACGGGAAGTTCGCGGTAGTTAGCGTTACAGTGGGTTCTTTTTCTTTTTGTACACAATTAGAGGGTAGAAGGTCTCGCCCCCTAGCCCCCAATTCTGGGGGAACCTCCTGCCGGTTGTTCGCTTATGCAGAGCAAGCACCTTCCAATATTCGCACTTCTCCCCAGAATTGGGGGGCGGGGGGCGAAAACCTAACGGGTGCATGGCATTATGGGAGCGAGTACGTCTCCCCGGACTCGGAGATTGGGAATAGGAATAGGATAATGCCAGTAGATTTCGACTACGATGTTTTCCTGATCTATAGCACTAAAGACGAGGCGACCGTGCAAGAACTAGCGGAACGTCTGCGAAGTGACGGACTGCGCGTCTGGTTCGAGAACATGCGTCCCGGTGACAGCAAGATCAAGAAGCGCCTGGAGCATTCGCGCACGCTGGTGCTGGTGATGTCCGCAAATGTCTCGGATGAGGAATGGACCGATTGGGAGCGCATCGCCACCCTGTTTCGCGACCCAACCGACAAACAACGTCGCTTCCTTCCCCTGCTGCTGCAAGATTGTCATATCCCCGAAACCCTCCGCCGCTATGACTATATAGACTGGCGCAACCAGGAGAACGCAGCCTACCTGGAACTGCGGGAAGCTTGCCGCCCTGCCTCCCCATCGGAAATGCAGTCCGCAACGTCTGAGCTTCCTCCTCCAGTTACTCTGGATTGGAGGCAGGGAGGTCATGTAGGCGCAATCAGGTCCTTGGCTTTGCATCCGAACGGTCAGTGGATCGTGTCGGGGTCTGCGGACAACACCCTCAAGCTGTGGGACCTGGGGAGCGGACAGTGTCTGAGGACATTTGAAGGACATACAGGAGCAGTCTTCTCGGTGAGTGTGCTTCCGGATGGGGAGCGGATGGTGTCGGGGTCTGCGGACAACACCTTCAAGCTGTGGGACCTGGGGAGCGGACAGTGTCTGAGGACATTTGAAGGACATACACGAACAGTCTTTTCGGTGTGTGTGCATTCGGATGGGGAGCGGCTGGTGTCGGGGTCGCAGGACAAGACGCTCAAGTTGTGGGACATCGGGAGTGGTCAGTGTCTGAGGACCTTTGAGGGACATACTGCAGAGGTCTTGTCGGTGAGTGTGCATCCGGATGGGGAGCGGCTGGTGTCGGGTTCGGCTGACAACACGCTCAAGTTGTGGGACATCGGGAGCGGTCTGTGTCTGTGGACCTTCGAGGGACATACAGGAACAGCCTGGTCGGTGTGTGTGCATCCGGACGGTCAGTGGATCGTGTCGGGGTCTTCGGACGACATGCTCAAGCTGTGGGACATCGGGAGCGGTCTGTGTCTGAGGACCTTCGAGGGACATACATCAGCAGTCTTTTCGGTGTGTGTGCATCCGGACGGTCAGTGGATCGTGTCGGGGTCATGGGACAAGACGCTCAAACTTTGGGATCTTGCCAGTGGGGAGTGTCTGAGGACCTTTGAAGGGCATGCGGGAGAAGTCAACTCGTTGGCTATTCATCCGGACGGTCAGTGGATCGTGTCGGGATCTGCGGACAAGACGCTCAAGTTGTGGGACATCGGGAGCGGTCTGTGTCTGAGGACCTTTGAGGGACATACAACTTTTGTCAACTCGGTATCGATGCATCCGGACGGTCAGTGGATCGTGTCGGGTTCGGCTGACAACACGCTCAAGTTGTGGGACATCGGGAGCGGTCTGTGTCTGAGGACCTTTGAGGGACATACAACTTTTGTCAACTCGTTGGCTATTCATCCGGATCGAGAGCGGATGGTGTCGGGATCTGCGGACAAGACACTCAAGCTGTGGGACTTGAGGAGCGGTCAGTGTCTGAGCACCATTGAAGGACATACAACTTTTGTCAACTCGTTGGCTATTCATCCGGACGGTCAGTGGATAGTGTCGGGTTCGGCTGACAACACCCTCAAACTTTGGGACCTGGAGACCCTGGCTTGTTTGCAGACCCTGGAAGCCGCAAACGATTTTCAGGGCGTCGCTTTCAGTGGGGATGGTTCGCGCATGGTGGCGGGTAACGATGATGGAAGTGTCTATGTCTATAGCATAGCGGATACGCTTACGGCATCCCTGACACCCATGGCATCGAATGTACTCTATACCAGCGTCAAGGTTGTTCTGGTAGGTGAGAGTAATGTCGGTAAGTCGTATCTGGCGCACCGGATTGCTACCGGTGCCCCACCCGAAGAGGGAACGATCAAGAGTACACATGGGATGCAGTTCTGGCCGCTGGAACCACAACAATTGAGTGCAAACGCAACAACCCCTGCAGGACAGCGCCGCGATGTAGTGTTGTGGGATATGGGTGGCCAGGAGGAGTATCGCCTGATCCATCAACTCTTCCTGCATGATACCACCCTGGCCCTGGTGCTGTTGGACCCCACCCGTGGCGCTACTGCCTTCAAGGAGGTGGAGACCTGGAACAAGTATCTCGATAAACAACTGCACGGTCGCGCCGCTGTGAAACTCCTGGTGGGTGCAAAACTGGACCAACCCTCCGACACCATCGATCGCCAGGGATTGGAACGGCTTTGTAAGGAATGCGGATTCGCGGGCTACTACGAGACCAGCGCGCTCAATGGCCGAGGCATTCCCGAGTTGTGTGAGGCGGCGGCAAAAGCGATAGACTGGGATCGGCTCGGCCTGACCAGTCGCCCGGAACTCTTCCAGCGTATCCGTGATGAGATCGAGGCCCGGCGGAGGCGGGGCGAAGTGATACTGCACGACGCGGATCTGCATCGCGCCCTGAGCGATCAGCCACCGACCAGGGAGGAAGAGCGGTCGGTCAACGCGGTAGCGGAGCAGCTTGCCACACAGGGCGTGATCGCCCGCTCACGTGTCTCCACGGGGGAGCCGGTGCTGGTGCTGCAAGTGCAGGAGATCGAGCGCTATGCCGGTTCGCTCATCATCGCCGCCAGGGAGAACCCGCGCGGCGTGCCGGCTCTGGAGTTGACCGCCATCTCGCAGCCGGATTTCCCCCTGCCGGGTATTCCCACAAAGGAGCGACTGCCCCGTAGCCAGGAGCGCCCGGTGCTGGAATGTACGGTGCAATTGATGTTGGAACATGGCATCTGCTTCCTGCATGAGGGATTGCTGGTCTTTCCCACACTCTTTGCGCCTGTTCCCACGACGGAGGATACGGCGCTGCCTCACGCCGTATCACTCTACTACGATTTCGCCGGAGCCATTGACAACATCTATGCCTCCCTGATCGCCTGGCTGGTGCTGGCGCGAGACTTCGGCCAGATACGGCTCTGGTCGGACCGGGCGGAGTTCGCCTTGCAGGACGGTAGCCTGTGCGGCCTGCGCAAGGTGGGACGGCCCGGTGGCTTTGCGCATGTGGATGTCTATTTCGATGCGAACACGCCCTCGGATCGCAAGGAACTGTTCATCAGCTTTGTGGAGGAGCATGTGCGTCGGCATGGCGTGGAGATCCGCGAGCATGTCGCGATCCTCTGCCCCTGCGGCGAAAAGATCGATGAGGAGGTTATTCGCAAGCGTATCGCACGCGGCGACAAAGATGTCCGCTGCCCGGTCTGCGAAACTCGCCACGAACTGGCCGAAGGTGCTGCCGCAGCCCGTGAGCGCAACCCACAGATCGAACAACAGACCTGGGCCTTGAAGACAGAGATTGAGAAGCGCCGCCAGGAGACCACCGAACAGGCTGTGAAGGTGATCGAGAAGGCAGCAGAGATCAAGCGCGCTGAGGGGCCGATCCGCCTGCTCCACTTGAGCGATCTTCACTTTACCGCAAATATCCAGGTTTCAGCCCGCCTGCAATGGTTGCTGGATGATTTAAAGCAGAAGAGCGGACTGGGCATTAAGAAACTCGACTACCTGGTCATCTCGGGCGACTTCACGGATCGAGGCGGTACGGCGGGGTTTGAGAGAGCCTACGAATTTGTGTCTGGATTGACAGGGGAGTTTGGTCTCTCCGCCGAGCGGTGCATCTTTGTGCCGGGCAACCATGATGTGATGGACATTCGGGAAGCCTATGACTGGCGCGACAAAGCGGACGGCCTCAAGGAGGGAGAGTGGGTTCGGCAGGGCGATATCATCCTGGCCCGCAATGCCGAAAAGTATCCCCTGCGCTTCAAGCCGTTCTCCGATGGGTTCTACCACAAATTCCTGCAGCGGCCCTATCCCACAGAGTATGCCGAACAGGGGATCTCCCTTCCGTTCTGGGAGACGGGCATTCAATTCCTGACCCTCAACTCCTGTTGGCAGATAGACCAGTTCTATCGGAAGCGGTCGGGATTGCATCCGGAAGCGGTGGCGAACGCCATCAAGCAGGCGCAGAAACAGGAAGAACTGGCCCGTCAGATAGGATATCTCAAGCCGGAGCAACCAGTAATGCGGATCGCCGTGTGGCATCATGCGGTCACCGGGGCGGAGCAGATACAGAATGGGGACTTCCTGAGCAATCTGCAAAAGAATGGTGTCAAGATCGCGCTGCATGGGGACGTTCACGAGATGCGGCGCGACCTCGTTCGTTATTGGGATCAGGCACAGAAACTGAACATTGTGGGTTCCGGCAGTTTCGGAGCCCGTGCCGAGGACAGGCCGCCATCCACGCCCTGCCTCTACAATCTGCTGGAGATAGCACGGGATTTGAAGTCCATCCGGGTGCATACGCGTGAGCAGCGCAAACCGGACGGAGCGTGGAGCGGTTGGCATGAGTGGCCCGCTCCGAAGGGCATCGAGGGCCAGGTAGCCTATTACGACATTGGCTGGTGAGCGTGTAGAATGCGGATTATACATTCCGGGCTATGCCAGCGCGTAAGCGATAGCCTGTTCCAGCGTCATCGCCCGTCCCTCTGCCCAGGCAGCAGAGAACGCTTCCTCCCCCAAAGTCCGGCGTGCGGCGGTCAGATGGCGGGCATACTCGTCCTGGTTCTTCGGCGGTAGGGGGGAACCCATCTCTTCCCGGAGCTGTTCTGCCGCTCCCCACAAGCGCGCTGCCCGTTCCGTTCTCTCCTCTTTGACTTCAAGCTTGGCAAATATTTCGAGGGAGGTGGTGATTGCCAGCCTTTCCCCCAACTCTCTTCTGATAGCCAGAGCCTCCCTGTACAGAGATCGAGCAGGGGCGTAGTCACCCTCAGCGTAAGCCACGAATCCTAGATTGTGAAGAGAGAGGGCAATACCGGATCTCTCACCCAACTCTTGCTGTATTGTCAAACTCTCCTCAAAAAGAGAGCGAGCGGAGATAAAATCGCCCTGAGTAGAAGCCACAGATCCTAGATTGTTGAGGGAACTAGCAATACCCTGTTTGTCCCCAAACTCCCGTTTTATTGCCAAACTCTCCTCATAGAGAGTTCGGGCGGATGCATAATCCCCTTGATTATCTGCCACAAGCCCCAGGTTGTTGAGGGAGGAAGCAATATCTTGTTTATCTCCCAACTCCCTTCGTAGCGGCAGCCCCTCTTCATAGAGAGCCCGGGCGGAGATGTAGTCGCCCAGGTTAAAGGCAACATTCCCCAGGTTCAGGAGGGACTCGGCGAGGCCTCGTTTGTCTCCCAATTCACGGGCTATCGCCAGGCCCTCCTCATACAGAGAGCGGGCGGAGCGATAGTCACCCTGCATGCGGGCCAATGTCCCCGCTCCATGGAGGGCATTGACGTGCGCTCTGGTTCGTATCTGTGCCAGAGGATGGGACAAAAGAGCGCTCAAACGCTTTCGCCCTTCGCTTACATGGCCCCTTATCTGCCAGAACATCATTAACGCCGATGCCATCCACATCCCTGTCTCTATATCCCCCGACTCCCCCAGACAAAATGTGAGTGCCTGGCGCAGGTTGTCATGCTCCGTTTCCAACACATGCAGCCAATGCGTCTGCTCGGGACCGATCAGTTTCAACCGAATCTCCACTGCCAACTTCATGAAATAGTCCTGGTGTCGTCCCCCATAGGTCGCCTCCTCCTCTGCCGAAACCAGTCTCTCCCGAGCATATTCGTATACCGTCTCCAGGAGGCGATACCGCCCCTGCCTGTCTTGCACCTCATAGACTACCAGGGACTTTTCCGAAAGGCTGGTTAGCAGGTCCAGGATCTCCCAGGCCTCAAGAGGGAATAGGGAAACTTTCGGGCTTCCAGTCCTCCTACTCCAGGGGGCAGCCCCTTGATGCGCACTCCCTGTCTGTCGGATCTCTTCCCTCTGTCCTGAATCTGCGCAAACCGCTTCGACGGCTTCCAGCGTCCAGCCACCTGTGAACACCGACAGACGCCGGAACAACGCCTGCTCGTGCGGCGTCAGCAGATCATGACTCCAATCCATCAGAGCGCGCAACGTCCGGTGACGCGGCAACGCCGCGCGACTGCCGCTCACCAGGAAACGGAACCGATCCTCCAAATGCGAGCGGATCTCCTCGATGGCGAGCGCCCGCGCCCGCGCCGCCGCCATCTCCAACGCCAACGGGATCCCATCCAGATGATCACAGATCGAAAGCACGGCGGAAGCATTCTGACGGGTCAATCGAAAGGCAGGCTGTCCCTCCACGGCACGCTCCACAAACAGCCGCACTCCGCCATACTCCAGCAAAGAATCTACGTTCTTCTCCCCTGTAGAACTCTCTTCCGCATCCCACCACTCTGCCTCCGGCAACGCCAGCGAAGGAACCCGATAGAGACGCTCTCCCGACAAGCCTAATCCCTGACGGCTCGTCGCCAGCACGCGCATACCGGGACAAGAGGTGAGCAGGCGGTCCGCCAGCGAAGCCACGCTTTCCAGAAGATGCTCACAGTTGTCCAGAACCAATAGGATCGTGGAGGACGCCAATCGCTCGCTCAAGGTCTCTTGCATCGGACGGTTCGCCTCCTCCGGAATCCCCAGCGTCTGAGCCACTGTCTGTGGAACCAACTCCCCGGTGGCTAAGACAGCCAACTCCACAAACCAGACTCCATCCGGATACTCCGAGGCCAGCCGCTCCGCAACAGCAATCGCCAACCGCGTCTTGCCCACTCCTCCTGTGCCGGTGAGGGTGAGCAACCGCCCCTTCCCCAGCCAGCCTACCACCGCTTCCACCTCCGCCTCCCGACCGATCAGTTCGGTGAGGGGAACCGGCAGACGACGCGGTGGTAGGGAGGGATCTGGAGCAACGCTTCGCAGTACGGCGCGTCGGGTGGGTTGTTTCAGGCTTTTGTAGAGCGCATCCGTCTCCGGGGCGGGAGAGGCGTTGAGTTCTCGGTGCAGCAACAGGCGCAGATCCCGATAGACCTGGGTCACGGCGGCAGCGTCCCCACAATCCGCCAACGCTTGCATCAGGCGGCAGTGAGCGGCTTCGCGGAAGGGATCGGCAGCCACGGTCATGCGCAGGTAGCGGACGGCGGAGGCAGGATCCTTGCTTTCGGAGGCATGCGAGGCGAGCTTCTCCAGCGCCTGCAGATAGGTCTGTTCTCGGGCGGTGCGTTCTGGCAGGACCCACTCCTCGGTCCACCCGTCCAGCAGAGGTCCCTGATAGAGAGCGACGACCTGTTCCCAGCCTGACAGAGAGTTGGCGCCAGCGGCGGCATCGAAGGCTGCGACGTCCACGGCGACGCCCTCTCGATCCAGGCAGAGCGTTTGCGGCGTGGGAGAGAGGAGAAGACGGGCGTCGTCTCCCAGCGCCTGTCGCAGGTTGGTGAGACACTGACGAAGGTTATAGTGGGCCTGAGCGGGTTCGCTGTCGGGCCAGAGGAGGGGGATGAGCCGCTCTCGGGAGACCTCCTTGCCAAAATTGAGGGCCAGGAACGCGAGAAGGTGGTGTCCTTTCCGGGAGCGGAGGCGCGGAAGAGGGTTGTCCTTGACCAGCGCGGTAAAAGGTCCGAGGAGCTGGAGTTGCAGATCGGGGCGCCTGTTCGGAGGAGTGGGTCTCATGGAAGCCAAATTCCCCGTCCGCGCGATATTTCCTGCATTTCGTACACGCTTTGGTACACGCCGGGGGAGGATAATGACCCCGAAATGAGCCACGTCGCTCATTCAGAAAAGGAGATACGTACATGTTACGCACACACGCTCGAAGCCGGCGAACAGGCTTCACGCTCATCGAACTGCTCGTCGTGATCGCCATTATCGCGATCCTGGCGGCCATCCTGTTTCCCGTCTTCAGCCAGGCCCGCGCGAAGGCCCGACAGACGAGTTGCCTCTCCAACTTCAAACAGGTCGGCCTCTCTATCCTGATGTACAACCAGGACTATGACGAGACGATGCCACCCTGGGACAACGGCCGCGTCTTCTCTGACGATTGGCAAACGGAGTTCTACTGGCCTCAGCTCGTCGTTCCCTACATCAAGAACTGGCAGATCTTTGCCTGCCCGGAGGATGGGAATGCCCACGACAGCTTCTATCTCCAGCAGTTCCGCTATCCCGCCAATACGACCGGCCTTCAGTTGGAGCATGCGCGTGCCCTCTATACCGACTTCGGCTACAACTTCCACGCCATGAGCCCCATCGACTACTCTATGGGCATCTATCCCATCTACCGGGGAACGGCGCTGGCTGCGATCGGTCAGCCCTCCGCCACGATCCTGGGGGTCGATTCCAACTTCAGCGAGCCGTATTCCAGATCCAACACCCAGGCGGGCATAAACTATGTCTGGACGCCTGAGATCAATCCCTGGATCCTGACCGGGAACTCTCCGTGGTACGGCTATGTGGCGCCCCGTCACTCCAACCAGGCGAATGTCGCCTTTGCGGACGGCCACACCAAGTCCAAAACCATCGGCGCCCTGCTCCAGGGGTTCGACCCGATAGCCCGCGTTATCACCGATCCGGATGCCTATCTGTGGGATCTGCAGTAATCAAGGAGTTACGAAAATGAGATTATTTGTTACCGTTCCCGAAGCGTCGGCAAATGACCTGTTCAGCCAGCGCATCCTTCCTCAGGCGCATGTAGATCAGACCGGAAGCTATGTTCAATCCGGCATCACCCTGAATTATGAGGCGCAATTGCGGATAACGCAGGCGACCGTGGACTTCAAAGCGACCACTCCGGCGTCCGCCTCCGCCCGGCTCAACAACGTCCACATAACGGGTTATTTCCAATTGAATTCCGTGGTCGTGGATCCCCATGCATTCGGCGCACCGAATATTCCGTTGCCCATGATCCATGTTCCCCTGAATCCCCCGGCGCAGGCGCCGATTGACGTCACCGCCAATGTGATGGGACACATCACAACGCATCCGACCACACTCCCGGACGCAGGCGGCGCACTGACTGTACCGGGGTGGGCCGTCGCGGCCTCCTTCGATGTTCCCAGCCTGACCGTCAATGTAGGCGCGATGACCGCAGGCATCGGGGATAGCGTACACAATGCGGTACATGACACACTGAAGAGCCTGCATGGACCTTTTGGGCATCAACTATTGCCCGACGCGACGATCAACGCGATTGCCGATGGGGTGAAAGCCGAGGTCAACCAATTGCTGATGGCGTCAGGCTTTACCAGCGCAGCGAACGCTCTGGTCAACTCCGTAATCCATCTCATCGGGCTGTTTCAACCCTCTGTCGGCGTCAGCCTGTTCCAGTTCCCCAGCAGGTTGCAACCGATACCCGGTGTCACGATTACTGTTACCAACATCGTTCCCACCACCAGTGAGACGGACTTGACGATCACGATAGACATCGCCTGACCTCGCAACAGAGACAAAACGCGGGGAGAGCCTGGCTCCCCGCGTTCACGCTTCGCCGGAGCGGAGCGCATAAGCAACAGCCTCATCCAGAGGCATGGCGCGTCCTTTTGCAGATGCTGCCGAGAAGATCTCTTCGCCCAGCGTCTGCCGCGCCGCAGCCAACGCCATATCAAACCGTTCTTGTTCCTCGGGTGATATGGGCGCGCCGATCTCCTCACGCAATGCCACCACGGCTCCCAACAGTGCCGCGAGCCGCTCCGGTTGGCTCTCTACTTCGGCGAGGCTGGCGAAACCGCCGAAAGTTTGGGCAAGGCTATGACGATTTCCGATCTCCCTATACGTGGGCAGGATCTCTGCATAATTGGCCTTTGCAGTGGCATAATCGCCCTGTGCAAAAGCCACGTTTCCCAGGGAGAGAAGCGCATCGGCAATGCCGTTCCGGTCTCCGATCTCCCTGCAGATACTCAGGCCCTCTTCATAGTAGGTTTGAGCGGCGGCATAATCGCCCTGCGCAAAAGCCACGTTTCCCATAGCGAGAAGCGCATTGGCAACACCATACGTGTTTCCGACCTTCCGATAGATGTCCAGGGCCTCCACAATATAGGTCCGAGCAGCGGCAGAGTCGCCTTGAAGAGAGGCCACACTGCCAAGATCGTTCAGCGCAACGGCAATCCCTTCCCGGTCTCCGATCTTCTTGCGGATGTTCAGGCTCTCCTGATGATGCGCCTGTGCGGAGGCGAGGTCGCCTTGAAGCAGAGCCACAGATCCCATGCCGCTAAGCGAATAGCCGATGCCCATCGTGTCTCCGATCTCCCTGCGGATGCTCAGGCTCTCCTCATAATAGGCCTTCGATGCGGTATAATCGCCCTGCCGACACGACACAAGCCCCAGATTGAAAAACGAATAAGCAATCCCCCATTGGTCGCTCAGATCCTTCCGGATACGCAGACTCTCCTCATGATAGATCCGGGCGGAGGAATAATCGCCCTGAGCAAGAGCTACCGCTCCCAGGTTGTTGAGGGAGAGGGTGGCTCCCCACAGGTCTCCGATCTCTCTCTGGATGCTCAGGCTCTCCTCAAAATTGGCCCTGGCGGAGGGAAAGTCGCATAGAGAAAAGATCACAGATCCCAGATTGTTGAGCAAAAGGGCAATTCCTCTCCGGTCACCGATCTCCCTGAGGATGTTCAGGCTCTCCTCATGATAGGCCCTGGCGGAGGGATAATCGCCCTGACGCGTGGCCAGTATCCCCGCTCCATTGAGCGTTTTGGCGCGCTCATACGTTCGCAGTTGCGCGTCCGTCATCTCCAGAGCGCGTAGACACCAGGCACGCCCCTCGGAGAGATACCCACGCGTCCACCAGAACTGTTGCAGCGCCCCGCACCATCGGAGCCCTTCCGTCGCTTCCGCCACCGACAGGCTCCAATCCAACCCTGCCCGCAAGTTTTCGTGCTCCACTTCCAACCGCGATATCCATGTCACCTGATCCGCACCCGTCAGTTCCGGTGACGCCTCCTCCGCCAGCGCCAGGAAGAAGTCCCGATGCCGCCCCCGGATCGCCTCCGCTTCGCCGGTCTCAAGCAGCTTCTCCCGCGCATAGAGGCGCACCGTCTCCAGCAGACGATACCGCCCGACCTCCGCCCGATCCTGATAGTCCACCAGAGAGTGGTCTGCCAGCCGCGCCAGGCCCAGCAGCACGCCCTCCGCCGGCTCCTGTGGGCGCACGCACACCGCCTCCGCCGCCTCCAGCGTCCATCCGCCCGCAAACACGGAGAGATGCTGCAACAGGCGCTGCTCCCCCGCCTCCAGCAGTTCATAACTCCAATCCATGGTCGCACGCAGCGTCTGATGCCGCGCAACCGGACCCGCATGCCGGCTCTGCAGCAGGTCCAGACGATCGCGCAGGCGGGAGACCAACTGTGCTGCCGACAGCACCCGTACCCACGCCGCCGCCAATTCCAGGGCGAGAGGGATGCCCTCCAGCAGGACGCAGATCTCCGCCACGTCGCCCATGTTCTCGCGTGTCAGCCGGAAGGGCGGATAGGCCAACGCGGCGCGCTCTACAAACAACCGGACCGCTTCCGAGCCCATCAGAACCGTCTGTGCCCCCTTCTCATCGGCCCAATCCTGCTCGCCCCCTTCCGGCAGCGAAAGCGAAGGGACCGCCCATGTTCGCTCCCCGTCGGCTCCCAGAGGCTGCCGGGAGGTCGCCAGCAGATGCAGGTGAGGGCATCGGACCAGCAGTGCCTGCGCCAGAGCCGCACAGGGCGCGGTGAGATGCTCGCAGTTATCCAGGATCAGCAGCAGCGAACGCTTCTCCAGATGCTCCGCCAGTGTCTCCGAAAGCGCGCGTTGGGGCTCCTCGCGCATCTCCAGCGCCTGCGCTACGGCCTGGACGACACGAGCCGGGTCCTGAAGAGGCGCCAGATCCACAAAACAGACGCCCTCCCCGAACTCGTCTGCGATCTCCTCGGCGAGTGCAATCGCCAGGCGCGTCTTGCCCACGCCCCCGGTTCCCGTCAGCGTCAGCAGGCGCGTAGTCTCCAGCAGGGTGAGGAGCTTCTCCCGCTCGGCGTGACGCCCGATGAAGGAGGTTAGCGGCGTCGGCAGCCGCCGTCGCGCGGGGGCGGAGGAGGCGAGCGGGAGAGGTGACGCCTGCGCGGTCTCTCTGGCCTCCGCCCGCAGGAGGCGATACAGCCCCGTGGTCTCGGCATCCGGCTGCCCCCGCAGTTGGTCGTGGACGAGGAGGCGGAAGTCACGGTAGACCTGCGTCACCTCCGCATGCTCCCCCTTCTCCGCCAGCAGGCGCATCAGGCTCCGCACCCCGCTCTCCCGCAACGGATCGGCGACCAGAAGCCGGCGCAACAGAGAGATCGCCCTCTCCCGCGCGCCCAGCTTCTCCGCGTGCTGCGCCAACCCCTCCAGCGCTCTCCGATACGCCTCCTCCCGCAGCACACGCTCCCCGACGATCCACTCCTCCTCACACCCCTCCAGCAGCGGTCCCCGGTGTAGCGCGACCGCCTCCTCCCACCGCGCCGGATCCCCGCTTGCCATCGCCGCATCGAAGGCCAGGAGATCGGTCTGCGTGCCGGAGGCGTCGAAATGCAATGTCCGCGAGGTCTCCGCGACCAGGCGGGAGGCGTCGGGGCCGAGGATAGAGCGCAGGTTCGTGAGGCTGTGGCGCAGGTTTTCGCGGGCCTGGCTGTCGGCGCTATCGGGCCAGAGGGTGGCTGCCAGCCAGGAGCGCTCCACCTGCCGGGGATGGCGCAGGAGCAGGAGGGCCAGGAGCCACTGCTCTTTGCGGGTGCGGGTGGGCGGAAGCGGCTGGCCGTCGCGTTCGAGCGCGAACGCTCCAAAGAGTTGGATGGTGAGTGTTTGCATACCGAGATGAGTGCCGGAAGGAGACCGGCGTCCGCAGTACGTTTCGGAAAAGAGCGACTGTTTTAACCACCAGGACGAGATTCGGTCCCTGCACACGCTTTTCCTCCGCCTTTGCACACGGTTTTGCCCATCGCCGGGCGATACAATGGGCCTGTTTGTGATGCTTTTCAACCCATTTGTGCATGCAAAGGAGAAATTGCCATGAAGCGAACCAAGTGTAGTATTCTCTCCCTGGTCGGGGCCGTGCTCACGGTCCTCGCCCTCGCGGCCTCCCGCCCTGCGGCCGCCGACAGTTACACTATCACCGAACTCGGTGCGCTGCCCGGTTATACCTACGACTGGACCTGGCAGCAGACCATCAACAACTACGGTCTGGTCGCCGCCTACGCCAACAACACGCTCGATCCTAACGCCTTCTTCGGCGATGCCTCCTATCTCGCGATAGGCAATTACATCTCCCCCCTGCCTGGACTGCCGAACGCCGTGGACACCATCGCCTTCGGCCTCAACAACCGGGGGATGGTGGTCGGCAGATCCACGCAGCCGGGAATGGCGAACTCCCCTGTGCTCTGGGATGGCAGCGGCGCGGTCTATGCACTGCCCGAGTTGCCTGGTGATAATAAAGGCGGGGCGTTGCTGATTAACGATGGCGGCCAGATCGTGGGCTATTCCGCCGACACCTCGACCGGGATCCGACGTGCCGTTACCTGGATCAACAGAGCCGTCTCTCTCCTGCCCACACCGGCGGGCGCTGAGTTCGGGGAAGCTCTGGGCATCAATGATGCGGGTGAGATCGTCGGCTTCGCGGGGCCGGAGCCCGGCCTGGAGCATATCATGCTCTGGCGCTGGGGCATGTGACGGATCTGGGCACCTTGGGAGGCGATTGGGGAGATGGGTACGCCATCAACTCCCAAACCCAGATCGTGGGTCAATCCGCGACTGCCTCGGGAGATCCACACGCCTTCCTGTGGGATAAGGGTGTCTTGACCGACCTGGGCGTGCCCGATGGCGATAACCAGAGCGCGGCGGTTGGCATCAACAACAAGGGCCAGATCGTCGGCTACTCCTTCGCAGTCGACAACTTCACCAATCTCCCGTCTCATGCTCTGTTATGGGAGAACGGTCAGATGATCGATCTGCAGACGTGCATACCCGCGAATTCCGGTTGGACGTTGCTGGCGGCCAGTGGGATCAACGACCGTGGTCAGATCGTGGGTGTTGGGATCGACCCCGATGGGCTGTATCGCAACTTCGTGCTGACGCCACACTAAGCCGGCGGATAGGACCGTTGTATACAATCTCTATGGGCTCTCTGAGAACCACCTCTCCGCGCCTTGCGAAGGGGTGGTTCAGCTTTTGTTGCGCGTCGTGATCGTTGTCCCCACGACCCGGATCCAGCCATATCTGCTGCACTTTGCAGCCAGTCCCGTAAGGCATCTCTACTAAATCATTAAATCCATATAGAAGGGAGACAGAGAGGGGGATTTGCGAACGGGATCGTCTCAGAACACTCCTTTAAACGCACAGCGGACGATCCAAGGGGTCGTCCGCTGTGCGTTTTGGTTGCCTGTTTGCCGGTCGAGTCAGTGCGGCATGGGGCGTCCCCAGGACCACGCCATGTCATTACCTGCGAATACGGTGAGCGCCAGGATGCCCCGCGTTCGGGCGATGTTCGCTTCGGTTGCCGCCGCATCCACGAGGCGCGCATTGGTCAATGCTTCCTGGAGTGTCCTACCGGTGACCAGAGGCAGGCGTTCGCCGTTATCGTGCGGCGCCAGCGCGCGTCGGGGGCGCCATACGTACCGTCCGGAGGGCACATATTCAAGGCGAATGTGCGACCCCAGCAGAGTGGAGGGCAGGAAATTCATCGTGTGCAAAGCGGCAATCAGCCCCTGTTGCTGGCCCGGCCCTAAGGCGTTAAACGCCAATCCTGTCGGCGATTGCAGGGTTTCCCGTTGTTCCGGAGAGCTGGTGGAGAGCGCACGCAGTATCGCCCGGCGCATCACATAGAAATCGCGCCATCCTCCCGTGTTGGCGGTTACCAGACTCCAAGCGTCCAACTCACGACAATGCTGGATGCCCTGCGCGACACGCTCCGAGTCGAGCTGTGCATCGGAAAGGGCGGCGATTTGAAACAGCGCCTCAAAGGGCAAATCCGCTCCGCCGCGCCCATACGCTTGCAGCGAGTCCAGCAGGGTATTGGAGGGCTCCTTGAGTTTGTCCCAATACCAACTTGTGCTTCGACCTAAGAGGAGTCCTCCATCCTGTGTCCATCGAATGCCCAATGCATCCGTCACCTTGCTGAGCGCCTCGAACAGAGGCGCGTTCGATACCGTGGCCGCGCTTACCGGGTACAACCGTGTGTAGTAGTCTGCCACGATCGGCAATCCTGTCTGTTTATGTACCTCTTCCCAGGCGTCCGCCGAGGTGATATGGGGCGTCGGAATCGGATGATTCGCCGCCTCAAACTCTTCCTGTGTCGCGCCCCTATCCTCCGACTCCCCGCTCGGATTGCCCTGCTTGAGACGCGGGCAGCTGGACTTCGGCCGGAGCGAGACGAGATGCTGCAACGCCGGGGCTTGCCGCAGCGCCGCGTTCTCGCGGGCATTGTTCGGAGAGGCGATTGCCGGACTCTGGGCGCTCACAAGGGGATTGCCCCAGCCCTGCTCTCCGCCGGTCATCCCCGCCTGTCTGCCATCCGGCAGCGGATAGGAAAAGCCGGCTGCCATCTGCAGC
>DATGIG010000686.1:0-5062 GCA_035295825.1 Chthonomonadaceae bacterium | reverse complement strand
TATCAGGAGCCGGGTCCCATCATGGGAGAGGGCACACTGGTTGACGGATACATGCCCCTGATAGCGGGGGGTTGTTTGTCCCGTAGCCAGATCCACTTCCTGGATGCTCCCATCTTGATCTCCATCGTTCAGGATCAACAGGTTTTGCCCCTCCCGCCGGAGGAAGGCTCTGGCTACTCGGCCCGTGGAAGGACGATCCAGCAGATTGCGCCCTGTGGCAACCTCCCACACACCCACGTCCCCCTCATAGGTAGTGATCGCGATCCTGGCGCTATCCGAGGAGAAGTCAATATGGTTGACCTCTCCTCGATGCAGTGGGAATATGCGAACAAGAGAGCGTGTCTTCGTATTTCGGAGCTGTGCCGTATGGTCTCTGCTGCCCATCGCCAGCCATGTTCCATCCGGTGAGAACGCCACTGCGCGGATCTGCGCGCGCTTTGTACCGGCGTAGAGCGTCGCCTCTTCCGGTTCACGCCGGGTATCCCACAGATGCAACCAGGGCATGGGGCTGGTCGAGACCAGCGTGCGCCCATCCTGCAGATAAGAGAGAGCGTAGATTTTCTCTATATCCCGAAAGACCCGGTTCTGGACTCCGGTGTTCACGTCCCACAGCCGGATGGTCTTGTCCCAGCCTCCTGTCGCCAGGGTTTTGCCATCCGATGAAAAGGCGACCGCATAGACATAAGAGGTGTGACCCCGCAGCACATGCCGTGCCTGACCGGTCTTCACATCCCATAGAATGGCGGTGGTATCCCCGCTGCCGGTGGCGAGCGTTTGACCATCCGGAGCAAACGCGAGCCAATAGACGTACCAGGTATGTCCGCTCAGAATTCGCTTTAGTTGCCGGTCCGCCGTGTTCCAGAGCCGGGCCGTGCCATCGTCGCAACCCGCCGCCAGCGTCTTTCCATCCGGCGAGAAAATCACCTTCCAGACGCCCCTTTTGACATGCGCCGCCAGAATACCCACCTGCCGAAACGTATGGGTGTCCCACAGCCGGATCGTGCCGTCGTTGCTTCCGGAGGCCAGGAGATGTCCCTCCGGATGAAAGGCTACGGAAGTCACCCGGTCAGTATGTCCAAAGAGACTATGTTCCAGGCGGCCTGTTTGCAGGTTCCAGACCTGGATCTGATGATTTGCAGTCCCGGCAACGAGCGTTCTCCCATCCGGAGAGAAAGCCAGAGAGGTCTGTTCTTGCGGGGAGGTTAAGCGGATGCCCGGCTGTTTGGAGGCGGTATCAAAGAGCTGGATAATGCCACGGTCTTCTCCGGCGGCGAGCATTTTTCCATCGAAGGAGAGAGCGATGGGATGTGTGTTCCACAGGTTTCCGAGGGGAATGAGGCGGTCTTGATGGCACAACTGATTCAGATAGTACCACTCGAATCCCCGATTGTCCGTCTTGCCCGGCGGAGGCACGGACTGCTCCAGCAGGTCCCTCGCCCCTTCGATATCCCCGGCCTCCACGTGCTGTTGGGCAAAAACAAGGTTGGAATCGTAGAGCAGTCGATTCGAATAGTCTCTTTCGTTCTCCACAAGCCATTTTTGGGCGTGGGCATTAGCCTCTGCGCGTAGCGCCCGCCCCGCGCTCTGGATGCTGAAGAGCGCCAGCACGCTGATGATCGCGACGATGATCACCGCGCCCGTGCCGGCAAATACCAGCCCACGCCGATACGCCGCCTGCTGTCGGCGCAGTTCGGCGTCCGGCATGTTCGCCCGTATCCAGGCCCGATCAAAGACCTGACGATAGATTCGGTTCCGAACCTCAAAGACTCCCGCGTGGAGCCGGGCGATCCCGGAGAGATGGATCACCGTATGCAGGGGATTGGTCTCGTCATCCGGAATACGTTTTCCGGACCATATCCGACCATACAGATCCAGCATCGAAGCCGCGTCTACATCCCCTCGGAGCAGACGATTGTGAACAAACGCCAGATTGTCATCGCTATCTCGCGCGGCCTTAGACAGAAACAACCGCTCACATAAGGCATCTACGAGGGAGGGGGAAGGGGAAGATAGGGATTCGGCGAGGGCGCGACACAGCCGCTGGGTCATATAGGGATGCCCTCCCGTCCAGTAAAGCACACGCTCCAGCAATTTCCGATTTTCGTCTTCTTCGTTTCCTGGTTTTTTGGTTTCCTGCCTTCCTGCTGGAATGCTTTTCTCTCTTCCCTCTCTATGGTTTAATCCTGCTGCGAGCGGCGCCGCCTCTTGCAGGGTAAAGTCCATCAATTGGATCCGATGGCCGATATTGAAGGGGCTGAGGTCTACATCGGAGATCAGATCGGAGGGGGAAGCCACCCCTAGCAGGCAAAAGGTGAGGCGACGATAGGAGGGATTGGCGGAACGGCGATTGTAGCAAGCCCGGATCCCGGCGAAAAACTCGTCTGTGGAGAAAGCCAATCCCCGAACAGCGTCTATCTCGTCCACAAAGATCACCAGGTTCTCCGTGAGCAGGGTAAACGCGATATGGTCAAGCGCTTCCATCCAGCGCTGCATCGGTCCCAGCCAGGCATGGCTCCGCCAGTACGCTTCGACCGCGTCGCTGAGGTTCAACTGCTCTCCCAGCAACAGTAGCAGACCGCCATACCACTGCTCCGCCGTGAGGTTGCGACCCACTGCCGTCAGGTCCAGCATCACCACGGACACGCCTTCGGCGCGCAAGCGGGTGGCCGTCCGCACCATCAAACTGGACTTTCCCATCTGCCGGGTCGTCAGCACATAACAGAATTCGCCCTCCCGCAGGTGTTTCAGCAGGGCGTCGTCGGCCTGGCGGGGCACATAGGAGGAGGCCTCCGGAGGAAGCGTACCACCCGTTATGAAGAAGCGTCCGGAACCGTTTTGCACCGCCCCCTCCTTACACACAGGGAGTAGGCAGTAGGGAAGAACAGTTGCTTTTCCTACTGCCTACTGCCTACTGCCTACTCCCTGCTTTTCACAGCAAGTGGCGCGCAAAGTAGGCCTGATACAGCATGCAGCGCATACGGGGAGCGTGCGCGCCCTCGCCCGCAAGGATGCCTGCACTGCGCAGACGATAGAAACTGGCCTGATCCAGGCAGGAAGTCTGCATCAGAACGCTGCACACCATGTCCGTCAATTCCTTATCGCGTGCCAGGAGGTTCAGCAGGCGGCGCAGGTGATCGGCAAAGGGTCCGTCATCCCGATCCGCACGCCTCTCCAGTTCCTGCAGATCCATGCTCTCCGTGGTCATTTTCGTCAGGCCCCGGCGCACCAGGTAGGGATGTCCCTGTAAGAGCGCATAATAACGTACGATTTCCCCTTCGTTCTGCAACAGCGCGCCATAGCGTCGATTCAGTTCCTCGACCTCCTCGCGGGTGAAATCTTCCAGGGCCAGCCGCGTGCCCACATTGAAGGGAGATTGATTGGCGTCGGTGATGAAGAGATGCGCCTCGGTGGCATAGGAGAGAGCGAGGGTCAGGCGGGACCAGGGACCGCCGGGATCGAGCGAGCGGCGGTTATGCCAGGAGCGAAACAGGCCGAACACATCGCTGGCAAAATCGCAGGAGAAGAGGCGATCCACCTCATCCAGCGCCCAGACAAAGGGGCCTTCAAAAGAGCCGAGCGCCTCACGGCGCAGATAGCGCTCCAGGTTCCGTGTGCCGCTGAACTGGTCGCTCCAGACCGCATCGGGCAGCGTCGGGAGATCGAGTTGGTCGGCGAGGTCCGCGGCAAGGGAGCGCAAGAGGATGTCGGAGGATGCCAGTTGCGCACTGGTGAAACTGTCGAAGTCGGTGAGAACGACCTTCACTCCCCGTTCGCGCGCCTGCTGCAGGCCACGCGCCAGCAGGGAGGTCTTGCCCATCTGGCGCGCGCCTTTTACCAGAACGATGCTGTCATACTCTGCCAGCGCGGCCATAAAAGCGCCATCCGCCTGGCGCACGATATAGTAGGGCGAGCCGAGCGGAACCGGGCCTTCGCCTCGATCCGTAACGCTTTGCGGGAGCGAAGGCGCCGCTTCCATCGGTTCCTCTTCCGAAAACGCGCTCTCCGTCGTATCCCCCGCCTCCCCTCGGATTTCGCGCAAATCTGCGATTTCCCGCTTTGCTGCGGAGGGGCGCATGCGCTGTGCGCTCTCGGCCCGTATACGCTTTAGAAGCTCCTGGGTTTCCGGGGAGGGATCGGCGTTGAGCTCCCCACGCAGCATCAGGCGCAGATTGCGATAGACCAGAATGGCGGCGGCGTGTTCGCCGTTGGCCGCCAGGGCCTGCATCAGGCCGCGATAGGCGCTCTCGCTCAGAGGATCGGTCGCAATCAACTGCCGATAATCGCGCGCTGTGGTCGAAAAATCTCCCTGGGCTGCCGCGTCGGCAGCCAGCGCCTCCAGCGCCGCAATATAGCTGCCCTGCCTGGCCTGCCGCTCCGATATGGCCCACTCTTCGGTGCAATCCTCCAACAACGGCCCACGATAGAGTTCGACGGCATAGCGGAGCCCCTCCGCCCCTCCCCGCTTCAGGGCGGCATCGAACTCCAGGACATCCAAAAACACGTCATGAGGGTCGAGGAGGAGCGTGTGCGGACTGGGAGATTGAATTCGGTCGGTGTAAACGCCCAGCGCCTGACGCAGGTCGGTCAGGCAGCGGCGCAGGTTATAGTAAGCTTGCGCCTGGGCGCTCTCCGGCCAGAGGGTCCCCGCCAGAAAGTCGCGCTGTATCTGGCGGCCTGCCCGCAATGCCAGCAGGGCGAGCAGGTGATGCCCCTTCCGAGAGCGCAAGGGCGGTAAGGGATCGTCCCCAATGCGAATATCGAACACCCCGAATAGGCGCATTTGTAGTGTGGACATGCAATTCTCTCTACGCGACATGGGGCCGAACCAGCTTGCTCGAACACCGGCAATGCCTCTCTCTATTTCGCTGCAGCCACCGTACATTCCTTCCCTTATCCCCCGGAAACCCTCTTCGGACACGCTTCCCTGCCCTTTTCGGACACGCTAGCCGCAAAATCCTCGCCAGAATTCTTCCATTCGACCACGCGAAAAGGCCGTTTTCGGACACGCCGCCGGCAACGCCTCCCTGGGATAATCTGCGTGATCCAACAGGCTCCTTGTCTG
>DATGIG010000685.1:0-2430 GCA_035295825.1 Chthonomonadaceae bacterium | reverse complement strand
GTAATGAGTGGGATGCCAATAAGTGTCACTGCTCAATGTGGCGATTTAGGGATGCAAAGGGTACCGCAGCAGTGGGGAGTTATCCTTCCGGCGCAAGCCCTTATGGTTGCCTGGATATGGCAGGCAATGTGTGGGAGTGGTGCGCGGATTGGTACTCTTCGGACTATTATCAGCGTGGGGAAGCGCAAAACCCGACGGGGCCGGAACGGGGCCAAGACCGCGTGTTGCGAGGCGGTTCGTGGAGCAACGAAGATTCCTGCGACTTCCGCGCGGCAGGCCGCAGCGACCTTGAACCCGACTTCATGAATGACTTCGTCGGTTTTCGTTGTGTGTCTCATGCGTGAGACCCCTCGTATCAGGGCTTATGCAGCGGACGTGGTTCCGGCTCGCGGGTGGTGTGGAACCCTGCCAGCTTCATGGCGCGCTTGGTGGCGGGGTGGGAGGCGAGGAGCTTCCAGGGCAGGCCGGTGCGGACGTCCTCGATGGCGAGGAGCGCCATCCCCAGATCGATGCCGATGACGTCGGGGTCAAACCAATCGCGGTCTAAGTTGAATGAGTCGCTGAAGCCGTAGCGTCCCCAGAGCCGGTCATGAAAGCGGGTGTACATCTCCATAGCGGCGGCGTTCGCCAGGTCGGGGGTAAACAGGATGGCGGCGAAGGCGCCCGTCGGCGAGACGGTCCCGTCCTCCTTGCCCGGCGCTTCAAAGGCGTTGTAGCCGTCCGGGGCATCGCATGCGTTCAGGCCCCAGATATTCGGGCCATAGGTCTTGCGCGCCCCGGTGCGATCCAGGCAGTACTGCCGGTTGATCTCCGTCGCCGCGAGGGAGCAGACCCAGTAGTCCCAACCGAGCGCGTCCCGTTTGCCTTTGAAATCGTAGTAGGTGTGTGCCATCTGGTGCATAAAGATCGGCCCGCCCGCCAGAGTATGCATTCCCTTGTATTCGATCTCATTGCGCGTCCAGGCGGTCCAGGACTCCTTCGGGAGCGGCCCGGTCTTTGCGCCCATGCCGAGCAGGTAGAGGTACATCAATTCGCAATAGTGGTCCCAGTCGTTCTTCAGGAAACCGTCCTCCGGCTTCCACCCCATCGCCAGCAGGACCTTGTCCGGTTTCAGGCCGCCGTTGGTTCGCATCCAGGTCCAGTCCACGCGGTCGTAGATGGCGTTCGCCAGACGCTGCACCTCGGTGCCATGCCAGTACTGGCCGGCGGAGAGCGCGCCCAGCAGCAGCAGGGCAGTATCGATGGAGGAGAGTTCGCAGTTCCAGACCCGCTCCCCCGTGCGCTTATCGATAAAGTGGTAGTACCAGCCATGCTCATTGGGGAACTTGGTGGAGACATAGCGGAGGGTGAGCAGGGCGCGCTGATAGGCGTCCTCCCGTGCGACCCACTTATGCTGCACGGCGATGGGGAGGCTGGCGAGGGCATAGCCGGTACTGGCGATGCTGGCGACCGTATAGTCGTCCTCGCCTCCCACGTTGCGGGCGCGGTCGTTGGTGAGGCCGGTGTTCGGGTCGGTCTTCTCCCAGAAGAAGCGGAAGGCCCGGCGCTCCACCTCGATCTGCAGTTGATCCGCCGTCATGGGCGGCGCCGGCGCAATCTGCTGGGCGTAGGCGGAGGGGAAGAGCACGGTGAGGAGGAGGATTACAACAAGGAACGCTCTGGAAAACTTAACCAATTTTTGTCTCTCCTATGGTTGGCGGGTCACGGCCCGATGGGGGTGACGGTAGCATCGCCGGGCGAGAGCCGGTAGGCCCGATCCGCAGTCACCGAGGGAATATGACTGGTGCGCCCGTCCGGCCAGCGTACCTCCAGCGTATCCACGACACGGCTGGCGCCGAGGCCGAAGTGGACCTCCGGCGCATTGGTCGAGAGGTAACTGCCGCTGGCTCGCACCTCGCCGATTAGTTTTCGCCCTCCGGCGGAGAGCGTGACGCGCGCTCCGACCGCATCGGTTCCGCCGGCACGGAGGGTGCATTTCAGGGTGATCCAGTGGTTGGTGGGGGGGCTGTCGTTGTGGAGCAGCAGCGGCGCCCCCTCATCGTCCACAAGAAGCAGGTCTTCGCGCCCGTCCCCATCGTAGTCCCCGATGGCGATGCCCCGCCCCACGATCTTGCGGCGAAAGTCCGCGCCTGCGTGCGCACTGATGTCCTCAAACTTCCCGCCGATATTGTGGAGGATCTGGGTTGGCTGCGCGTAGGTCTGGACACGATCCGTCAGATCTACCTGAGACAGGACGTGCCCGTTCGTGAAGACGATATCCGGTCGCCCGTCATTGTCCGCGTCCACAAATGCCGCCCCGAAGGCCAGGAAGCCTGTGGTCGCGCCCCCGACCCCGCTCGGATAACTGGCCTGCGAAAAGACCGCGCCCTCGTTGTGGTAGAGGCTCTTCGGCTGCGCCGCAAAGTCCGCCACCAGCAGATCGAACCGACC
>DATGIG010000684.1:0-4252 GCA_035295825.1 Chthonomonadaceae bacterium | reverse complement strand
CCACCACATGCCCTACCATCCCCACATCCATCTGGCGGACATTGCCATAGCGAAGCACATTGGCGAGCGATGGCAGGGCGTCCATCAGATGCGGCACATCGCTGGTTACTGCCGCCAGGCTCTCCAGGCGCGTCATCAGATGCTGTATAGCGGCAGGTAGATCGGCGAGCAGCGTCTGCTCCACCATCTTTGTGACGTCCGCCAACTCCTGGGTCTTATCGGCGAACTCGATCACGCTGCGCGTGGTTGCCGCAAGCACCGTATTGCCATAGACATTCGCCTCGATCAGTTTGACTTCAAACTCCGGGTGCCACTGGATGCGCCAGAGTTCGTGGAAGGTGCCTTTCCCGCCGCCCGAACGCTGTAACTGTCCCCAGGGAATGCCGAGCAGATTCAGACGGTGCAATAAGACGCTCCGCTCCAGGTCATTGGCTTTTCTCAGATCGAAATCTTCGTCACGATGCGCGGCTTCCGGCGCAAGTCGCAGCCGCTTCTGCTCCCGGCGCAGGTCCTGCTGGATGGGCAGCATCGGCGTCTCTTCCGGCACCTGCCCCAACTTCTCGCCGACGATCAGCTTCTCCTGGATCAGCCGCATCGGCAGTGCACTGCCGAAACAGAAGATCGCCTGTGCGGCCTCCCAGAGTTCCGGTAGGCCGGGAAGCGGGCGCTCCCGGACAGCAGCCAGCGCCTCCGCCAGGCGCACCGCTTCGATCACCGAGGCGGGCGACGCCGGCAAGTCCTCCTCACGGAACAGTTGCGCTGCCGAGGTCATCCAGCGGGCGATTACCCGGTCGGGATGCAGCCAGAGATGCTCGTACCAGGCAGGAGATGTGACGCCCGCGCCGTAGCCGCTGGCATAGGTGAGCCTGCCATAGGTCCAGGGAACCCAGGTCGCCGCGACCTTCGCCTTCGGCAACCCTTTGAGCAGCGCCGCATCTTCCTTCTCGGACGGCATGGTCGCAAGCGCCGGGCCATGCCATGCGCCGCAGACGACCGCGATGCGCTGAAAGCCCTCCCTCTCCGCCGCCCGGATGGTCTGTCGCATCCAGGCTTCCCGCTGCGCCTCCACCGGATCGGGGTCGGGAGGCGCGACTTCCCGCACCGCAGACATGACCTCCATCACGCCCTGGAACAGGTCGGCGCTGCTCCGGCGCTGCTCGACCATGTGCTCCCACCAGCTCTCGCCGTCGCTATAGCCCGCCGCCTCCGCGATCCAGTTGAGCGGGTCCTGGCGCACTCGTATCGTCAGCGCCTCTTCCGGCAGCGGCACTTCCACACCCTCTGTCTCAAGCTCCGTCTCGATTTCACCGATCGGGTTTTCCGGCGGCACGGACTGCGCCTGTCCGGGGGGAGCGATGGGCGCCTTCTCCAGGGCGCTCTCCGGCTGTTTGCTCTGGGGTTCGCCGCCTTCGGGCAGGGCGAGACGGTGCGCCTGCGGCAAGTCCATAAAGCGCACCGGCACGTTCCGCTTCAGGGCATAGGCGATGGCCTGCCACTCCGGCGAGTAGGTCGCGAACGGATAGTAGACCGAACGGGACGGCTCCTCCGGCACATAAATCAGCAGGGCGACCGGCGGCTTCATATCCGTGTGGGCCAGCAGCGACAGCACCGCTTCCGCGTCGGGCGGCCCTTCTACCAGGACGCAGTCCGGCTCCAGGCTCTCGATGGCATTGCGTAAGCTCCGTGCCGAACCCGGCCCATGGTGCCGGATGCCGAAGATATGCGTTGCCATCAGATCACCTGTCTGCACGCGCGGTAGAGATCCTTCCAACCGTCGCGCTCCTTGATCGCCGTCTCCAGGTACTCCAGCCAGACGATACGGTCCTGCACCGGATCTTTCACCACCGATCCGGTGATGCCCGCTGCCAGGTCGTTCGCCTTCAGGCTCCCGTCGCCGAAGTGGGCGGCGAGCGCCAGCCCATTGTTCAGCACCGAGATCGCCTCCGCCGTGCTGAGCGTCCCGCTGGGGGTCTTCAGCTTGGTCTTGTTGTCCAGGGTAACGCCGCCGCGCAGCTCACGGAACACGGTGACGACCCGGCGTATCTCCTCCAGGGCGGGCGGCTCCGCAGGCAGTTCCAGGGCGCGCCCAAGGCTCTCCACACGCCGCTGTACGATGTCCACCTCCTCCTCCAGCGTGTCCGGCAGGGGCAGCACGACCGTATTGAAGCGGCGCTTCAGGGCGCTCGACAGTTCGTTGACACCCCGGTCGCGGTCGTTGGCGGTAGCCAGGACATTGAAGCCTTTCACGGCCTGCACCTCCTCGTTCAGTTCCGGAATGGGCAGGGTCTTCTCGGAGAGGATGGTGAGCAGCGAATCCTGCACTTCGGACGGCACGCGGGTAAGCTCCTCGATGCGCGCAATCTTCCCATCGGCCATCGCCCGCATGATCGGACTGGGCACCAGCGCGTCCAGCGACGGCCCCTTCGCCAGCAGTTGGGCATAGTTCCAGCCGTAGCGGATCGTCTCCTCGCTGGTCCCTGCCGTCCCCTGGACGATTAAGGTCGAGTCGCCGGAGATGGCAGCGGTAAGGTGCTCCGCCACCCAGGTCTTGGCGGTCCCTGGCATTCCGATCAGCAGCAGCGCGCGGTCGGTCGCCAGCGTCGCGATAGCGATCTCCATCAGGCGGCGATTGCCGATGTACTTGGGGGTGACTTCAAAGCCGTTCTCCAGCTTTCCCCCCAACAGATAGGTTGCGACCGCCCAGGGGGAGAGCTTCCAGTTCGGGGGCCGGGTTCGGCTATCGGCTTTTGCCAGTTCGTCCATCTCTTCCGCGAACTGCTGCTCGGCGTGTTGGCGAAGAATATTGGGCGTAGACATGGGTGTCATTTCTCCTTAGCGGCAGCGATCTTGCGCCGCATCTCTTTCCGAAATTCGTTCAAAGCGATGTGCGATTGGATCTGGTTCTGATAGTAGGGTGCGCTCTCCGCCAGCTTGTTCCAGACGGCGTAGAAGGC
The DNA here is from genome assembly GCA_035295825.1 of Chthonomonadaceae bacterium. GTDB lineage: Bacteria > Armatimonadota > Chthonomonadetes > Chthonomonadales > Chthonomonadaceae > DATGIG01. Next base: position 1,298 of record DATGIG010000684.1, on the reverse strand, counting down.
ATCTTTGAATTGCGCTGGGACATAGGGCTCCAACGCCCCCAGGTTGCTGGCGATATAGTAGGAGTTGCCGGAAAACGCGCCCAACTTCTTGAGCACCGCCTGCGTCAACGGAGCGCTCCACACCACTTTCACCTGGGTCAACAGCGTAAAGGCGGGGTTCCCATACTGAATGCGCTGCCCGACGGTATCGAGCAGGCGCAGTATGCCCGCTTCAAAGACATCGGGAGGCAAGTTCTTGCTCCAGACTTCATCGAGCGGCATCGGCATCTTATCCGTCTGGTTTTCGATCCAGAAGGTGAAGAGGGCAGTCGCCCAATTCGGATCTCCCATACGGCGCAACGAGGCAGTCCAGGCTTCCAAAATCAACTTTTGCCACTCCTCGGAACGGTTCGCCGCGATCACATCTACCGGGCTGCGGTTCCACTCCCGGCTCCAGTAGCCCAGAGGGATACGCTCCAGCATCTGTTTGAGCCACCAGGTCTTTTCGCCGATATTGGAATAAGCGGGTTTTGCCTCGATGCCATCGCGGATCATGGCCTTGTTGCACTCCTGCGGCAACTCCACCATAATGGTTTCGATGGATTTCGCCTCCTCTTTCGGCTTCAACATTGAGCGCATTTTGTCCAGGAATCCAGCTTTCTCCTCGACCTTCGCTTCCTGCACTCCCACCTGAAGCGTGACCAGTGGTCGCACCCGCTCCCACATGCGTTGGCACAGTCGCGATTCGGGTAGATGCAGCAGCATCTCCTGAGCGGCCCAGCGTACCTCCTTGCGCCGGTCGTCCAGCGCCTCTTCCAGGAACGGCTCATCCTCCATGCTCAGCCCTGTCTCAAAGGTCGCCAGAAAGGCGGCGCGCTCGTCAGGCGCGTCCTGCTTCCAGGTGGTTTCGACGAGCGCCCTGGCTTGCGCCGGATGGGTGCGTCGCAGCCGTTGCAGCAGAGCGACGCGCTCCTCCCGGGTTCCCGTCTGCCACTCTGCTTCGTTGGCCTCCAGCACACGGGGCTCTGTCTCCGGCGTGTTCTCGATCTCAAACAGGCTGATCTGGAGCGCGTACTTCCAATCGGGGTTCTGCCCGGCCAGCCAGCGCCCACGCCTGCCCAGCACGGGCAGGATGTCATCGCGCACTTCGGTATGCCCCCGTCCATACTCCAGGAGGTCTACCAGGTGCTCCTCTGGCACACGCCATCCTCTTGCGGCGATGGCTTGCAACCACTCCGGAAGCGCGCCCCGATGCTCGCCGCTCAGCATCACCAGCATATCCTGAATCAATTCCATAGAGGCAGCCGGCCTCTCCTCGG
>DATGIG010000683.1:0-2723 GCA_035295825.1 Chthonomonadaceae bacterium | reverse complement strand
GAGTCTCGCCTCGCACAAGACGTACGGCCCCAAGGGGATCGGCGCGCTCTACGTCCGGCGCGGGACGCCGCTGGCCCGCTTCCAGGAGGGAGGCGAGCAGGAAAAGGGACGGCGCGGTGGAACTTTAAACGTACCCGGAATCGTAGGATTAGGCAAGGCAACCGAGATTGCAATGCAGCACATGGCGACCGAAGCCCAGCAGCTTACAGCGTTACGGGACCGGTTCTTCGCACGCTTGCCTGAGGTGATTGCGGATATCACCATCTGCGGCCATCGCACCCAGCGCCTGCCCAACAACATCCACTTCTGTGTGGAGGGCGTACAGGGCGAAGCGCTGCTCCTCTCGTTGGATGCGGCGAGGATCTGCGCTTCGGCGGGATCGGCCTGTTCGTCGGGCTCTACGGAGCCCTCGCACGTGCTGACCGCCATTGGCGTGCCGCGTGAGCGGGCACGGGGCGCTCTGCGCCTGACCCTGGGCGCGAGTACGACCGAAGAGGCGCTGGACTACACACTGGAGACCTTAGCGGCCATCGTGCGGGATCTGCGCTCTCTGGCACAGCGGAGCGCGCTGGCGCTGGTGTGAACGCGCGGCGGCGATTGTGAAAGCAATCTCAAGCGAATATGCAACTACGAGCCAATATCGCAAAAAGCAGAAATTTCCTCAAAAACCTGGAAAACCTGCTTGACAAACCTGGCGCACTGTCTTATAATTGAGTCCGATAGCAATTTTACTGCCCTATTGCAGTCTACTTTGTGAACAAAAGAACAGAATAGATCGTGCCTTCGGGATACTATGGGCTCTGGTCGCTGCGCGGTCTGTTCCTGCCCCTCATTCGAGGGGGAGTTCGCAGTGAGTCGTTTGAACAACGCCTGTTGAGGAGTACGGAGCCTTCGATAGCCCGATATTTGGCAGGCCGAGCGCAACGATTTGGGCCTCTGGTGAGCGGCACTCCGAGGAGTATCACGATGCAACAACCGCAAGCAATGCTGATCCCCGCCCCCAGAGAAGCGGACAACAACTTGTGAAAAAAAGCACGACCTCACATCGTTGCTGTCGCGGATGGTGAATTGCGCCACAAAACGAGACAATCGATTGTCGGAGAAGAAGGAGTGGCATTGATGAGTATTAAGACCGCTGTTCTGGAAAGGCCGCAGTCTCGCGCCCTCGATCCCCAGTTCGACCCCGGTCCCCTGGAGACCGAACTGCCGGATGAGGATACCGACGATACCTTTGAGCCGGAGCCGAGCGACGATCTTCTGCACCTCTACGACAGCAGTGCGGTCGCGTCGGAGGATAGTTTCCGCGATGACCCTGTCTCCCCTGTTCTCAGCAGTCCCGACAGCGTCGGACTGCGCCCCCGTTCCGTTTCCGCCCTGCTGTCCGAAGACAGCGACAACCCCCGCAATGAGGAGAGCCTCCAGGTCTGGATGAGCCGGGCGCGCGGCGCGCAACTGCTCACCGCCGACGAAGAGATCCGCCTGGCCCGCGCCGTTCAGCGGGGCGACAAACAGGCCAAGGACAAACTCACCGAAGCCAACTTGCGCCTCGTGGTCTCCATCGCCAAGAAGTACAGCGTGCGCGGCATCCCGCTCCCCGACCTCATTCAGGAGGGCAACATCGGCCTCATCCGCGCCGTCGAGAAGTTCGACCCCAGCAAGGGGTATCGCTTCAGCACCTACGCCACCTGGTGGATCCGCCGCGCCATCGCCCGCGCCATCATCAACCAGGGCCGCACCATCCGCATCCCCGTCTACGTCGCCGAAATCATCCACAAGCTCGTGAAAGCCTCCAGCCGCCTGCGCCAGCAGCTCCTGCGCGACCCCACGGTCGAGGAGATCGCCCGCGAACTGGAAGTGCCGGTCGAGCGCGTCAACGAGATCATGCGGATCGCCCTGGAGCCGCTCTCCCTGGAGACCCCGGTCGGCGAGAAGGACAACAGCCAGTTGGCGGACTTCATCCAGTCGCACACCGCCGTCTCGCCCTCCGAGGCGACCCTGAACCTGATCCGCCGCGAACAGATCGAGGAGGTGCTGGATAAGCTCACCTGCCGTGAGAAGGAGGTGCTCCGCATGCGCTTCGGCCTCGACGACGGCTATGCGCGCACGCTCGAAGAGGTCGGCGTCCGCCTGCATGTCACCCGTGAGCGCGTCCGCCAGATCGAACTCCGCGCCCTTAAGAAGCTGCGCCACCTAGGCCCCAGCGAACTGATCCGCCACTAATCTGCGCCCGTTTTCACACAATCGACGGCCCCGCCGAAAGCTTTCGGCGGGGCCGCATTGTATTCCAATCATCGTTTCGCCTTCTGCATCCGCAGCATGAGCCACGCCATTCTGTCACGTCCGTTCTGCCAGTGCGCATCAAAGGCATCTCCCAATGCCTCGTGCGCCTCGAAACGACACTTCTCTAAGGCCGCCCGTTTCATCGGTACGCGGACTGCACCGATCTCTTCGCGAAGCATCTGTGCCGCTCCTATCAGTCTGGTAGCACGCTTCCAGCGCCTTGCACCGACACCTACCTGCGCCAAGCCTTCCAGCCCCTCCACAATCCATAAACGATACCCCATTCGATAGGATAACCAGATGCTTTTGGCATACTCTTCATTGGCCGTCTTAAAATCGTTCAATTGGATCGCAATCTGCCCCAGATCACCATGATGGCGTGCCATCGATAGATGGTTGCCGATCCTCTCGTAATGAGACAAGCTTTCTCGATAGAGGACAGC
>DATGIG010000682.1:0-5091 GCA_035295825.1 Chthonomonadaceae bacterium | reverse complement strand
CTGGTACCGGTCATCAATAAGATCGACCTGCCGGCGGCAGAGCCGGAGCGGGTGCGCGAAGAGATCGAGCATGTCCTGGCTCTGGATGCCTCCCATGCGATTCTGGCCAGCGCCAAGCAGGGCATCGGCATTCCGGAGATCCTGGAGTCCATCGTCGAGTTCATTCCGCCGCCGAGGGGGAACCCGGATGCGCCGCTGCGCGCGCTCGTCTTCGATAGCAAGTTCGATCAGTACATGGGCGTGGTGTGTTATGTGCGTGTAGTGGACGGGGCGATCAAAGCGGGGCAGAAGATCCGGTTCATGGCGACCGGCAAGGAGTTCGAAGTCATCGAGGTCGGCACCTTTGCGCCGCAGCGCCGGGTCGGACAAGCGATTGGGACAGGCGAAGTTGGCTATGTGGCTGCGAGCATCAAGACCATCGGAGATGCGAACGTCGGCGATACCATCACCAACGCGGCGCACCCGGCGAAGGAGGCGCTGATCGGTTACCGGAAAGCGAAGCCGATGGTCTTTTGCGGCCTCTACCCGCTGGATGGCGGCGACTACCCCGACCTGCGTGAAGCATTGCTCAAGCTGCAGCTCAACGACGCGGCCCTCTCGTTCGAGCCGGAGACCTCGGCGGCACTCGGCTTCGGCTTCCGTTGCGGCTTCCTCGGGCTGCTCCACATGGACGTGATCCAGGAGCGCCTGGAGCGGGAATTCAACCTATCGCTCATCGCCACTTCGCCCTCCGTGGTCTATCATGTCCACAAGACGGATGGCAAGGTGGAGGATGTGGACAACCCCGCCGCCATGCCCAACCCGACGCTCATCAACCTCATCGAAGAGCCCTATGTGGACGCGACCGTTATGGCTCCGCTCTCCTACTACGGAACCATCATGGAGTTGGCCCGCGACCGGCGCGCCGAGTTTGTGAAGGTGGAGTATCCCGCCGCCGACCGCGTCATGCTCTACTACAAGATCCCCCTCTCCGAGATCCTGATGGACTTCTTCGATCAGCTCAAGTCCCGAACAAAGGGCTACGCCAGCTTCGACTACGAACTGAGCGACTATCGGGAGTCGAAGTTGGTCAAGATCGACGTCCTGATGAACGGCGACCCGGTGGACGCGCTCTCGTTCATCACCCACCGCGACAAAGCCTACGACCGGGCGCGCCTCCTGGTGGAGAAGCTCAAGGAGGTCGTGCCGCGCCAGCAGTACGAGGTGCGTATCCAGGCGGCCATCGGCGGCAAGGTGATCGCGGCGGAGAGCGTGAAGGCGTTCCGCAAGAACGTCATCGCCAAGTGCTACGGCGGCGACATCACCCGCAAGCGCAAACTCCTGGAGAAGCAGAAAGAGGGTAAGAAGCGGATGAAGCAGGTCGGCAGCATCGAGATCCCGCAGGAAGCCTTCCTCTCCGTCCTCAAGATCGGCGAGTCATAGGGGAAACAGCATCAAGCCCGTGAGAAAGGATCGGCAGGATGGCGAATACGTTGACGGCTCCGGAAAATGAAATGTTCCCCAATCGAAAACGCTGGACGCGCAAAGAGTGCGAACTTCTGGCGCAGGAAGGACGCCTCACAGGCCGTTACGAACTGATTGATGGGGAGATCCTTTCGAAAATGGGACAGAAACCGCTGCACCGCATCACGTTAAAGCTCATTGCACACTGGCTCTCCCTTCTATTCGGCGACCTCTATGTACAGACCGAAGATCCCATTCTGGTTCCCGGCGAAGACGGAGAGACCAACGAACCGGAACCCGATATTGCGGTAACCCTTGCGCCTACGACCGCCTATAGCGATCGCCATCCCCGCCCCGACGATCTGCTGCTTGTTGTGGAAGTCTCCGATACCACGTTGCGCTTCGATCTGAGTACCAAGGCTCTCCTCTACGCCCGTTCTGGAGTACGCGAGTACTGGGTTATGGATGTTACAGACCGTCGCCTCTACATTCATCGGACACCGACCCCAACCGGATACGCCCAAGTTACCGCACACTCGGAAGAGGAAGCAGTCGCTCTGGCAGACCACCCTGAAACCACTGTGCTGATCAGCACGCTGTTACCTCCGACGGCAACGGTTGCTTAATGCTTATTCTTTTGCCCCAGCCGTCTTAGGAGGCCCCCCTCCTCCCGAAATAGGAACGCGAAACGAGGCACTGATGTTGCCGCCCGGTGCAATCCGGTAGGTCATGCTCATCGTGGAGTTCGCATCGGCGCCCTGGTCAAGCAAGGTGCGGGCTCTGGCCGTGTCCGCATCAAAAACCGCCTGGGCTAAGGGAGAACGAGATGGCGACACGGCCTTGATGCTGAAGGCACGATACAGACGATACAGAACAAAAAGAACGTACACGGCTACCACCAACAAACCAAGTACTCCCCAGACCCAAAGTTTCATCTATCTCTGCTCCTGGGTTGGCTTAGGCGCTTTCTGTGCGCGGACCTGAATGATCTCCGCGAGAATGCTGATCGCGATCTCTTCCGGGGTCTCCGCGCCGATCTCCAGGCCGATGGGTGCATGGACGCGCGCCAACGCCTCCTCCGTAACGCCGTCTGCACGGAGGTTTGCATAGACCACATCGCGTTTGCGGCGGCTGCCGATCATGCCAATATAGGAGGCAGGGGTATTCAGCACGCGCCGCAGTGCAGCCTCATCTGTCACAAAGCCTTTGCTCACCAGTACCACATAGGTTTGCTCGTCGGGCACGGGCAGGCCGTTGAAATCCGGCGGCAGGTGCAGCACGCTCTCCACATTGGGCAAGGAGAAATCCTCGGGGCGGGCATACTCCGCCCGGTCGTCGGCAATCACCAGGCGAAAACCTACCAGGGAAGCGGCCTGCGCCAGCGCCCTCCCGCAGTGTCCCCCGCCTACAATGAGAAGCCTGTCCGGCGGCATAATCACCTCCAGAAACACATCGGCGCGCCCGCCGCAGATCGCTCCGAATGCCTGCGGCCCTGCGCCCTCCGGATTGAACGAATAGGTACGCGTAACGCTCTGACGACAGGCCAGCGCCGCCAGCGCGTCACGGACAATCAGCGCCTCGAATAGCCCCCCGCCCACGCTGCTGACGGTACGTCCATCCGGGTAGATGAGCATCTTCGCGCCGGTCCGGCGCGGCACCGAGCCGCTGTCACGCACCACTGTCGCTGCTACCAGAGGCCGACGCGCCATCACCTCTGCCGCGATGTACTGCCATAACGCCGTCTCCCGATTTTGATCTTCTATCACCACGCTGTTTCCGCTCCTCGCTCCCTGCGATGTCGCCCATCCTTTGATACGCCGCACCATGGCAAACTTCCTGCCGATAAGAGGTGGTGAACAGAAGGTCCCACGGAACAGGTAGAATAGGAAGAACAATTCACCGAGGAACCTGGGAGACGCATGCTCCGCTACGCGACGACGATTTTTATCAGCGCTTTTCTGCTGTTTCAAGTACAGCCGATCATCACCAAAATCATTCTGCCCTGGTTCGGCGGCTCCGCCGCCGTCTGGACCACCTGCCTGCTCTTCTTTCAGGTCGTGCTACTGTTAGGCTATCTCTATGCCCACGGCTCGGTGCGGCTGCTGCGTCCGGTGGTCCAGGGGCGTGTCCATACGGTTCTGCTCGCCGTTAGCCTGTTCGCGCTGCCGATCCTTCCCCACGAGAGTTGGAAGCCGACGCCTACCACCGATCCGACGCTGGGCATTCTGCTCCTGTTGGCGGCGACCGTAGGTCTGCCCTACTTCCTGCTCTCCACCACCGGTCCGCTGCTGCAAGCGTGGTATGCCAACAACAATCAAGAAACGGAAGGCAGTCCACGCCCCTTTCCTTATCGCCTCTATGCCCTTTCCAACATCGGCTCCATGCTGGCGCTGCTGGGCTACCCGACCCTGGTCGAACCTTTTCTCACTCTACGATGGCAGGCGTATCTCTGGACGTTCGGCTATGTAGTCTTTGTTCTCCTCTGCGCCTTTGTCGCCCTGCGCACCCGAGGTAATGTCTGGACGTCGGCGGAGAGTACCTCTGCGGAAGCGGAAGGGATTACGCTCTCTGCAGGGAGGGAAGCCGAAGGTATTCAGAACGGAAATCCTGTGGAGAACGTGACGTCCTCCGCGACGCGCCCCCCCGGATGGAGGGATTACCTCCTCTGGACCTTGCTGGCGGCCTGCTCCTGCACGCTTCTCCTGGCCGTTACCACGCATCTCACGCAGAACGTCGCGCCGATCCCCTTCCTCTGCATCCTACCCCTCAGCCTCTACCTTCTGAGCTTCATCGTCTGCTTCGGAAAGCGCGAGTGGCGCTGGAGCCCGCTCTTTCTGCCACTCCCGGCGGTGGCTCTGGTCGCGATGACAGGCTTCCTATCGCTCTCGATCACCCAGATCCAAGGGATGCGACTGTTTCAGTTCGCGCCCATGATTCTGGTGATGATCCTGGTGATGACATCGGGACTGTTTATCTGCTGCCTCTTCTGCCATGGCGAACTGGCGCGACGCAAGCCTACGCCCCGTTACCTCACCGTCTTCTACCTGATGATCTCGTTGGGCGGCGCACTGGGCGGGATTTTCGTCGGCCTCGTCGCTCCCCATCTGTTCCGAGGCGAGTACGAACTCCAGATCGGCCTGGCCCTATGCGCCCTGCTGGTGCTCTTTACGCTCTACTGGGATATGCTGCAGCTCTGGCAGCGGGCTGCCTGGATTATGATGGCGGGCGTCACCTGCATGCTGCTCTTCGCGCTGCTGCGACAGGCGCTAGACATGACGCGGGGGTATCGGCGGCTAGAGCGGAACTTCTACGGGGTCTTGAAGGTGGGCGAGAAGCGGTGGCAGAACCCGGAGAGGAACCGGCGTGTCCTGACGAACGGCACCATCATGCATGGCGACCAGTTTACCAGCCCGGACCGGCGGCGGCAACCCACCAGTTACTACTGGTCGGAAACGGGTGTGGGGCTGGCGCTCCGGGAGGGACAAGAACACGGTCCGATGCGGGTCGGGATGATCGGCCTGGGGACGGGAACGCTGGCGAGCTACGGCCAGAAGGGCGATGTCTACCACTTCTATGAGATCAATCCGCTGGTCGTAGAGCTGGCGCAGACCGAATTCACCTACTTACACGACACCCCAGCGCAGACGG
>DATGIG010000681.1:0-2822 GCA_035295825.1 Chthonomonadaceae bacterium | reverse complement strand
CGGCGTTGAAACGCCGTTCTGAAACACAAAGTCCGCCTTCGCGGACTGGCCCCCACCCCAAACCCCTCCCCCATTCTGGGAGAGGGGCTTATGGAACCCGCGAAGGCGGGTTTCGTATATCAGAACGGGGATTCATCCCCGTAGGGGCGCTGCTTGCTGCGCCCTCCCGAATTGGTCGTTCACGGCCTGGTTTTGTGATTCTGATGGTAATTGGGGTGATGCTGTTATGTGGTCTGGCAGGGGCCGATCCGCCGCAAAAGCCCGTGCCGACCGGCCAGACACGGAGCGCACAACCGACCTGGTGGGCGTTCAAACCGCCGGTAAAGCCGGCGGTCCCTCACGCTTCGACTACCTGGGGACACAATCCCATCGATGCGTTTGTGCTGGTAAAGCTGCGTGAGAGCGGCCTGACGCCCTCGAAACCCGCGCCGCGCAACGTGCTCATTCGCCGAGCGTATATGGATCTCATTGGCCTGCCGCCGACGCCAGAGGAGGTCCAGGCGTTCGAGGCGGATACCGCGCCCAACGCGTGGGAGAAGGTGGTGGATCGGCTGCTGGCCTCGCCCCGCTACGGCGAGCGCTGGGGGCGGCACTGGCTGGATGTGATCCGCTATGCCGACAGTGGGGGCTTCGAGGGGGATAAGGATCGTCCGCTGGCCTGGCGCTATCGCGATTATGTGATCGCGGCGTTCAACCAGGACAAGCCCTATGACCGCTTTGTGCGGGAGCAGATCGCGGGGGATGAGATCACGCCCGCCAGCAATGAGGGGATTATCGCGACCGGCTACCTGGCCTGCGGCCCGCAGGACATCGTCATGCAGAACGCCAAGAACCGCTCCGACGAGCTGGACGATCTGGTGACGACGACCGGTACGGCGTTCCTCGGCCTGACCATGGGCTGCGCCCGCTGCCACGACCATAAGTACGACCCGATCAAGCAGGCCGACTACTATCGCTTCTCCGCCATCTTTGCGCCCTCCGAGCGCCGCGAGATCGAAATCCCCACGCCGGAGGAGCGGCAGGCCGCCGAGGCGAAGAACGTCGACATCGAGAAGCAACTCGCTCCCCTCCGGCAGAAGCTGGAGGCGCTGAAGCAGCAGGGATTGAAGGCGGTACAGGCGAAGGGACAGGCCAAGCCGAACGACGAGCAGATCGTGGCGGCGCTGCCCGAAGCGGCGTACAAGGAGTGGGACGCAACACAGAAAGCGATACAGGCGCTCGAAGCGCAGCGACCCTCTCTGCCGCGTGCGATGGCCGTCACCGACCGGGGCCGAGACTTTCCGGCGGCGCACCTGCTGATTCGGGGCGATGCTTACCACGAAGGCGAGGTGGTTCAGCCCGGCTTTATCTGCTCGCTGCCCGGCGGCAGCGCCGACATTCCACCCACCGCCGCAAAGGCACAGACGACCGGACGCCGTACCGCCCTCGCCGACTGGCTGACATCGCCGGACAACCCCCTCCTGGCCCGTGTCTTTATGAACCGGGTCTGGCAGCACCACTTCGGGCGCGGCATCGTCAACACACCCAGCAATTTCGGCCTCAGCGGCGACCCGCCCACCCATCCCGAACTGCTGGATTGGCTGGCGGTCACGTTTCGGGAGAACGGCTGGCATCTCAAACCGATTCATCGCATGATCCTGCTCTCCGCTACCTGGCAGCAGTCCTCCACGATACGCCCGGAGGCGGAGAAGGCTGACCCCCAGGACCGCCTGCTCTGGCGCATGCCGACGCGCCGCCTGGAGGGCGAGGTGATCCGCGATAGCATTCTCTCGGTCGCCGGGACGCTCAACCTGCAGATGGGCGGCCCTCCCGTCTATCCGCCGGTAGATCCCTCCCTACGCGCCGATACGTTCCAGGGTCCCAACTGGCAGGATGGTGAGGACGGCCCCTCCACCTGGCGGCGCAGCGTCTACGTGAAGGTGAAGCGCTCGTTACTGCTACCGGAATTGGAGGTCTTCGACTGCCCAGAGATCACCGTCGCGGTCGCCCAGCGCAATATCACCACGACCCCTACCCAGGCCCTGACCCTGCTCAACGATCCGCTGGTCCTACGGCAGTCCGCGCTCTTTGCGCAACGCATCCAAAAGGAGGTCGGCAAAGATCCCGGCAAACAGATCGAGCGCGCCTACCGTCTCTGCTTTGGCCGCGCCCCAACCCCGCGCGAACGCGCCCTGAGCCTGGATTTTCTGACCAAGCGCGGCCCCTCTGGCCTCGCCGATTTCTGCCACTCGCTCTTGAACCTGAACGAGTTCGTCTATGTGCCGTGAAAAAAATGGAATTCTAAAGTCTGGTAGAGACCGAGAGGTTTGACCCTCAACCCCCCGCCCTTCTCCCTATACCGCTCCTTCGTCGCTAGGGAGAAGGGAGTAAGGCTGCAAGCGATCCTCTCTTATGGACAGAGAGCAGGGTTGGTTAGTCGCTAAGTGTCAGCGTAGGCCGACTCGTATTACCTGCCAGGGCGTTCATGTCCCAGAATTGGGTTGAGGAAAATGGGGTATATACCCTACTATCAGAAAGCGCTTCAAGTGGTATAGCTGAAACAAATATCGATTCCTAAATTAGAGCACATAACACAACCTACTCCCTGCCAATAAGGGAGGAACGCTTGCACCCTTGCTCCCTTCTCCCTAGCGACGAAGGAGCGGTATAGGGAGAAGGGCGGGGGGTTGAGGGTCAAACCTTATCAGGCGGGGAAGTGGCAAAGGAAAAGGTGAGAATGGCGAAACAGAAAGAAAATCACAACGGGCCGCAGTATATCGCGCGGCGGGAGTTTCTGGCGCGGGCCGGGGGCGGCATCGGGGGATTGGCGCTGGCCTACCTGC
>DATGIG010000680.1:0-17249 GCA_035295825.1 Chthonomonadaceae bacterium | reverse complement strand
CGGCGTTGAAACGCCGTTCTGATACACAAAGTCCGCCTTCGCGGACTGCATTCCCAACCCGCGTAGGCGGGTTTCGCATCTCAGAACAGCGTTTCAACGCCGTCCATCCGTCAAACGTCGTGTGTATCGCGCTCGGCGCTCTTCGAGAAGAGGTAGGCGTCGCCGATGTACTTGAGCGCCACCCGTCCGATCTTCGGATGCATACGCTCCACGACCGGCTTCACCACCACGCCCTCGCGGATATGATTATCCGCCAGCGTCGTATTTCCTGCAGAGAGTTCTCGTATGGTCTCCAGCGTGTACGCTCCAAGGAAAAGTTACACTCCCACCCTCTGCTTTATCGGCCCGTGAACGTCCCTACTCTGGGGCTTGTCCCTTCCTGTTCCGAGGGGACTATCGAAGCCAACAACATGCAGCGATAGAGCATTCCGCTATGCCTAAGGAACAAATCGTCCTGGCGTCCGTCTTTACTACGCTTCTAATGAGGGGGGCACAGGCTTTGTCATCCACGGCGTCTCTTTTCTGCACATGCTGGACGCAACCTGGAAGCGGGAGTTATTGTCAGAATGAGCCCTGAAAGAATCAAACCGGTACCTGAGAAGACCTTAATCTTTTGCATCTTCCTCTCTAGCCTGATATTGGCGACCAGAGTAGGAGTTGTTCTCCGGGCCGATCCCGCCCCAAAGGAGAACCGGGCGGCGGATTCCTACCAGACCGAGTTGTTCGGCAAGAAGTACCGACTGGATCAGAGTAAGGATCTGGCGGCGTACATCGCCGCGCTCGATACCGAGATCGCCCGATCCAAGAGAGAGGAGCCGTTGGGGGAAGCGCACGAAAAAGATCCCCTGCGCCACCCGGCGCCGAAAAACTATATCGACAAAAAAACCTGCCATGCCATGGAAGCGACCCGCGCTGTCGCGGTGGAACTCTCCACAGCGGACGGTACGGCGCGCGTCCAACTGCTCAACGATCTCTACCTGATGGCGGGCGCCGTGCGCGGCGCGTTTATGCGGGTGCTGCCCGGCGATATGGAGGCGTTTGCGGCCATGTCGAAAGAGAAAGAGCTGCGACACCCTCTGGTGGGCCTGGGCAAGGATGGCATTGCGACCAATCTGTCTCGCTCCGATCCCGATCCGAGCAAGGCGGACCCGATACTGCCCTCCACCTACTGGAACCGGCCCACCGACATCGCGCAGCTGGACCTCTACTATGGGTTTGGGCGTACCTCGTTGCCAAATTTCGAGGACGTGGTGTGTACGTACCGGCATTCGAAGCAGACCTATGGCGTGCATGCCGGCTTCGACGTGAAGTGCAAGCCCTATGGCAACGTCAAGCTGAAGTTTGAAAAGCAGTTCTCCCAGCCCTTTGCCCACCGTATCGCCTGGGCGCTGGGCTTCAATACCACCCCTGTAGACTGTGCGCCGACCGTCAAAGTCAAGTGGGATCCGAGGATCTTCACGGAGTTCAATACGCGCGAAGATGAGACCCTCACCGTGAGCCTGGGAGGGATCCTCCCGGTCCATAAGGAGCACCTGCAGCACTATCTGGACCCGCTGCAGTACGTCAGCGCCGTGGTGATGCGGGACGAACAGGGCAAAGAGGTGACGGTGAGGCCGGAGCCGAACTGGGATGCCTTTAAGCGCAAGCTGTATAAGAATCCGCACGGCAAACCCGAGACGATCAAAGACAACTTCAATACCGCCTTTGCGGATCGGATCCAGTATCTGATCTACAAAGATGTAAATGTTCGCCTGAAAGACGACCTGGATGATGACGACGACATGACCTACCTCGGCCATTGGGACTGGAACGGCGAGGGCAATCCGGGCATTCGGGAGAACCGCGCCTTCGCCTTCCTTGCGGCCTGGCTCAATGAGTTCGATGCCAACGTCTCCAACAACAAACTCTATATGACCGAACAAGGGGGCAAAAGGACGCTCAAACACTATATCACCGACATCGGATCGTGCCTGGGCCGTGCGGATGACGCGACCAAGATGAACTCCCAGTCGCCCAACGATCTCCCCTGGGCGTTTACGCACCCGGCGCGCCCGAACGATACGGCGATCCCGCTGGACGATAATTTCCACCCCATCATCCGAAATGACGCGTTCAAAGCAGCGGATATTTACGACGCCCGCTGGATCGCGCCCTACATGGCGCAGCTCACGGGCAAACAGATCCTGGAAGCGCTGATCGCCAGCGGCATGCCCTCTGCGGAAGTCCGGCTCTACTTCAATAAACTGGTCCAGCGCCGCAATAAGGCGCTGACGGATCTGGGCTTCTCTTATGCGCCCATTTCGCCGATGGACGAGAGCGAGACGTTCGATTATGATCCGCACCGGGATGGGCTTATCTCCGTGGTGACCTCCCAGAACCGGACCGTCACCGCGCCGGATGACGATTGGGTCGTGGTGAAAGGGCGCGTTTGCGCGCGGGCGGAGGTAAAATCCAATGTATCCGCCAGGCGTATCGCCGGGGCAGAAAGAGACCAACAACGCGAACCTGAATACCCAGCACCTACAGGAGGCTAAACACATGCAATTCCAACTACGCACCGCACGCCATTCCGACATCTCTGCAAGCACGCCTCACCCCACGGACCCTCTTCACGGGGCGCAACAAGCCGCGCCTCCACGCCGGGAGAGAGAGAACTGCGCCTTTGGGCGTAGGGTTCGATCAGGAGCTCTCAGCGCACTGATGTTAGCCCTGATGGTGATCGGCTCTACGCCGGGTGCGCGGGCGCAGGGCAATCTCCTGCGGGAGGCGATCAGTTCTTTCGTCGGCATCAACGGGTACTGGTTTACGAGCAGCAGCGCCGTCCAGGCGCTCGGTACGCCCAAGTTCGGAGGCGATAGCCATTTCTATGTTCGCCCGGCCCATCGCAACGGCTTGCTCATTACGGGCGGCCTCGAAATCGCAGGCGCCAGCGACCACTGGCTGCCCTTTACCACGGGCAACTCCTTCAGCCTTACGGGGCCGAGCTTCGAGGTTAGCGGCGAGCGGGGACGGGTGGGGCGGGTCGTGCCCTTCGTTTCCGCCGGCTACTTTGTGGGGGAAGTCCATTCCGAGCAGCAGTTCTTCGACACCGTCGCGGTCGTGCCGAGCATGGCCGTCGGGGCGGAGCTAAAAGTCCACCGCTATGTCACCCTGACGGCCAGTTATCGGGTCAGCGGGCAGATCGGCGGGGTCGATACCGACGGCTTCAGCCTGAGCTTGAAATTGTTCTGAAATGCCCCGCCCCAACAGGGAAGCGGCTTTGCGGCAAACCCAAAAAATGAATAGAGAGACAACATGAAAACCACACCATCTAAATACTTCTTACTGCAGGCGGGGATGCTTATGGGCATCACAGGCGCCTGTATCTTCGCTGCATCGCTGGAACTGCACGCACAGGACCGTTTGCCGTCGGAGACGCGCACGACGGCAAATGTGTCCCGCCCTGCAGCCGGAACCATCTATCGGCCTGTCGTCCATATAGAGACGACGGTGACCCTGGAGAAGCGCAAGTACGACCTTGCCAAACAGGAAGACCTGCAGGCATTCCTTCAGGAAGTGAAGGACTTACGCGCGCTCGCGAAAACCGAAAAGGACGAAGTGAAGGCCGACAAGAAAGCGGAGAAAAAAGAGCAGAAGGCCGACAAGAAGCAGGACCAGCAAGGCGAGAAAGCAGGCAAGCAAGCAGAGAAGGCGGAGAAAGAGGAGCAGAAGAGCGACGCTACCGAAGAGGCAACGGAGGGGACGCCCAGGGAGGCTAAGCATAAAGGCGGTGAGGACTGGAGCTCCAAGAAAGTTCGAAACGGCCTGAAGGCGTTGGAACAGATCGCCGGAAACCTGGCGCAGGGCAAGGGCGATTCTGCCGCAGAGATCCATGATATCCAGGAGATCACCTGGGCCGTGGAGAGCAATTTCCGTACGCCCTATGTCTGGCGCAGCAGCGTGGATCTGGGGGATGTGCTCTTCCGGACCCGGTACCTGACCCTGAACGCATGCGGTCGGGGCAGCGCCAAGGATCCGGCGATCAACCTGAGCACCTACGAGGCCGCCGATTTGAGCAAGGTGGACCCGCTCCCGTCCACCTACTGGTCGCCGCCGGAATCCAATCGGGGCAGAGATCTCTATATCGGCTTTGATCGCGCCGCGTTACCCGACTTCAGCACGACGATCTGCACTTTTAAGAGCCCGCACAAGGGCTATGGCATCCATCCCAGTTTTGAGGTGATGCGCGACGACGTCCGTTGGAAAGTCAAGTTCGACGAAGAGCACTCCTCTGGGCCGTTCGCCTCGCGCATCTTCTGGGCGATGGGCTACCCCGTCGAGGTTTACGATTATGCGCCGGAGGTCAAGGTCCAATGGGATCGGCGAATTCTGACCCAGTTCAATGCCCGCCAATTGAACTCCACGGAGATCCGACTGGCGCATATTCCGCTCTTCAAGGAGCATCCGAACCGCTATTTCGATCCCTTCCACTACATCCAGTATGCGGTGCTGAAGGACGGCTCGCGGATTGAAGCGGAGGCGCTGCGTACTCAACTCTTCCCGGTAGCTCCCGGCCACTCCCGGCCAAAACAGCCCGAAAAGAACCCGTCGCTCTATAACACGGCCTTTGAGAGCAAACTGGACTACGTGGTGCTGAAGGATGCCAGCGTTACCACCAATGAAGATGAGGAGGGCGATGATATCGGCTTCTGGGACTATAACAACCTGAACCACGACGGGCTGCGGGAGGTACGCGCCATGGCCGTCCTGGATGCCTGGATGGATAACTGGGATGTCCGTTGGAGCAACAATCGCCTCTATCTGGTGGAAGAGAAGAAGGGCTCCTACCGCCTCAAGCATGTGGTCACCGACCTCGGTGCACTGTTCGGCAACTCCTCCGGGCTGATCCGCTTTGTGCATGGCAAGCTGAAAAGCAGTCTGTACCAGAACGTGCCCAACGATTACGAATGGACCTTTACGCACCCGCAGGCTCCCGGCAAGATGACCGTGCCGATCTGCAACTATATGCCGGTATCCAAGATCGAGCCGTTCTATGAGCTGAACCTGGACGATGCCCGCTGGATCGCGCGCCGGATGGCGCAGCTCTCCGAGGATCAGATCAAGACGGCGTTGATTGCGGCAGGGTACGAGGCGCCGGTGGCGCGCCTGCTCCTGGAGAAGCTGGTGTCGCGCCGTGACCATATGATCCAGGACTTTGGCCTGAGCAACGAGATCCCGCCGCTGCGCCCGCACGGCGTCGACACTCACGTCTCCTACAACCCGGCAACGGATGGGCCGTTCGAGGTGACCCTCCCCTCCGGCGAGAAACTCACCGCGCGCAACACCGGGGATTGGGTGCTCATCAACGGGGACTTGAAACCGACCCGGACGCACAAAGCGGGATAAGGTTTCTGATGTCGTCTGGTAGGGCGCATGCTAGCGCATGCGCCCTCTGTTTTTTATGGTCGCAATCCCGCCTCTTTTCCCTTGCCGCAGAACCGTTGCGCCCTGCCCTTGCCGTTTTCAAAAAAGTGTAGTATAGTAATTCATCAACGTATTGTTGCACGATAAAGCAGCCGAACGAATTTGCAAACAGGCAGTTCGCGGCAATGGCAAGGAGTAAGCCTTCTATGAAACAATTCTGGGGTTGCCTGTGTGTTACCCTCTCTGTTATCCCGTTGACAATCGCGCAGGTCGCGCTGGGAGAGGATGCCGGTCCGGGGGCAAAGCCCGCCGCTCCTACGGTCGCCAGCGTGGAGGCGCGTCTCAAGGAGGCGTGGCCGACATCGAGTGCGCCCACCCATCCGATCAAAGCCGAGGGCGTCCGCAATTTCGGCAAACTGAACGACAACATCTGGCGCTCCGGGCAGCCGACCCGCGAAGGCTACGCGCTCCTGGCGAAGGAGGGGCTGAAAACGGTCATCAACCTGCGCGAGGAGTTCCCGCAGGACAAAGACCTGCTTCCCCAGGGCGTGAACTATGTCTACATCCCCATTAAAGACGAACACGCCCCGACGGAAGAGCAGGCCAAAAAGCTCATGGAGACGGTCTCCAACCCCGACAACTGGCCCATCCTGATCCACTGCGAGGGCGGCCAGGGGCGCGCGGGCACGATGTCCGCGCTCATCCGCCACTCGATGGATGGCTGGGACAATACTAAGATCATGAAAGAGGTGGGCAACTTCCGCCTCAAATACCTGGGCTTGATCAAGTTGCGGATGGCGTCCTGCCAACAGCAGTTCATCCAGCATTGGGAAGAGACGCCGAGCCTGTGCCAACTACCCCAGGACAAGGTAGCACAACCCCAGGAAAAACAGGATCAAACCGTTCGGTAGTGTCCCTACAGGGAGTTGTTTCGGGGCGCCACGATCACCAGGAGTTACTCATCGTCATGAGTAACTCCTGGATCGTCCAGATAGGATCCGTCAGACCAGCCGCCATCGCATCGTGCAGATATTTTATACCTGACACCAGCCGCCGTCCATGGTGTAGCCCTGCGCGGTGATGGCTGCTGCGGCGTCCGAACAGAGAAAGAGCGCCAGGGAGGCGATCTCTTCCGGGGCGAGCAGCCGCTTGAGAGGGACAGGGCGCAGCACCACGTCGGGAAGGACCGCTTCGGGAGCGACCTGGTGCGTGCGCGCCAGGTCTTCCAGTTGATTGCGCACCAGAGGCGTATCCACATAACCGGGGCAGATGGCGTTGACCGTGATCCCATGGGGCGCGGTCTCCAGGGCGAGTGCGCGGGTGAGGCCCAGCACGCCGTGTTTCGCCGCCACATAGCCGGTCTTGTTGGCGGAGGCGATCTTAGAGTGGACCGAGCCGATATTGAGGATCCGCCCAAAGCCCCGACGTTTCATTCCCGGCACCACCGTCTGGCTCAGGAGAAACGGCCCGACGAGCATCACTTCGAGCATCCGGCGAAAGACATCGGGCGGGAAGGTCTCGATAGGGGCAACGTGCTGAAAGCCGGCATTGTTGACCAGAATGTCGCATTCGCGATCTCGGACTACGGCGACAAAGTCGGGATCGGTGATGTCGCCGGGCAGCGGCTCGGCCTGAAGAGCCTCCGCCGCAGCCTGGGCGCGTTCGGGCGCGACATCGTTCAGGAGGACGTGCGCGCCGGATTGTGCCAGGGCCTGCGCGATAGCGAGGCCGATCCCCGATCCGGCCCCGGTCACCAGTGCGGTCTTGCCGCTCAGGTCTACATGAAAATTGCTTTGATGTGTCGGTTCGCTCATCACTCAACTTGCTACCCGACTAACGTCGGGTAATCAGACAATTTAAGATCGCATGGCAGCTTCCGTCGGTAAACTGAAGGTGACCAAACCAAGTTTCCAGCAGGAAAACCGCCCTACATCAAGAGTGTATCCGATTTTACGGCGTTTGCGAGCAGTATCTGCAACAAAAAGGACGTCGAGGCGGGACTGGACTATCTGGCGACACACTATCACGAATGGGGCATCGAATCGCTGGCGGTTCCGGCTCTTGGATGCGGCAAGGGACAGTTGAATTGGCAGGAGGTTCGGCCCATTTTGGTGGAGCGCCTGGGAAAACTGAATATATTGATTGAACTCTATGTGCCCTACGATAAGGAACATAGGTAGATCCTGCAAAGGTTATGGAGACGGAACTAATCGGTACGTAGTGGTCTCTTGCAAGAGGTAGGAAGGTAACTCCGGTACGGGAAAAGGCCGGAGAAATGCCTTTAGTGGGTTCGACTCCCACCGTCTCCGCTTTTGTTGCGAGGAATATTCAGCACGCTTTTCTGCGTCGGAGGCGCAAAATCAGCCATGCGCTGACAGGCGCGAGGGCCATGGTCCAGGCACCCGGTTCCGGCGTCATTTGGATAGGCAACTCGTACACCAATCCATCACCATTTGCACCGCCAACCGTGGTTGTGCCGTAGAGATTTCCGGACGAATCCAGTACCACGCCGGCAGAGGGATTAGCCCCGTTGGCGCCATTAAAGTCCAATAGATCGGTGAAGGTTCCATCAGGAGCGAGCTTGAAAACTTCTCCGTCGCCATTCGCTCCCCCCTTGTAGGTCGTTCCATACAGGTTGCCTGTTGAATCGAACACCAGGGTAGAAATTGGGTCCGATCCGTTGGCGCCGTTAAAGTCGAATAGGTCGGTGAAGGTTCCATCGGGCGCAAGCTTGAAAATATCTCCATCCCCATTCGCGCCGCCAGCCGAAGTTGTCCCGTAGAGATTGCCTGCAGCATCAAAAACTACATCCGCAAGCGGGTGGGCGCCATTGGTACCATTGAAGTCGAACAGATCGGTGTATGTACCATCGGGTGTGATTTTGAATATCTGTCCATTGGCCTGCGCCGCTCCCCCAGAATAGGTTGTGCCGTACATATTTCCGGATGCATCGAACTTCAGGCCGGGAACCGGTATGGCGTTTGTATCTGTGTCGTTGAACGTGTGGAGGACAGTGTACTTACCATCTGTCGAGTATTTGTAGATCACTCCTCCCCCCAAGCCTCCTGAATTTGTGTAAGTCCTGCCATACACATTGCCAGCCGCATCCAGAGCTATTCCTCCAGGAATCACTCCTTCATGGGAATCGCCGCCGAAAGGGGAAGAGCCGAAATCCACCAGGTCGGTATACGTACCGTTAGAAGAGAGTTTATACAGTACTCCATTGAGATTCGCGCCTCCTCCACTGGCCGTGCCATAGAGATTGCCCGATGCATCCAATATCACACCGACAAATGGATTTGCTCCGTTGGTCACGTTAAAATCCAATAGGTCGGTGAAAACACCACCAGAGGAGATCTTGAATACGTCACCAAAGCCCTTCGCTCCACCAGATGCGGTTGTACTATAAAGATTGCCTGACGCGTCCAGCGTCACGCCGCCAAGGGGATCATTACCGTTAGAACCATTGAAGTCAAGCAGATCTTTGAAGCTATAACTCTGTGCGTCCGCACATAGCGTCAGTCCGCTGAGCAGAATGGCGATGATACTGAGGCGAATGAGTGTGCAAACGGGGTGGACTGCAGGAAAATAGGTGCGCATGTCGTTTCCTTTCTTCCGATCTTCCGAGCGTAGAGCAAACAGCCGATGAGTAATGTTATTGCACACTCCGTGTCACCTCGTCAATCTTCCACAACGAAAAAGAGGATGTTTTTCTTGCGTGCCGACAGTATCCTCGCTGGTGTGCTATTTGGTGGGCACGGTGCGTCTTTCAGCCTTTAGGAATGCCCTCTAAGCGTGAGCAAAGCGCGTCCGGTCAGCGTGGGAAACGCTTGTTTCAGCAGGAACGGTCCGCTCTAAAACGAGAGGAGATTTTCCTCCGTAGAGATAGGAAATACCACGCGCAGGAGAGGCACCGTTGACCTGGCACAACTATCTCTTTGCTCCCGGCGTCTTTTTTGCCGCCCTCAGCAGGCATCCGTACTTCGGCATCAGTCTACTGCTCTGGCTGGGCCTTACTATCCTGTTCGCAGGCTTCCAAGCATTGCGCGAACGCCTTCGCGGGCAGATCAATCGCCGGTCCTCTCGTTCGGATTGGCAGGACTTCGCCTTCTGTGCGTTTCTCGGTGGGCTGGTCCTCGCCCTCCTCAGCTTTTGCGCTTTCTGCCTCCTGGCGCTTCTCGGGGCGTCTGTCCGAATGGAGCAGGTGGTGAGCGGCATCGTATTCGCAAGTTTTCCCCTCTTTCTCGGCCTGTACCTTGAAGACCTGCGCGCACTGCATTGGCGCTTCGACCGCCCCGCCCGCGTACTCTTCACCCTCTGCGCCGTTGGAACCGGTATTCTACTCTGGACGGCCTTCACCCCGCTGGCGCAGGGCAGCGGGGCGAAAGCATTTGCCGGAGCGCTTCCAGTGTTCCTGGCATACGGCGTTCTCGCCATATACATCTGCAACTCGAACCCGGTGACCTTGCGCGCGCTCTATCCCTGGCGCATGCAGGAAGGGGATAGGGTCCGCGTCTACTATCCGGCTGGGAAGTCGGACACAGAGATTACACAGATCGTGCGCGGCTGCGATGCCGCCCTCCGATGCGCGGAAGAACTGATGGGGGTGAAACCGCTTCCCTTCAAAGTGGGAGTGTTTCTTTTCCCGGACAACGAGACACTGCACAAACGCCTGCAATTGAAGAAGGAGAGAAGCAAATGGTGTAGCGGATACGCTTATGGAGATGCCATCGTCGTGCCCTACAATGTCTGGGAGGTGATCCGGAGGACAGTAGCGCATGAGTTTGGACATGTACTGATGAATCTGCATGTCACTCATAAACTATATGGGCTGCTGGATGAGGGGTTGGCGTGTTATATGGGTGTATACGTGGGCGGCGGCGAACGAAACTCTAGCCCGCCGCCCACGGTCTCCTGGCGTACGCTGGCGCATCCCACGCTCTTCTTCGAATGGCGTCATGTGGATCGGCCCGAATATACTGCCCGGCAGACGTACGGCTACGCCGCCTCCGTAGCCACCTTCCTCATTGCGCGGTATGGAATGGACTCCTACCTGAAGTTATGCCGTAAGGCCGTGTGTGCGAAGGAGGCGCAAGCCGGCGAACAGCTTGCGAAAGCGGTTCAAGAGGTATATTGCATCACAGTGGAGGCAATGGAACGGAACTGGCGAGATGAGCTTTGCAATCCTCGCTACGATCTCCGCACCCTCTTTTGAGCGCAAAGGAGGGGGCACGGCATGCCCCCTCCTTCAGGTTCCCTTAAACGCCAACCCGAGGTCATCGGGCGGAGAGCCAGTCGGGGCCGATGCCTGCCTCGGCGCGCAGGGGTACGGTCAGGGTCATGGCGCGCTCCATCTCGGCGCAGACCAATGCAGCGTACTCCTCCGCCCGGTCGGCGGGCGTCTCCAGGATCAGTTCGTCGTGGATCTGGAGCAGCATCTTCAGGGGCAGATGGTCGCGGTCGATGCGCCGCTGGACGTTCACCATGGCGGCTTTGATGAGGTCGGCGGCGCTGCCCTGCACCACCGAGTTGATCGCCAGACGCTCGCCCAGGTTGCGCTCGTTCCGATTGGGCGAGTGGATTTCCGGGATGGCGCGGAACCGCCCTGTCAGCGTGCAGACATAGCCCTGCTCCAGCGCCTGCCGCACGCACTGCTGCAGGAACCGCTCGATGCCCGGAAACCGCTGTCGGTACTGGGCGATCAGCTCCATCGCCGTCGCCACGTCCATGCCCTCGATCCGCCGTGACAGCCCGAACGCCGTGATGCCGTAGATGATGCCGAAGTTGATGGTCTTCGCCCGCGCCCGCTGCTCCTTGGTCACCTGCTCTGGTGCGACCCCAAAGACCTGCGAGGCGACCGCCGTGTGGATGTCCAGTCCCTGTTCAAACGCCTCCAGCAGGGCCGGATCCTGGCTCAGGTGCGCCAGCAGGCGGAGCTCGACCTGCGAGTAGTCGGCGCAGATGAGCAGGCTGCCACGCGGCGCGTAAAACGCCTTGCGGATCTGCCGCCCGATGTCGGTGCGGACGGGAATATTCTGCAGGTTGGGGTTGTGCGAGGCTAGCCGCCCCGTCGCCGTTACCAACTGGTGGAACGTGCTGTGGATGCGCCCGTCCTCCGGCTGGATGGAGGCGATCAGGTTGCCCAGGTAGGTGCTGATGAGCTTGGTGAGCTGCCGGTACTCGATCACCAGGCGGGGCACCGCCGTGCGCGGGTCGTTCCGGTCCTCCTGCGCCGCCAGCTTCTCCAGCACCGTGATGTCGGTGGAGCGCCCGGTCTTGGTCTTCTTCGGAGAGGCGTAGCCCAGCCGGTCGAAGAGGACCTCCGCCAGTTGCTGGGTGGATTCGATCTGGAACGTGCAGCCCGCCGCCGCCTGAACCTCGCCCCGAAGCTCGTCCACACGCTGCTTGAGCGCCTCGCCCTGCCGTTTCAGCTCCTCCGGATCGCAGAGAATGCCGTTCGCCTCCATCTCCGCCAGTACGGTGGTGAGGGGCGCTTCGATATCTCTCAGCAGTGACGCCAATCCCCGCGCCTCCATCTCCGGCTGCAGCGCGTGGGCGAGGCGCAGGGCGATGTCGGTATCCTCCGCCGCGTAGACGGTCACCTCCGGCAGGGGAACCTGGTCCATGGAGACTTGCTCGGCGTTGCCCCCGATCAGGTCCGAGATGGGGATCATGCAGTAGTGGAGATAGAGGAGGGCCAGGTTGTCCAGCTTATGCCCGGACTGCGCCGGATCGAGGAGGATGCTCGCCAGCATGGTATCGAAGGCCACGCCGCGCAGATGGACCCCCTCCCGCAGCAGGACCTGGGCGTCGAACTTCAGGTTGTGCCCGCACTTGGGCAGGTCGGGGTCTTCCAGCAGCGGCTTCAGGGCGGACAGCACCGTAGCCGTATCCAGATGCGCCTCCGGGGTCGGGGAGAGGACGGGCACATAGACGCCGTGCCCCGGTCGCCAGGAGAAACTCAGCCCGCAGAGCTTTGCGTCTCGTCCCAGCCCGGTCGTCTCGGTGTCCACGCTCACCAGCGGCTGCGAGCGCAGTTCGGCGACCAGCGCCTCCAGTTGCCCCCGCGTCGTGATCGCCTCGTAGTCTCCGGCGGTCGCGGTCTCATACGGCGTCTCCGTATCGGCCTCCCGTGCCGCGCCTCCCTCCTCCACCGGGGTGGACGTGGCTGCGCTCGGCGGAGGAGCCGTCTCCGCCGGGGTTCCCTCCGCTGCCGCCAACTGGCGCGCCTCCTCCTGGAAGCGATTGAAGCCCAACTCGCGAAACAGGGGGATCAGCTTCTGCAGGTGGATCGGCCCCACGCGGGCTCTCTCCAGCGAGAACGGCAACTCCGCGTCCCGTTTCAGCGTCACCAGCGCCTTCGAGATGGGCAGGTAGCCTTGCGCCCGCTCCAGGTTCTCCCGGCGCTTGCCCTTCACTTCATCCAGGCGCTGCATCAGGCTCTCCAGAGAGCCGAACTGCTGCACCAACTGCGCGGCGGTTTTCGGGCCGATGCCCTCCACGCCGGGCACATTGTCCACGTTGTCGCCCATCAGCGCCAGCACATCCACGACCTGTGCCGGGGTGATCCCCTTGTTGGCCTGCAGGGCGGCGGCATCGATGACCGTGTCGGTATGGATGTCGAAGAGGGAAACCCGGTCGCCGATGAGCTGCTCCAGATCCTTGTCCTTCGAGACGATCCGGATATTCACGTCGCGATAGGCCGGATTGTCCAGCACCCGCTGGGTGATGGTGGCGATCACGTCGTCTGCCTCGATGCCCGACAGCCCCAGGATGGGAATGCCGAACCCCTCGATCACCTCAAAGATCCGGTCCACCTGCGAGGTGAGGTCGTCCGGGGTCGCCCGCCGGGTCCCTTTGTAGTGGGCATAGCGGGTCGGCGCTCCCTCCTCCATGGGCAGGGAGATCTCTTCCGGCTCCTCCCCGGCAAGCAGCGCCCCGGCCAGTGCAGGCGCTTCCGTGCCGAGGTCAGACGGCTCCCCGACCTCCAGAGGGGGCAGGAGGGCGAGCGGGGACAGTTCCACGCCGGGCTGACCGACCTGGGCATAGAGCTGGTAGAGGGCGTCCCGAAACGTGGGGCCGGGCGCGTCCACCGCGACGACCACATAGTGGGGCTGGAATTGGGCGAAAAGCTTGAGCAGCATGCCCGTAAAGCCGAAGACCGCGTGCGTCGGCTCACTGGTGACCGGGCTGTTCATCCCGCCCCGAATGGCATAGTAAGCGCGGAAGATCTGGGCATAACCATCGATGAGATATAACGTTTCCGGCATGGTACTCCTCTCCTCAAACAGCCCTTCAGGCAGCGTGCGGGAAGTCGCCTTCAAGGGTTCTCTGTGACCGTCTCCTGCGGCTGCTTTCCGTCCAGCAGGCAAGTGACGCTCATGTCCCCCATCACATTGATGGCGGTCCGGCAGCGGTCCAGGAACCAGTCCACCACGAGCAGCAGCGGGATGTATTCGACGGGCAGCCGCACCGCCATGAAGACCGCCATCATGGTGACCAGCCCGGCCTCCGGAATACCCGCCGCCCCGATGGAGGCCATGACAGCCATAAAGACGACGATGATCTGCTCGCCCAGGCCCAGGTGCTTGCCCAGGATCTGCGAAATAAAGAGCGCCGCCATCGCCTCATAGAGTGCGGTCCCATCGTGGTTGAACGCCCCGCCGATCATGACGCCCAGGCTGGCGGACGCCTCCCGGACCCCGATGCGGCGGGTCATGCATTCGTAGGTGACTGGCAGCGTCGCCGCGGAGCTGGCGGTCGAGAAGGCCGTCAGGAGTGCGTTTGCCCCGCCCTGCAGGAACCGGAGGGGAGATACCCAGGAGCCGAGGCGCAGCCGGACCAGGTAGAAGCTCGCCTGGAGCGCCAGCGCGAGCAGCACGGCCAGCACAAACCAGGCCATCGGTAGGAAGGCCGTCAGCCCCTGCTGGCCCACCTTCTCCGCCACGACCCCGAAGACCGCCAACGGAACCAACTCCAATACCCAACTCAGGAGGACCATCACCAGGCGGAAACCGGCGTCCACAAATCCTTCGATCAGCCCATGGACGTCGTGCTGGCTGGCCGCCGATTCGGGATGCTGCTTCTCACGGATCTGCCGCAGCCCCACGCCTACCGCCAGGGCGATGAGAATGACCGCCATGATGTCGTTCTCCGCCAGCGGCTTCAGGAAGTTGCCGGGGACCTTATTGAGCAGGTCCTCCAGCGGATCGAACGGCTTCTGGGTCAGCGCGTGCGGCGCTGCCCGGATCATCGCATGCAACCCCGGCTGCACGGTATTGGCGACCAGCAGGCCAATGCAGATGGCGACCACGGTATTCGAGAGGAGCAGAAAGAGCAGGCGCAGGCCGTCGCGTCCCCGCACATCGGCCTTGAGCAGCGCCCGGATCACGGCCAGAAAAATGAGCGGCGTGGCAAGCGCGCCCAGCAGCCGCAGCACCACACCACTAAAGGGTTTGAGTACGGCGGTATGGCCTCCCCAGAGCCGCCCTACCACCACGCCCAGCGCCAACGCCGTCAGAATGCGCGCGAACATGGGAATGCGCAGATACCAGGCGAATGGCCCCGAGGGCGTTTCACCACCGGGCGGTGCGTCGTGCTGAGGCGTCAATAAGTATCTCCTGTCCTTGGATCGAATATCCGGGGTGTTCCCTTAAGACAGGCCTGTTTCCTCCTGTTTCCAAGACATTTGTCCGCTTTTTGCCTCCTCGCGCACACCCTCCTTCAGGATCAGATGTGTGCGAGGTCTCTTCGCAAAGAGGATCAGACGCCCTGGGCCTGATGCGAGCCTGGGAGGTGCGGCATATGGCGGCGCAGGCGGAACGCCAGCCCCAGCAACAGCAGGCCGAACAGGATCGCATACGCGCCGACCATCCACGCGATCATCCACGCCAACACGAGCAACCCGGCTGCCGGTGCTAAGATCAAGAGGATGCCCAGCAGCAGGGAGACGCCGCCGGTCAGAGCCAGCATCCACTCATTCTCGATCAGTTTGCGCAGTCGGATGGCGGCGGCAATCTCCAGCGCCCCCGTAAAGATGGCCCAGAACGCAATGAGATACAGCAGCGTCAGGACGGTGATCGCGGGCCAGGCAAAGGTGATGATACCCGCAAGAATACCTAAAATGCCCTCAAACAGCAGAAAGCCCCAGCGCTCCCCGTGACCTGCCGCGCGAACGGCGGTAATACAGGCAAAGATCCCATCTACCAGTACGTAAGCGCCGAATAACCATACCAGCACGGTCACGGTATTCAGAGGCATAGCGAAGGCGAGCACTCCGAATAGAATGGCCAGCACACCGCGCAGGGCGAGCGCCCACCAGTTGCGTGCGAATTGATGTAACATATCGTTCCTCCCTCCGGCGCTTTGCGCCTCTTCCTGATGCAACGCCTCCTCCCGGAACTCCCTGGAGAAGCGCGCTGCCTCTTATTCGTACATAGGAACGGATCACCTCAAATATTGGTTCCCACGTTCCGGCGGGCGGTTTTAGCCGCCTAATTTGGCAACGGTTCAAACCGCCCGATTCGTGGAAGAGCGGGGTGGAGAAGAGGAGAGCTGCCGATGCCGGACGAAATATCGAACGCCGCCGATTGGCCGGAGAGCCTGCCATCGGAGTTCTATGTTGCGCTGGAGGAGCTGAACCGGGGCGACTACTTCCAATGTCATGAGACTCTGGAGGCGCTATGGATACCGGAGCGGCGGACGGTGCGCGAACTCTATCAGGGGGTGCTGCAGATCGCGGTCGGCTGCTACCATCTCACGGTGCGGGCGAACTGGGTAGGCGCGGTGAACAAGCTGGATGCGGGTGCGCGCAGGCTGGAGCGCGCCCTGGCTGGACGGTCCACGTGCCTTTATGGAGTGGACTGGTTGCAACTGGTACAGGATGCCGACCGGCTCCAGAGCCACCTGCGGGATCTGGGGCGCGACCGCCTGGATGCGAACGAGGCGGGCAGTTTTCCTCTCATTCGTGTTTATTCCCATATCGAACCCGCGTCATGACGATCCCCGTTTTGTGAAACCAGGAAATAATCTTGCAAAATGTTCTCCCCAGTGGCACAAGCCGCGGAAAGCTCCGCTCTTTAGTGAGTGAAACTTTGTTGAAGGGAAATGATGATCTGCAGCTTCTCGCATGATATCTGCGTGAGATGAAAGCGGATCATGAACGCTTATCCGCCCGTGGTATCCTCGATAGCGTTCCCTGAGGTGTCATCATTTTAGAAAGGATCTTAGCTCATGAAGCGCGCATTTCACGGTTCAACAATGCGTCTCCGCGTTGGCGTAGCCTGCGCAGCCGTTCTCTCATTCCTCGCGCTGAATCTCTGGGCAGTTCTCGTTTGCCTGCTGGCGCTGCTGCCCGCCACACTCAAGGCGCAGACCAACTATACCGATCCGAACTACCTGTTTGAAATCCCTTTCGGTTCCGAATCGCATTGGCTGCAGCCCTGGCGCAGCTATCTTGAGACGGTCCCCGCCTCCACCTTTCTGAATGGAACCGGCGTCGGCTTCAACATCCTGCCCTATCAGAGGCCGGACCTGGTGGCGCAGATGCTTGCCTCACATGGCATCCGTCACGCCCGGGTCGAGGTCGGATGGAATAGCCTGCAGTACACCGACGACACGCAACTGATCGATCCGGTTTCGCTGCAAACGAGGCTGCTCGCTCTGAAAAACCACGGTATTCGCCCTCTGATCCTGCTCAATGCCAATGAGGGCGCCCCCTGTCCCAATCTGACGTTTGCCCTCTATCTGGCCGCGGATGGACATCAAGGGGATACCACGCTGCAACTCGCCGACGCCAGCCATGTCGTCGTCAACTACAGCGGGCTGAGCGGCATCGGCAGCGATGT